>DATFHJ010000044.1:0-9835 GCA_035248585.1 Thermoanaerobaculia bacterium
TCGACGAACGTGCCGATCTTCAACCTCTGATCCGGGTTCGCAGACTCGATCCGCACGCGTGCGGTGCGCGTCTCTTCGTTGAGAATCGGATCGATGTAACTGACGCGTCCCGCCGCGACCTGCTGTCCGAGCGCCGCCGAATGCACGCGAGCCTCCGAGCCGATGGTGAGCAGTTGCACCTGCGCTTCCGGCACGTTCGCAATGACCCAGACGGAGGAGAGATCGGCAATGGCGAAGACAGGGCTTCCGGCCTGAACGCCAGCGCCGGGATTCACAAACCGTTGCGTGATCGTGCCGCCGATCGGCGCGCGTAGCGCGAGCGTCCCGATGCTGCGGCCGCCCGATGCATCGGCACCGAGCGCGGAGAGGCTGCCGCGGATGTGCGCGACTTCCGCCTGCGCCGTCTGCGCTTCGCTCTCAGCCGCCGCGAGGTCCTTGCCGGCCGCGGCGCCGAGGTCGCTCAACTTCCGCAGACGGCGCAGGTTCGCATCGGCGAGGTTCTGCCGCGAATGCGCTTCGAGCAACTTGCCCTTCAGCTCCGCAACTTCAGGACTCGACAGCTCGGCCAGCACGGCACCGGCGCGCACGCGATCGCCCGGTGCGGCGTAGACGCGATCGACGCGGCCGTTGACGAGCGGGGAGACCTGCTGCATGCGCTGCTCGTTCGCCTCAATGGTGCCGGTCGTCCTGAGCGGGACGACGGCGGAGCGCTGCGTGACCGCGACGAGCTGAATGTCTGCTGCCGCTGCCGCCTCCGGTCCCAGCTCGACGGCATTGCCTCCGCCTTCGTCGTGATGCTCCTCCGCCGCTTCCGCGTCGGCCGGCTTGGCGTCGCCGCGACGTCCGCGCACAATCGCAATGGCTGCCACGATCAATGCGACCGCGACGATCGCCGCGATGATCCAGCGGCGCTTCCTACCCGGCGTCGTTTCATTCGCGCCGGCATTCGTATTCGTGTCGCTCATTTCACGTCCTTTGTCGTGTCGATCGGCGCGGCGATCGCCGCCTGCAGATCGGCCAGGGCGAGCTCGCGCTCGGCCAGCGCTTCGGTGAAGTCGCGTTGCGCATCGACGAACCGCCGCCGTTCGGCCAGCAGTTCGGAGATCGAGAACGCGCCCGTTTCGTACGCGGCGCGCATGGTCCGGACGTTCGCCGCGGAGCGGTCGATGACGCCTTCGCGAAAGATGTCGAGCGCGGTCTGGGCCGCGTGGTAGCGCGCCAGCGCGCCTTCGACTTCCGCGCGCACCTGCGCTTCCGTGAAGTCGCGGAGGTGTCGCGCCTGCTCGATGGCCGCGCTGCGCTCGGCGATGACGCCCTGATTGCGATGGAACACCGGCAGCGTGATCGAGACGCCCGCGCCGAAGAGCTGATCGCGATCGGTGAGCGGTCCGACCGGCGTGTCATCGAATCCCGAGCGTCCGTTCGTGTAGTTGCCGAAGACGTTCAGCTCCGGCAAGGCCTCCGCTCGTGCGAGGCGCAGTCCCGCCTCCGCCACTTCCACGTTGAGCGCGGCGAGCCGGAGATCGGGGCGCCGCGACAGCGCGAGCGCGATTGCTTCATCGAGCACGGGCATCGCATCTGCGGACGCTGCATCGGCGAGGCTCAGCGGCTCCTGCGCCGATAATCCGACCGTGCTTCGCAGCCGCATCTCGGCCGCGCGATAGCGGCCCTCGACGAGCGCGCGACGCGAGCGAAGCCGGTCGATCTCGACGCGCAAGAGGTTCGCTTCGAGCGGTGCCGCATCACCTTCACGCACGCGGGCCTGCAGGATGCGATCGAGGTCTGCATCGATGCCGACCAGCTCTTCGGTAAATCGCAGCTCGCGCCGCGCCGCGACGGCTTCGGCATGCGCGGTGCGCACCGCCGCCGCGAGGCGCCGCTCGCGATCGGAGACGTTCGCGTCGATCGCGCGCAGCTCCGCTTCCGCAAGGCCGATCCGGCCGCTGCGCTTGCCGCCGTATTCGATCGGCAGCGACAGCTCCGCACGGCGCTCCTCTTCACCTTTGGAGATGCCGAGCGGGCCACCGACGTGCTCGAGCTCGAGCACGGGATTCGGCCGCAAACCGGCCTGCTGCAGACGTGCGCGTGCGCGTGTCTGCTCGATGCGCGCGGCGGCCAGCTCGCGATTGGCCGTAAACGCGCGCCGCACGAGATCGTCGGCGGTGAGAGTCGGCGCGGGTGGGGGTGATGCGGGCGCCTGCTGCGCAACAGCGCGCCCCGAGAGGATCAAACCAATACAAGCCGCCACGCCCAGCGCAAGCGCCGCGGGGCGACGAAGAAATGAATGCATACAACCATCCTCGAAAGTGAGATCGATCAGCGACGCTTCACGGGCATGCGCCCGCGGAGCGGTGAGTGGAAGGCGGCGTTACGCCAGCCGGGGAGGATGGAACGGGGCGGGGAAGAACGTCACCGCGATGTCGACGGGACGGACCAGTTTCGACGATTCGATGAGGTCGAACGCGACGAGGTGCACGGCGACTGCAGGTGACAACACGTGCGAACAGCAGCAGAAGCAATCGTGACTGCTTTCTCGCTCCGCAGCCGCGAGGTCGCCCGGCGCGGCGACGATCTGGACGCTTGCACTGCTGTCGTGCTGCCGCTGCGCCATCCGAAGCGACTGCGAATCTTCGGCGCAGAGCTGCGGAAGCGTGAGGTCCGCCGCGGCGAGCAGGAGCAACGCGAGCGCCGCCACGCGCCAGATGTGGCGCGGCCGGGGAGATCGCGATCGGATCAGCTCGACAGTCACAGGTTGAGAACTCCGCGCCATCATATCCGCGCGCTGCATGGAACTATTCCTGGGAAAGCCGATGGCGTGAGTGCCCTGATCCCCCGGTGCCACCACTCACCACCCACATCACTTAAAAGCGCGCCGGCCGCAAAAACGGCCGCGCGGGGCTCGAAAACGGCTCCGGGGGCCTCAAAAACAGCTCCCGGAGCATCGATTCAACATTCCCGGGCATCACCGCGAAGTGCCCTGCGGCCGAAAAATAGCGCGCCGAGATCATCCGGGAGCGTCCGGACGCCATTTCGACGTGCCCCGGAGCCGTTTCGCGCATACGCACGAGCAGCGCGAAGCCACCACGGACGACTTAAAAGCGCGCCGGGATCGATTGCGGATGATGCCGGCCGTTTCGCGTCGACGCCGCGGCGCGCGAAAACCACATCGGCTCACTTGAATCGGATCGACGGGCAGATACGCGCGACGCGGCACCGCTTTGCGCCGAGAGCCGCACGTGCGATTTCGGCGCGCGATCACTTCACGCAGCGAAACCCGCAGCGCGAAATCATCTCGAACGACATCCATGTGGTCGAACAGGAACATTCGCCGACGTGAATGCAGCCGTTCGTGATGCCGCGTGAGGCTTTGATGTTCCGTCCACAGCCCGCCCAACACGCGACGGCACGCCGCGAACGACGTGCGCGGTTCCGCTGCACCTGGTCGTCGCAAACACGTTCGCCGCGCCCCCGCCCACCCTCGCCGCGTCACGCCCGTTGCACGCTTGCACCGCGATGAAGCGGCCGTGCTTCGCTGGCAACGGTCGCGCCGCGGCTCCCGCCCGCGCGAGTGGCACATGCGTCGCGAGAGCCACCCGCCCGCCCTCGCCGTGTCACGCCCGTTGCACGCTTGCACCGCGATGAAGCGGCCGTGCTTCGCTGGCAACGGTCGCGCCACGGCTCCCGCCCGCGCGAGTGGCACGTGCGTCGCGAGAGCCACACTCCCACCCTCGCCGCGTCACGTCCGTTGCATGCGGGACGTCGCGCTGTCGCGCGCCGCCGCACGCAACGGCCGCGCCGCGGCTCCCGCCCCCGCGAGTAGGGAAGGGTGTCGCGACTGATACCGTTCCGCCGCCCGTCCCCGTGGCCTGTGCGGGTGGCGAGAATGTCGGCGGTCCTGATACGCCGCGGTCGTTGCGCTCGCGCGTCGAGCACGCTTATCCCATAGTCACCATCCGTATTGTTGTTCCTTCATTTTTTTTGTTCCGTCCACAGCCCGCCCATCACGCAACTGCTCATTTCATCGGACGCGCAGCGCACCTTGCACGTCCTCGGCGCGATCCACGGTGCGTAGAGCGCGCGGCCCCCTCGTGGCGTCACCGTTTTTGCAGAGCGGTGCGGTGAAAACGGCGCGGCCCAGCCGCAAAAACGGCGCCGCCACTGCACGCCCGCCCGTGCCTGTCGGTTCGCTTTGCGCGGCTGCACGTTTCCCCCTCCCGCGCGCCGTCACGTCGGTTGCAGCGGGCGTCTTTCGCGCGGCCTCGCGTGCAGCGCGGGCAACCGGCGCGCCGGCGCGCTCGTGCATCGGCCACATTGGGGCGGCTGCACGTTTCCCTCCCGCCCTCGGCGTGTCACGCCCGTTGCGTCGCGCGCGAAAAGGAATGCGATCGTGCGCGCGGGCAACGGTCGCGCCACGCCGGCACGCCCGGCCTGTGGCTCGCGCGTCTCGAGCTCGCGCGTTCCACCACCCGAACCTCGTGCACGCACGCGTGTCGCCTGTGGCTGCGCCTAAGGCGCGGCTGAAGCTGTCGTGGCCCGCTGCTTCGTGGCTCCGCGCGTTTCCACGCGCTCGTGCAGCGCGCAGGGGAGCATCCGGCTGCGAATCACGTTCAAGCGGTCCACGCAGCTTAGCCGAGCCTTAGGCGCGAACGGTTTCGTGGCCGCACCCTCCACCGCCCAACCCGTATTCGCCGCGCCCGTCGTCGATCCGCTTCTGCTGCGCGGTTGCCCGTTTCCCCCGCCGCGGCCGCTGCGTCAGGCGGCGCTCACGCCCAACCACCTCCCTCGCATCCGCCGCGCGCAGCTTGCCCGTCGGCCTTCGGCCGCCGCGCACCGCGGCCAAACCGGCTTTGCGCCTGTTGCATCGGCAATCCAAGCGTCACGCTCCACCCTCGCGCGGGGGTGCGCCAGGCAGCGCGCCCACCTCCACCTTCCACCCGCCCCACACCCTCCCGCGCGGCTGCCGCGGCGCACCTTGTGCGGGCCGGTTGCGTCGCTGCCGCGCCGCAAGCGTCCCGCACCGCGCTCCCACCCGCCGCGCCCTGCTCGCCGTCGCGGGCGGCTAATCGCCGCACCGCTCCGGCATTGCAGGGAAACTGAATCGGCTCGGCGAGTGCTCTGCCGAGAGCGGAGCAAACTGCCTCGCCAGAGCCACCAGCGGCATGTCCGGTGCGCCTCGCGCTGCGCGCTCAGCTTCCTCGTCGTCATCGCGTCATGCATCGGCGCTGCACGTTTCCCCCTCCCGGGGGCCGCGCCGCGCGCGCTCGCCTTCGGGCTCGCGCGCTGCCTCTTCGCGCACGTGCGGCCGCACCACCCGCACCACCGTCCGCGGCCGCACGTCCGCGAAGAGGCCCGGCGCTTTCCACCACCCATCGCTACGCCGAAGTGCCGCGAGAGAGCGGCCGTTCACGGCTTCGCCGCTCACGCGCGCGATCTCTCGCCGCACATCGGCTCCGCGCCCGCCAAGCGCCGGCGGCGCGGCCCCCCGCCCGCCCGCCACCGCCCGCCCCCGTTTCTGCGGCGTGGTCCCGTCACGCCGAGCCGCTGTCACTTCACGCCGTCGTGGTCTCCTCGCGACCGAGCTGTTGCCGCTGTCACGGCGTTCGCTCGCTCCACGTGACGTCGCCACTTCGGTGCTCGATGCGTGTCTTACCGAGTACGCGATGGCCGTCGATCAACTCGCACACTCTTCCGCCGAAGCGCTCCGTTCTCGCTCCGCAAATTCCGATGCGGTCGCGCAGTTGCTCCATCTTCCGGCGCACCGCCTCTTCGCTGAGCGCTGTTTCGTCGAGGTCCGGTCGCCCCTCGATGTAGCCGTGCCACTTCGTCCCGACCTTCTTCGTGGTGATTTCCGCATTCATCATCGGAAAGGCTGCGGATATCGAGCGCTCGAGGTCAACGTCGACGCGATCTGCTGCGGTGCAGAGCGGAATGCACAGCCACTTGTTCTACGGCTGGTGGACGCGGGCATGCACGCTCGCGACGATGACCGCGAGATTGTCCGTCGCGTGATCGCCGACGTGGCTCCGCTGCTCCACGATTCGCGCTCGAAGCCCATTCGCCGTGACTCGTTTGCTCGTTCTTTTTTGTTTCGCCCACGGCCCGCCCATCCCGCGGCTGCAAGTTGCATCGCACGCGCGGCGCAACCTGCACGCCCTCGGCGCGATCTACCAGGCGTAGATGCGCGGCCCCCTCGTGGCGTCACCGTTTTTGCAGAGCGATGGGATGAAAGCGACGCGCCCCGGCCGCAAAAACGGCGCCGCCACTTCACACCCTCCCATCGCCTGTGGGTTTGCTCATCGCGGCCGCACGTTTCCACCACCCATGCGCCGTCACGTCGCTTGCAGCGGGTGTCCGTATCGTGCACGCGCGTCTCTCGCGGGCAAGCGCCGCGCCGGCGCGCCGGGGGACGCAACGTACGACCTTTGAGAAGTGCCTCTGCTAAAATCCCCGCATACCACTTCGCCAAGAGTTCTGACGAAGCGGCTCGCCGCGGATCCGCGGTGACCTCTTGATGAACCATTCGCCCGCGCCGCGTCAGCCCTCCCACGCTGACGTAATCGCTGCTGTTGTCGGCCTCTTCGACAACGTTCGACCGCTCGCCCAAGGCGGGCAGGGAGCCGTCTATCGCGCGACACCGCATGGCTCAGCCGAGGAAGTCGCACTCAAGATCTACTTCGGCGACCAACTCGACGAACGGACCGCGCGTGAGATCGCCGCGCTGAAGCGCTTGAAGGGCGAAACGATTGTTCGCCTCCACGCGGACGGCGCTATCGACATCGGCGGTAACTCGTACAACTACATCGCCACCACCTTCATCGAAGGCGACGTGCTGTCCTCGGTGCTCACGCAGCGCCAGCTCTCGTTCACCGAAATCGCCGCGATCGGCCGCGACGTCGCGCTCGCGATCGACGAACTGTGGGCGAACGATCGCATCGTGCATCGCGACGTGAAACCCTCGAATGTGATGCTTCGGGCCGACGGCCGCGCTGTTCTCATCGACCTTGGTGTCGCTCGCCATCTCAACCTTTCACCGCTCACCACGGCCGGGAAAACGTGGGGAACGGAAGGCTACATGGCACCAGAGCACGCTCGGGGCAACCCGCTTTCCTGCAAGGCCGATGTGTTCGCCCTCGGCGTCCTCCTGCAGGAATCGTTGTTACAACATCACCCGACTGCTCATCGCCAGGCGTTGCTGATGAACGGCGGTCTCAAGACTTCGGCACTTCGACCAGACACGCCTGCGGAACTCGCGCGGATCATCGACTTGATGCTTGATCGGTCACCCGGCGTGCGCCCGTCTCCTCGTCGCGTCGCCGATGCTTTGCAGGCGTTTATCGAGGCTACTTCATGACCAAAGAATACTTCGCGCCCGCACGTCACCAGATGGCGCTGCCCGGCGACGTGGCTCACGTCGACGGCGGGATCATCTTTCCCGCCGGAATCGCGTACGACGCGCTCATTCGGCGCAAGATCGAGAAAAAGTATCCCCACTTGCAGCGACGGTTGATCGATCCACAGTTTTATCTGGCCACGCTGCTCGGAGCGAAATGCAAGAAGGCGTGCGTGAACCTCGCGTCGTATGGATGGTTTGCTACGGACGGCTTCGAGAGCTACGACACGGAGAAGCACGGCAAACAGAATCAATGGAAGGCGAACGCGAAGAGCAACATCGAAGACCAATGGACCGGCACGCTGCCCGAAGATGAGAAGAGCATCGAAGATGCGGTGCGAGTCTGCGTCAACGTTCAGGCCAACGTTGGCTGCGAATCCATCATCTTGCCCGGCCCGCTCATCACCGACCTGTTTACCGACTTCACCGTAGAAGGCACGTGGCTGGATGCCGGACTTCGAGTCGCTGCTGATCTGGGACTCGGCCGTCTCGCTACGGTCGCCATCTCCGATTCCTGTCTCCGGCCCGTCGCCCCCGAAAAGAATCACCTGCTCGGCACGATCATCGATCAGGTGAGTGCGCGCGAACCAGAAGGCGTTTATCTCGTCATCGAAACGTCTCAAGACGCCTACTACAACACCGACGCCAACACCATCGGCTCCATGCTGCGTCTCGTTCATGGCTTCAAAGAAGCGGGTGTCGGCACGGTCGTAGTAAGCCTCGCCGGTGTGGCTGGGCTCCTCGCGATTGCCGCTGGCGCGGACATGACCTGCACCGGTTGGTACCGCAGCGAGCGCCGACTGAAGCTCGCGGATTTCGACGACGCTCAGGGTCGCTCCGTTCCCACTTATTACTCGCATGCACTTGCGAGCGAGTTGGATCTGAAAGAAGACCTCGACCGGCTTACGAAGGCCGGCCTCCTCGATGAGCTCAGCGATGTCACGCCAGCGAGCAAGCCCCTCCTTGACGCACTTCGTGCGGGCAAGTCAGTCTCTGAGGTCGCCGACTGGGAGTACAGGATCGGCAACGTCGCCGCTGCTCGTCAGCACTTCATGACAGCGATGGTTCGTGAAACAGGAAAGCTCTCCAAACTATCCGATGCGGAGCAGCGTGAAGACGCGTTGAAATGGCTCGTCGACGCTGAAGCCCTTGCGAAGAAAATCTCGAGCGTGGGCGCGGTCACGGGCAGGTCAGAGATCCAACACCAACGCCAGTGGCGAATCGCTTTTGAGAAATTCGCCGCCAGCACTAAGTGAGTGCGATTCCGACCGTGCGAGACAAAACGCGCACGAAGTCCCGCTTCACCGGCGCGTTTCGGCGCCGCGGTCGCCATACGACTCGCACGCCATCCGTCGAAACGGCGAGCAGCCCAACCTGAGCTTCTTTGCACGCCTCGACGATGTCGCTGTTCGACCGCACAACCGAATCTGGTAGCGCAACGTACGACGCCATCGAAAACCGCAGGTAGTCGCGAGCTTGTTCGATGGCTTCGCGCCAACGCGTCAGCTTCGCTTCGACTGCGAGCACCTCAACGTTCCGTTTCAGGACGTCTGTTAAGACGTACCCTCCGGCCGGCGTCCGACGCACGATCCCCAGCCGTTCGAGCTTCTGCAGTGCGACCTGCGTTCGCTGCGACCTCGTGTACAGCCTGCGTGTCAGCGTTGGTTCGCGCAACGCTCCACGGCCCCACAGCTCGGCGACTACCCAGGCCTCGAAGTCCGAGAGTCTGACTCGCTTTTCTATCGTTGGTTCTTGCGGCTGGCGCACGATCACGAGATCGGGGATCGTCGCGCCAACGGCGACTTGCGAGAACACCAACATCTCGCAGTTCACGCACGACCTCAAAACGTCGGCTGTACTCGCTTCGAGGATGTCCATCAGGTGCGCTTCCAAGGGGAACTCGATGGCCATGATCGGATTGTAACCGGTAGGTGCCATCCCTTGGCCCGCCACCTTCGACGCGCGAGTGTCGACCGTTCCGCGCCGGCACCGCTCACTCCGAGCTGTCTCTTGGATCACTAGAATGCAGGCGTGACGAAGACCAATCCTCGCAAGATCGACGGCCCGTGGGCAGACGGCCGCGTTCTCGACCTTCACTCCACCGGCAGCGAGTTCCTCGGCTACGACGAGTACGGCCACGAGCAGTTCGACACGCGTCGCACCGAAGTGGGGGACTTGCTCTACCGCCTGAAGTATCGGAACGACCCTTCGGCGCTCGAAGAAATCGGCATCGTCGCGGAGAAGTTCATCCGATCGTGGCGCATCAAGTTCGACGTGATCGTTCCCGCGCCGCCGACCCGAACGCGTCGCGTTCAGCCGCTTCATGAGATCGCGGACGAGCTGGCGCGCCGCTTCAACGTTCCCGTCGTCAAGGCGGTCTCGAAGAAGGCGACGGGCGCGGCTGAGTTGAAGGACCTTCGTGAGTTCCACGAACGCGAAGCCGTT
>DATFHJ010000045.1:0-17386 GCA_035248585.1 Thermoanaerobaculia bacterium
CTTCAAACACGAGGGCGAGAATCCGACCGGCTCGTTCAAAGACCGCGGGATGACCGTCGCCGTCACGCAGGCGGTGCGTTTGAAAGCGACCGCGGTCGCGTGCGCGTCCACCGGCAACACCAGCTCATCGCTCGCCGCGTACGCGGCGCAGGCCGGTCTCAAAGCGATCGTCTTCGTCCCCGCCGGAAAGATCTCGAGTGGCAAGCTTGCCCAGACGCTCGCCTACGGCGCGACCTGTCTTGCCATCCGCGGCGACTTCGACGCGGCCATGCGTCTCGTGCGAGAGGCCTGCGACCGCTTCAACATCTATCTCGTCAACTCCATCAATCCCTTCCGCATCGAAGGACAGAAGACGATCGTCTGGGAACTGCTGCAGGACCTGCGCTGGGACGCTCCCGACTGGATCGTCGTTCCCGCCGGGAACCTCGGCAACACGAGCGCGTTCGGCAAGGCGCTGCGCGAGGCGCACGCGCGCGGCTGGATCGAGCGCATGCCGCGCCTGGCCTCGATCCAGGCGTGCGGCGCGAATCCGTTCTATCGCAGCTTCACCGAGAACTTCGCCACGCGGCACAAAATCGCGGCGGAGACGACCGCCACCGCGATCCGCATCGGCGATCCCGTCAGCCACGACAAAGCCGTCGCCGCGATTCAGGACACGCTCGGCATCGTCGAAGAAGTCACGGACGACGAGCTCATGTCCGCGAAACGCAAGATCGACGGAATGGGGATCGGCTGCGAGCCGGCGTCGGCGACGACGCTCGCGGGCGTGGAGAAGCTGCGCGCGAAGGGCGTGATGAAAGACGGCGAACGCATCGTCTGCGTGCTCACGGGACACATTCTCAAGGACCCGGAAGCGAACTTCCGGGCCGAGAGAGTGATGGAGATCGACGCGAGCCTCGATGCGGTCGCGGCTATGCTTTCAGATGCTTGTTGACCAGCGCGGTCATTTCGAACATCGAGACCTGATTCTTGCCGCCGAAGATCACCCGCAGCTTGTCGTCCGCGTTGATCATCCGCTTGTTCTCTTTGTCCTGCAGACCATTCGCCTTGATGTAGTCCCACACGCGCTTGGTCACTTCGCTCCGGGGAATCGGCTCATTGCCGACGATCGCGGAGAGATCTGCACTCGGCGTCACTGCGGCCGACAGGCCTTTACCGCCGCCTTTGGATGCACTCTTCGTAGCCAATTCGTCACCTCTCGAATTTTTCGTTCGGCGCGATTCTGTGCCGATTGACGCGTCGCCGTCAAACCGTCATTCCCGCGCACTGGCTTCGCTCCTGCACAGGGCGAGCCGTGGCCCGACTCAAAAGGAGGCTGTGATCCCCATGAAGTCGCTTCTATTCCTCACCCTGGTTGTCGTCCTGCTCCTGCTCGCTCCGGCCGTGCTCGCCGCTGATTTCGGCGTCCGCGCCGGCCGCCTCGAAGAGGCGAACGAGAATTTCGTCGGCGCGGAAATGCTGATCGATCTCGGAGTCGTCAATCTCAATCCCAACATCGAATACTGGATCACCGACGACGACGCGATCCTCGGCGACATCACTGCCGGCACGGCGAACCTCGACGTCACCGTCGACTTCGGCAGCTCGCGCATCAAGCCCTACGTCGGCGCGGGCGTCGGCCTCTTCTATGTCGACTCCGACCTCGGCGGCAGCGATACGGAAACGCTCGGCAACCTGATCGGCGGCCTGGAGTTCGATCTCGATTTCCTCAAGCCCTACGCGCAGGCAAAGTACTCGCGCTCGCTCGAAGACGGCGACGCCGGCCACGAATGGGCGCTGACGGTGGGCCTGCGGTTCTAGCTCACGCCATCGCCGCCACCGCGCGCTCGGCGCGCAGGCGCACGATGGCCCGGAACACGAGGTACAGCGCGAGCGCGATCAGCGCCGCCGACGTCACGCCGTTCACCATCGCCACCGCGTCGGTCGTCGCGGTGGCGAAGTTCGCGATCGTCAGGCGCACCAGCGCGTAAAGCGTGGTCACGAGCACGAACAGCATCGGGATCAGCGTGAACGCGATTTGCTGGCGGCGCTGGTGCAGCCACACCGTGATCGCCAGCAGCGTCAGCGCCGCGAGCAGCTGGTTCGACGCGCCGAACAGCGTCCAGAACTTCACCCAGCTTCCCGGCGGCGCGAACGAGACGAAGTACACCGGCAGCGCGATCGTGGCCAGCGTGCCGACCCACGCGCCGAAGCGCGTCGGCCAGCGGAAAAGCTCCTGCACGATGTACCGCCCGAGGCGCGTGGAGACGTCGACCGTATCGAAGACGAACGTCGAAAACGCCATCGCCCCGAACGTGATCGCGTAGTTGCGGTGCTTCTCGCCGATCACGAGCGTGAGAAAGTCGCCGATGCCGTTGCCGTAAATCGTGCCCGGCTTGAGTCCCGTGAGATCGCCCTGCGCCACCTTCATCACCGTGACCATCGCGATCAGCGCGACGAAGGCCTCGGCGAGCATGCCGCCGTAGCCGACCGGGCGGATGTGCGTTTCGCGGTCGATCTGCTTCGACGTCGTGCCGGAACAGACGAGGCCATGGAATCCGGAGCACGCGCCGCAGGCGATCGTGACGAAGAGGAAGGGAAAGAGCATCCCCGTCATCCCGCCGGAGTTGAATGTTTTGAACGCCGGCTGTTTGATCGTGTAGCCGCCGAAGAGCACGCCGATGACGCCGACCGCGAGCGCGAAGTAGAGGATGTAGCCGCCGAGGTATCCGCGCGGCTGCAGGAGCGACCACATCGGAACCATCGACGCCACCGCGCAATACGCGAGAATCAACAGCGCCCACCACTTCGCGTTCAGCACGAAGGACGTCGAGAGCTGCGTGCCGAGCCACACCGCGCCGAATGCCGCCGGAACGAAGATGACGGTGACGAGCCACAGCGGCGGATTCAGAAACTTCTGTACGAGTCCCATGATCACGGCGAGCAGCAGATAGAAGATGCTCGCCGCCGCCACCGCGCCGCCGGGATGGAAGTTCACCGCCGCGCCGGCCAGCTCCTCGGTGCCGGTGACGAAGCTCGATGAGGTGATGTCGGCGAAGGCGACGATGACGTAGACGAGCGCGAGCCAGATGAACGCCATCATGGCGATGCCGGCGCGCGGGCCGAGGTGCTCGCGAGTGATGTCGGCGATCGAGCGCGCGCCGTGGCGCACGGAGGCCGCGAGGGCCATGAAGTCGTGCACCGCGCCGATCAGCACCACGCCGAGTCCCACCCACAGCAAGCACGGAAGCCATCCGAACGCCTGGCAGGCAATGATCGGCCCCGCGATCGGCCCCGCCGCGGCGATGGCCGCGAAGTGCTGCCCGAACAAATAGAACGGCCGCGTCGGCACGTAGTCGACGCCGTCGTTCAGCTCATTCGCCGGCGTTGTCGCCGACGCATCGAGCCCCATCAACCGCGCGATCCACGAACCGTACAGCCAATACCCGAGCGCAATGACGGCGAGAAAGACGACCGCGATCAGCGTCAGTTGCATGGATAGATTCTAGCGGGCCTCACCCCGCCGTTGCGCCCGCCCCGCTCCCCTGCTCCACGTTTTTCGTCTCCGTCTTGTCGCGCAGGAAGTTCTTGAGACCGAACAGCGACTGGAGGATGTCGTGCCAGAACGGGGCGCCGAGGCTGAGGAGGAACGACATCATGATCCAGCCGACAAAGATCTTCACCTTCTCCACCATGCTCGTGCGGTTCCAGAACGCGTCGAGGTCGAGCATCTCCAGACCGAGCGCCGGATACGACGACGTCGCTTCATCCAGCTCGTCGTTCAGACGGGCCGTCAGCTCATGCAGCAGCGGCTGATTGTTGTCCTCGCGCGCCTTCGCGATCTGATCGACATACCGCTGCTGGATCTTGTCCGATTCCGCGAGCACGCGCTTTTTCGAAACCTCATCGGTCGCCATGCGCTTGTAGAGGCGCGGCAGGTTCGCGTCGACCATCACCACGAGCACGGCGCTGATGATGAACGCCCAGGTCTTCATGTGCCGCGCGTAGCGCTCTTCGAATCCCTGCATGATCGGGTCGTACCAGGCCTCGATCGAATCGAAGCGCTCGCGCAGGCGGGCGCCGAATGCGGTGATGTGCGTGTGCAGATTCGCGGCGGCATCGGAGAGCGTTCTCGCCGCCACCGCCGCCTCCTGCAGAACCGCATTCGCAGGCGTCGCCGCAGCGGAGTTGGCGACCCAGCCGTGCAGCTCGGTGGCGAGCCGCACCACGCTGCCGGTCGCGTAGTCGCGCAGCGCGAGCACATCTTTGACGATCAGCTCCGCCTTCGGCTTTCCTTCCTGATCGATCACCTGCCCGATGTGCGCGAGCAGCGGCGCCATCTCCGTCCGCAATTCGGCGAGCTTCCCGATCGCCTCGGAGGGCATGGGCGCGTTCATCAGCGCATCGATTGCCTTCTGCGCGTCCTGCGCGCTCCTGAGCACCGATCCCAGCGCGTCTTTCGTTTTCTGCGGCAGCATCGACGAGCCTTCGATCGTGGCCACGACCTTCGTCAGATCGGCTTTCGAGATCGACTCGACGGCGTTGCGGTTCATCGCCGTCACGCGGCCCAGCTCCGCGAAATGATCCAGCACGCCCTGCGCCGTCGCCGCGCCCGAAGGCGGCGCGCTGCCGGACGTTTTCTCGAACAGGTTCTCGAGCGACTTCCGGATCTGCTTCGATTTGAAATTCGACAACTTCTTGACGAATGTCTGAATCGACTGCACGACCATGCTGAGCAGCAGAATGACGACGATGACGCCGATGACGTTGTCGAGCACACCGAGATCGAGCACGACGAATCCTCCTTCATGAACCCTGGAGCGGCGGGCTTCAGCCCGCCGCGGCGGGCTAAAGCCCGCCGCTCCACGATCCGAAGGAGAGTGTAGCTTCCTCGAGCATCCGCCGCGGTTCATCCATCGCGATCTCGATGCCGAGGTGGCGCAGCGCGAGGGCCAGCGTCTCGCGGACGCGCGCGTCGTCGAGTGTCGGCAGCGGCAGCGCGCCGTCGCGTTTTCCGAGCTTCGTGCCGTCGGGATTGAGGACGAGCGGGAGGTGCACGTACTCGGGCGACGGAAGCCCAAGGGCCTGCTGCAACGCGATCTGACGCGGGGTGGAGGAGAGGAGATCGGCGCCGCGCACGACCTGCGTCACGCCCTGATCCGCGTCGTCGACGACGACGGCGAGCTGATAGGCGAAGAGGCCGTCGGCGCGGCGCACGATGAAGTCGTCGCCGTCGGGACTACGAAAGCGAATGGAGCGCGCTGCGCGGCCGGGCGGCAAGCCGTCGCGGCACGTGCCGGGATAGCGCGGCTCTTCGCCGACCGGCGCCGACGCCGCGCGCTGCAAGTCGGCGCGCGAGCAGGCGCAGTCGAAGACGAGATCCCTCTCGCGCAGCTCCGCGAGCGCGCGCTCGTACAACGCCGTGCGCCGCGACTGCCACACGACCTCGCCGTCCCAGTCGAGCGCGTAGCGCCGCAGCGCGGCGAGAATCTCGTCCGCCGATCCCGGAATGACGCGCGGCGTGTCGATGTCTTCGATCCGCACGAGCCACCGGCCGCCCGCCCTCCGCGCATGCAGCCACGACCCCACCGCGGCGACGAGACTGCCGAGGTGGAGCGGGCCCGTGGGCGATGGAGCGAAGCGGCCGGTGGTCACGCCTGCGAACTTACGACAACGCCTTCCTCACGTACGAAAAAATCTCGCCGTCCAACTGCTGCTGGGCCGTGAATTCCGGCTCGCCTTTGTACGCATTCGCCAGCGACTGCGTGATGCCCGGGTCGCCGCCGGTGAACTCGTGCACGAGCTCCATCCAACGCTTGGCCAGCGCCTGCATGCGCGGGTCTTTCGGATCGGTGCCCGTCTGCATCTCCGCGCGGACGTCGGCGATCAGGCGCGGCCACTCCTGTTCCACCTCTTTCAGGTGCGCCTCGCCGAGCTGCTCCGCCCGCTGGCGCAGCGTCTCCAACTGCTCTTTCGTATAGTACTTTTCGAACATCGTCATGACCTCGATTGCCTGTATGAATTCCTCGGCCGTGGCCGAGTCGTAGCGCGCCGCGATTCGCTCCAGCCGCGCGCAGAGATCCTCCTGCGCGGCGATCTGCTGCCGCAGACGCGCGATGTGCCCTTCGATGATCCGGTGCGCACTGGAGTCCCGGCGGGCCAGCAGCCGGCGGATCTCTTCGAGCGAGAACCCCGTCTGCCGCAGCGAGAGGATCTGCTGCAGACGAACGACTTCCTCCCGCCCGTACAGCCGGTGTCCCGATTCGGTCCGGTGCGACGGGGAGAGCAGTCCGATCTCGTCGTAGTGGTGCAGCGTCCGGATCGAAACACCCGTCCGCCTGGCCAGCTCGCCGATTTTCCAGTACGTCTTCGTCATCGTCGCCCGCAAGACTAGAACCTCACGCTGCGTGAGGTGCAAGAGGTATATTTCGCGCCATGCGCATCACCATTACCGCCGCACTGCTTCTCCTCGCCGCCGCAGCGTTCGCGCAGCAACAGCAGGACACTGCCGAGCTGCTCGCCAACGACCTGCACGCCCTGGGGCGCGTGACCACCGTCGCGAAGGATCTCAACGATTCGCGGCAGGTGCTGCTCGCGATCACCGACAACGACATCGAGACGATCCGCGAGCCGCGCGGTGACGGAACGTACAAGTGGGCCTCGCTGCAGCGCGAAGAAGGCGGACGCGTGAACGACGAGAAGACGATCGAGCACGTGTACACCGAGAAAGAGCTGCGCTACATCACGGTGACGGGCGCGAACGGATACCGCGTCGAAGTGTCCGTGCCGAAGAAGCGCGGCACCTTCAGCGCGAACAACCGCGTGTGGGTGCGCAACATCCTCGTCGACTCGACCGCGTTCGACGGCAGGACGACGCATCACGAGATCCCGGTGAACGCGTGGATCAATCCCGGCGACGCGAACGGCGTCGCGCTGCCGGACATCGGCAAGTCGGTCAAGGCGACGGCGGAGCTGGGCGTGGAGAGCGGGAGCAAGGCCGCCGTGGCGACGGTGTCGCTCGTGCAGGCGAAGCTCGTCGACGATCCGAACGGCCCGTATTTCCCGGCAGCGAAGCGATTGCTGCAGATCCGCGACTTCATCGCCGCGCGCAACATCGATCGCGGTCATCTGAAGAACGCGATCGATGAGGCGACGCTGGCGCTGCCGGGCGAGCTCGAGAAGCGGACCGTCGC
The DNA here is from genome assembly GCA_035248585.1 of Thermoanaerobaculia bacterium. Classification (GTDB taxonomy): domain Bacteria; phylum Acidobacteriota; class Thermoanaerobaculia; order Gp7-AA8; family Gp7-AA8; genus QHVT01. The sequence goes on from DATFHJ010000045.1 coordinate 7,173, forward strand.
GCAGCAGCAAGCGGCCGAGGAGCGCCGTCAGATGCTCGCCGCCGGCACGACGAAAGGCTCGATCGAAGCCGGCGACGCCACGCCCGACGTGCTGAACGAGCTGATCTCGATCAACACGATGTTCGGCAGCACGATCGAGGAGCAAGGACAGGCGCGCGCAAGACTGCAGACGCTGATCGACGTGCTGCGGCCGAAGCCGTAGACCGTGGAGCGGCGGGCTTTAGCCCGCCGTCCCGTTTCGGCGGGCTGAAGCCCGCCGCTCCACCACTCTACGCCCCGCCCGGATCGTCCGCCGACGGTCCGTAAATCGACGGCACCTTCGCCCCGCACGGGCGGAGGTACACGCTGAGCTGGCCGCGGTGGTGGATCAGGTCGAACAGGAAGCCCCAGGCCATGTCGGAGGCGGTGCTTTCCCACGCGACGTTTCCGTCGAAGAGAAACTTTGCCGGCCCTTTCCACACGTCTTCGTTCGTGGCGCGCGCGCCGTCGACGCACGCTTTCGCGCTGCGCTCGAAGAGATCGGCCATCTCGTCGATCGTCTTCGGACCGCCGGCCGTCTTGTAGTCGATCACCCCGCCGTTGTTGAAGATGCCGGTGAGGCTGTCGATCTCCATTGCCATCTGCGTCGCCAGGCCGCCCGCGCTCGTGTTTTTCTCGTGCGGCTTGTAATCGAGCTTGTCTCCCGGCACCGCGCGGATCACTTTCAGAAACGCGGGGATCTCTTTCTCCAGACAGGCGGCGAAAAACTCATAGTTGCGCATTCCATGTCTCCTTTCGAATTCCGTAAATCAGCAGGCGATGGCCGTTGAGCTCGAACTCGCCTTCGATGGTCTCGCCGAGGCGTTCCGCCACCCGGATCGAGGCAACGTTTTCCGGATCGATGCAGCTGATCACGTGATCGCGTCCCATTTCGTTGAACCCGTAGTCGAGGGCCCGCCGCGCCGCTTCGGTCGCGTAGCCTTTGCCCCAGAACGCGTGTCCGATCGTCCAACCGAGCTCGAAGTCCGGCCAGTCGGCCGGCTGGTGAAATCCGACGCGCCCGACGAGTCGTCCGCTCTCGAGCTCTTCGACGCCCCACATCCCGAAGCCGCGCAGATGCCAGTGCCCGCAGAACGCGGCGAGATGCTTCCATGTGTCCATGCGCGACAGCTGCGCGCGCGCGGTGAAGCGCGTGACCTCGAAGTCCATGTGAATCGCGGCGTACTCCTCGAAATCACGCTCTTCGAGCATGCGCAACTTCAAACGTGGCGATGTGAGAACCGGAGCCTTTATCAGAACGAAACCCTCACGCCGAACCTCGCACTCGTCGGCGCCGTTCGTAGAACACTTCGTCCGTAGTCCGCGTTCGCGGGTATTGGTTTTTCGTTGTCCGCCTCCTCGAATCCCCAGCGCTGATCGAGCAGCACCGCGCGCTGCGTGTTCAGCACGCTGAAGACGTCGAGCAGCAGATTCACGCGCACGCCGCGGCCGACCTCGAACGGATATCCGAAATGCAAATCGACGTCGTAGTTGCTCGGCGTCCGCCCCTCGGCGCCGCGATTCGTGAGGAAGAACTCGTAGCGGCCGTACGCGTCGGAGTAGCCGTAGCGCGTGACCGGCGTTCCGCTGCGCCAGTACGCCGCGGCGCCGAGCGAAAGCCTCCACGGCGTCTCGTACACGCCCGACACCTTGAACTGATGGCGGCGGTCGTTCGACAGCGGCCCGCGATTCGTGATCGTGTTCAGGTCTCTGCCGTTCGTGAAGAAGTCGTAGTAGTCGTACGCGGCGCTGATATTCGGATCGGCGCCGACGTTCGTGAACGGCGCGTACTCGCCGTCGAAATTGCCGTCGAGGCGCGAGTAGAGATACGAGGCGATGGCCTGCCAGTTGTGCGAGAAGCGCTTCGTGGCGTCGACCTGCACGCCCTTGAACGTCCGCTTCGGCTTCGGCACGTCGAACTGCTGCGAGTAGTCGAGCGTGAAGGCCTGCTTCATGATCCCTTCGCCGGGATTGCCGATGCAGTACGTGCCGTCGTCGGCGCAGAGGAAGTCTTCGATGACCTGCCCGTAATTGCGATAGATGCCCTTCACGCCGACGGCGACATCCGGCATCACCTCGCGCTCGTAGCCGAGGACGTACTCATTGATGTACTGGTTCTCGAGATCGGGATCGGACGGCTCGGTGAAGCCGCCGAGGATCGCCGAGTCGGTCTCGAAGTCCGCTTCCGCCGCCGCATCCGGCACGATGCTGGTCGGCGAGTAATTGATGATGCGCGGCTGCCGCTCGTACGAGAACGAGCGGATCACGAGATCCATCGGGATCTCTTCGTAGTAGCGGCCGTACGACGCATAGACCTTCGACGTGTGATCGCCCTTCGGGTCGTAGATGAGTCCGAGGCGCGGCGCGAAGTCCTTGTCGAGACTGATCTGCGTCACACCCGAGGCATCGATGATCTCCTGCTTGTCCCAGCGCATGCCGTAGCTGAGGACGAGCTGGTTGTTGGCGCTCCAGCGGTCCTGCAGGAACACGGACGTGATCTTGTGCTCGGGCGAGGCGTTGAGGCGCGACAGCGGCGCGTTGCCGAGCGTGGCGTCGGGCGTCGTCCAGTAGAAGTGGCTGTAGATCGGCTTCGACGGATTCGCTTCGTTCGTGAACACCGTCACCTGCTGCCCGCCCGACATCTCCTTCGTCACTTCCGCCTTGGCGTGCTCGTAGTCGACGCCGCCCTTGATCTCGTGCGATCCGAGCAGACGCATCGCGGAGGCGGCGTAGTGCGTCCGCTCGAAGTTCTTGTTCTGAATGAGGCCGAAGCCGCCGGTCTGATAGAACTCGTTCGCCGCGTCGCGGAACTGCACGGCCTCGCCGCCCGCCGTCGACGGACCGACGGAGTTGCTTTCCTTGTGCCGCGCGATCTGTCCGCTGAGCACCCACGCCGAGGCGACCGTGCCGTCGTAGCGCAGCGCGAGGTCGCGCCCGCCGAACTCCTGCTGGCCGAGGTACGTCGTGCGATCTCCGATCAGCGTGTGCGACGCGTCGTTGATCGCGCCGGTGTCGGTGCGCGGATCCTGCAGGAACGTGAAGACGAGCGATTGGCCCGCGCTGAAGTTGTACGTCAGCTTCGCCGAGCCGAGATCGCGGTCGCTGTTCGTGGTCTCGATGTCGCCCGCGGCCGGGCCGGCCGGCAGGATGTTGTCCGTGGCGTTCTTCACACGGTCGTACGCGGCGAAGAACCACAGCTTGTCGCGCACGAACGCGCCGCCGATGTCGGCGCCGTAGTCGCGGCGCTTGAATCCCGCGAGCGTCGTGTCGACGACCGGCTCCGCGTCGGCCTGCCACGAATCGGAGTCGTAGTACCCGAAGACGTCGCCGCTCAGCTCATTGCCGCCCGACTTCGTGATCACGTTGATGATGCCGCCGGTCGAGCGCCCGAACTCCGCCTCGTAGCCGCCGGTCTTCACGTTCACCTCGCGGATGAACTCGAAGTTCAGCTCTTTTCCCTGGAATCCGTACTCGACGTTCGTCGTGTTGACGCCGTCGACGAAGAAGGCGTTCTCCGCGCCGGACGAGCCGTAGACGGTGATGGTGCTCTGCCCCGGGTTGCTCGGATTTGCGTCCGACGCAACGCCCGGAACGACCTGCGCGATCGACGAATAGTTGCGCCCCGTCGGCAGCGTCTCGATCGCGCGCGTGCCGAGGTTCGTGTCGATCGAGGAGGATCCGACGTCGACGACCGGCGCGTCGGCGGTGACGGTCATCGACTCGCTGAGCGCGGGCGACAGCGTGATCGGAACGAACGTCGTCTTGCCGAGATTCACGACCGCCGGAGTCTTGGCGGTGGCGAATCCCTCCAGCTGCGCGGTGATCGTGTAGTTGCCGGGCGCAAGGGCGGGGAAACGGAAGTTGCCGTACGCGTCGGTGACCTGCACCTGCGGCACGCCGGCGCCGCTGAGCGTGATCGTGACACCGGGCAGCGGTGCTCCGGCTTGATCCGTGACCGTGCCGCGCAGGTCGCCGGTGGTCATCTGTCCGAATACACGCGTGGCGATGAAGAGAAGAGCAACAAACAGCTTGTAACGCATGCCGCTAGTCTATCAATCGCCGCAGCTCCGGTTGATCGGGATTGATGGCCAGCGACCGCCGGACGGCATCTTCGGCTGCCGCGTCATTGCCGAGACATCCCTCGGCAGCCGCGATCGACGCCCACAGGAGCGCGCTCTCTCTATGGACTCTTCTCAAATCGGCGACGGCGCCTTTGCAATCTCTCGCTTTCAATCGCGCAATGCCGCGTCGCGCGAGCAGATCATCGAGATTCTGTCTCGCGGATGCGTAACTCCCATCCAACTCGAGCGCTTTCGAAAATGCCTGCTCCGCCGCCTCCTCACGCCCCGTCTCGCGAAGAATCAATCCCTCGTTATTAAACGACTGCGGCGTCCGCGTGCCCGTGGCGTTTTTCGGGGCGGCGGCGGTGGAAGAGATGTACCCCAGCGCCTTCAACTTCGCAATTTGTTCTGCGTCTGTGGAGCGGCGGGCTTCAGCCCGCCGGTTTTCCTTCGGCGGGCTAAAGCCCGCCGCTCCACCAAGCATCTCCACCAAAATCCCACAAACCTCATCCACCCTCATCGCCTCGCGCGAAGCGCGAGCGACAGGCCACCGCACCCACACCCCCTCATTCCGATGCCACTTCGCCGCGGTCGCCGTCGCGGTGCTCGACTCGTCATGCTTCCCGCCCCAATCGAACCCATGATCCGACGCAATCACCAGCTCCGCGTCGAGCTCCTCCGCGAGCGCGCGATACTCGCCCAGAATCTCGTCGACGCGATGAAAGTACGCGCGCGCCTTCTCCACGTCGCCCGCGGAAAAGTGCCCGATCTCGTCCGTGCCTTGAAAATAGACGATCGCCAACCGCGGCTTCTGCTCGCGAATCCATTTCGTCGCGCGCCCGTGAATCAACTCCGTCGCCGCGACGTAATCGCGCGGTACGTCTCGATCCGTCATCACGATTCCCGGTTCCGGCGGATACGTCGCCCACATGGCAAACACGCCGGTGCGTTCGACCATGTTCCAGATCGCCGGCACGGCGCGCTCGTCGGACGTGATCGGCTCCTGCGCGCGCGTCACGGGCGAGTAGCGCGTGAAGTCGAGGATGCGATGCCGGAGCGGCGAGACGCCCGTCATCATCGTCGTCCAGACCAGCGGCGAGAGCGGCGGATGCTGCGTCAGGAGCATGCGCCGTTCCGCGCGCTGCAGGATCTCGCCGAGGCGCGGCATCGTGCCGTCGGCGACGAAGGGATCGAGCAGCCGCCAGTCCGCGCCGTCGAGGCCGATGAAGATCACGCGCTTCTCGGGACGCGCGCATGCGAACAGCAGCAGCGCCAGGAGGACAGCTCGCTTCACACCCGCATTATGCTGCGCGCGTGCACGTGCGCATCGTTCTGGTCGAGCCGCAGGAATCCGGCAACGTCGGCGCCGCCGCGCGGGCGATGAAGAACTTCGGCTTCACCGATCTCTGGATCGTGGGCGGACGCACGGAGCGCACCGACGACGTCTCGAGCTGGTGGGCCGTCGGCGCGATCGACGTCGTCGAATCGGCGACGCGTGTGCTGACGCTCGAAGAGGCGCTCGTCGACTGCCATCTCACCGTCGCCACGACCGCGGTCCGCGGACGGCAGGTCTTCGAACAGCTCACGCCGTTCGACGTTGCGCGTGTCGCGGAAGAAACGCTCAGCGACGAACATCGGATCGCGCTCGTCTTCGGACGCGAAACGTTCGGACTGAGCGGACGCGAGGTGATGCTCTGCCAGCGCACGGCGTCGATCCCGACGTGGCCGGAGTTCGCGACGATGAACCTCGCCCAGTCCGTGGCCATCTTCTGCTACGAGCTCGGCAAAGGTCTGCGCCCGCGCGCGGCGTCACCCGATCCCGCGCCGCATCAGCTCATTCATCATCTGAATACGCACACGCGCGCACTGCTCGACGAGATCGGCTGGTTCGGCGACAAGAATCCCGAGCGCATGTGCGCCGAGCTGCAGGCGCTCGCCGGCCGCGCCGCGCTGACGATGCGCGAGGCATCGCTCCTGCTCGCGGCAGTGCGCCTGATGTCCAAGCGCCTCCGCGATTCCTGACCTACGCCCTTTTGCACCAGGCGCAAATCTCCCCGGTCCTCCCTAATACCTAACACCTACTACCTAATACCTATCTACAGTTTGAGAACCAGGTGCGTCATGTCGTGCTGATTGCCGTCCGGATCCGTTCCGTATCCCGGCAGCATCGACGACGTGAAACCGAGCCCCTCCAGCGTCTTCACCGCGTCCGCCTCGAGGTCGGAGATCAGCGCGCAGTTCACGTGGCGCAACCCGCGCTCGCGCGCGATGTCGATCAGGTGATTCACGAGCATCGTGCCGAGGCCCGCGCCGCGGAACTCCGGATCGAGCATCCACTTGATGCGCCCGACGAGCCGCAGCGGCCCGGCCCGATGCTCGCGCATGTGCAGCGTCGCATCCGCGACCACGCGCGAGCCGTCGAAGGCGAGCAGCGGAAACACTTTTCCATAGTCGATGCTGCGGCCCCAATCCTCGATGAGCGACCGGTTGTCGACGTTGTCCCACGCGAAGCGCCGGTACTCGACCGGCAGCTGGTGGAAAAACTCGTAGAGCGCGTTGACGTCGCGCTCCTGGAAGACGCGCAGCATCACGCGCCGCCCGTCGCGAAGAACCGCTTCCTGCGGATACCGATGTGGCAACTCGAACCTCCGAAAGTGGAGGGCAGGCAATCCTGCCTGCCCTCAAAGCAGCACTACTTCTTCGCGCCGAGAATCGCGTCCTTCGCCGCTTTCGCGATGCGGAACTTCAGGACTTTCTTCGCCGGGATCTTGATCGCCTCGCCCGTCATCGGGTTGCGGCCGGTGCGCGCCTTCCGGTTGACGAGGACGAGCTTGCCGAGACCCGGAAGCGTGAATCCGCGCTTCGCCTCGCGATACGCGCAGTCGCCCAACGCTTCGAGCATCTTCTGCGCGGTCTTGCGCGGAACTTCGGCTTCCTCAGAGATGTAGTTGATGAGCTGCGATTTGGTCATCGGACCTGCTGCCATGTGTGTGTGAATTCTCCTTTTCGAAGTCTGTCCGTGCGGACGAGCCGACGCAATGTAGCGATGAATCGCTTCCGACGCAACGCCTTTTTTCGCGTTTTTTGGCCGGAATTCGAAGAAATTCTGGCACGCTTCCTTCACTGCAACCCGGCGTCAATGATCGAACGCCTCGCGCGCCTCGGCTATCTCTCCATCGGAGTCGTCTACATCGTCGCCGGCGCGCTCGCCGCGATGCGCGGCTCCACCCGCGGCCCGAAAGGCGCGTTCGATTTCATCCAGCAGCAGCCGTTCGGTCGCGCCATCCTCGCCGTGATCGTCGTCGGCCTCGCCGGCTACGCGCTCTGGCGGTTCGTCGACGGCATCGCCGACAGCGAAGGCCGCGGCAGCGATGCGAAAGCGATCGCCGTCCGCATCGGCAGCGTCGCCCGCGGAATCCTCTACGCGGCGATCGCGATCGAGGTGGTGCGCGGCCGCAGCGGCGGCGATTCGACGAAACACTGGACCGCGCAGCTGCTCGGCAAGCCGTTCGGACGCTGGCTCGTGGCCGCGATCGGACTGGCGTTCGTCGGCGCCGCCGCGTATCAGCTGTATCGCGCGTTCAGCGCGAAGCTCAGCAAGCGCCTGCACATGGAATCGCTCGATGCGTCGCTGCGCCGCAAGGTCGTCGCGGTCTCGCGATTCGGCATCGCCGCGCGCGGCGTCATCTTCTTTCTCATCGGCGGCTCGCTCGTCGTGGCCGCGCTGCGCTACGACCCGGCCGCGGCGGAAGGAACATCAGGCGCGCTGCACGATCTGGCGAAGCCGCTCGGCGGCATTCCGCTGGTCGTCGTCGGCATCGGCCTCGCCGCGTACGGCATCTACGCGTTCGTCAACGCGCGCTACCGCTCGATCCGGGCGTGAGCCGCAGCAGCGACGTCCGCTTCGCGTACACCTTGCCGCGCGAGAACGGCACGTTCCACTCCTCGCCGCGCCGCATCATTTCGAGAAAGTCGTCGTAGTGCGGACTGAACGGATTGCCCGATTGCCCGAGGGCACCGTTGAGCGTGAAATTGTCGACGTTGGACCAGTCCAGGACGAAGCGCATGCTCGGTCCGACGCGCGAGCGGAACGCCTTCGATGTTTCGTCAAACGAAAAAAAGTTCGCATGCAGCGTCCCGGGATCGCCGGGCGCCGGGTCCGGTCCTCGATTGAGCCGCAGCCATTTCTCGAGCAGCTTCACGCGCGCGAGCGGATGGCGCACCGTGAGCGTCGATGCCTCGCCCCACGTGCGGTTGTTCGCGATCTTTTTCGCATCGTTCATCGCCCGCGCGGAGATCTCCTCGATGCGCTCGACTTGCGGCGTGCGCTTGTCATCGATGACCGGCGAGCGCGTCGTCAGCGCCTCGTCGAGCAGCACCCGTCCGTTTTTCCACTCGCTTCCCAGCTCGTCCTCGAACACCTCGCGGCCCATCGCCTGCCACCACGCCGCAAAGAGCGTCGCGTCGCGGCTGTCGCTCGTCATCCGCCCGTCCCACGCGTTCAGTCCTGCGAGCGCTTTCCATCGCAACCCGATTCCGGACGCGAGATCGAGCTGCATCGCATGCATGTCGTCGCGCGTGTGCTTCTGCGGCAGCAGCGCCGTCGCGCGCGTGATGCGGTACGGATCGTAAAAACCGGGAACCGGATACGGCCACCGCGGTCCGACGATCTGATTGTTGCAGCTCGCCAGAAATCCCTGCGCCGGATTCAGCGCGTGCGGGGTTTCATCGAGCGCGCGATATCCGCGCCACGTGCTCTTCGGATCGCTCGCCTTCTGCCGCACGTACGAGTCGTAGTCGCGGATCGGAATCGGCGCGCCGAGCTGATAGCCGATGTTGCCCGCGCGGTCGGAGTAGATCCAGTTCGCATCGAGCGCGCCGAACTGCGTGACCGATCTCCGAAACTCATCGAAGGTCGTCGCTTTCTGCAGCCGGTACGCGGCCTCGGTGATCGCCCCCGCCGCAAAATCGAATCCCGCCCAGTGCATCGACGTCGTGTCGTCGATCATCACGCCGCGCGCTCCTTGCTTGATCTCGACGACGCGCGGCTGCGCCTCGCCCTTCACGCGAATCTCTTCGCGCGCGATCGTCGTCCGCGGCGCGTCGTCGTAGTAATCAATGATGTCGACCGAGGCGACCGTGAACGAGAAGGCGATCGCGTCGTTGTGCCCCATGACCACGAACGGCGCGCCGCCGTACGTCACGCCGACGACGTTCAGTCCCTCGTCCGAATGCAGTCCGGCCAGATACCAAAGCCCCGGCACCTGATCGATCGACAGATGCGGATCCGACGCGTGCAGCGCCGCTTTCGAGGCCGAGCGCGACGGCGACAGCACCCACGAATTCGACGCCGTGGCCATCCGATACTCCGGCACCGTCGGCGGCGACCATGGATGCCCCGCGTGCGTGAGGGCCGACGCCGGCATGCCGAGCTTCTCGACGAGCGATTGATACTTCCGGTCCTGATCCATCAGCTCATGCGAAAACCACGTTTGATATCCGCTGATGGCGAGACAGTCCTCGACCGTCCACGGTCGGGGCGTCAATCGCAGGACGACGAACTCCGGCGGGAGCAGCTTCGCCTGCGCGATCCAGGCATTGATGCCGTCGACGTAGCGCTGCGACGCCGCGCGTGCTTTCGGATCGATCTGTGCGTCCTTTGCGCGGCGCGCGAAACCCGCGCGGCGTTGCGCGAGGTCCGTATCGAATGCGATCGCGCCGAAGACTTCCGACAGCTCGCCGCGCGAGAGCCGCCGCACGAGCTCCATCTGAAACAGACGCTCCGAGGCGTGCAGCCACCCAATCGCAAAAAACGCGTCGCCGTCCGTCTGCGCCCAGATCTGCGGGACGCCCTTCGCGTCAAACGTGATCTCGACCGGCGCGCTTACCTTCGTCGCGACGCTGCCGTCGTATTGCGCGACACTTCGCGCGAGATACACGCGCCCGCCGAACCAGATCAGCGCAAGGAGAAGAATGAGGACGATCAGAATGCGTACAACAATTCGCATCTACGCAATCCGAAAAATCTCCCGCCGCCCGCCCTCGACCAGGTCCATATACCCTTCCATCGCCTCGCGCACCTCGGGCCGCGCGCCCCACTCGCGCAAATGCTGCTCGAACTGCTCGAGCGTCGCC
>DATFHJ010000046.1:0-15566 GCA_035248585.1 Thermoanaerobaculia bacterium
CGAGTCCTCGACGTTCGCCTTCGTCGCGCCGGTGTCGAGCTTGATGTTGGCCTTGATGAACTCGACCGCGCGATAGGCGCCCGTCGACACCGCCTGCGTCGCCGCGCCGGTGAACCAGTAGATCACCGCGCCGCCGACGACGAGGCCGAGGAGGAACTGCGGGTGAAGCAGCGACAGCTTGTCGATGTCGGTCTTGAGACCGTTGGTGAGCATCACGATGATGGCGAAGATCATCGTCGTCGCGCCGACGACCGCCGTGCCGATGAGCACCGGCTTGGCCGTGGCCTTGAACGTGTTGCCCGCGCCGTCGTTCTCTTCGAGGTAGTCCTTGCCCTTGTCCCACGCCGGTTTGAATCCGAAGTCGCGTTCGACCTCGGCGTCGATTCCGGGCAGCGTCTCGATCGTCGAGAGCTCATAGACCGACTGCGCGTTGTCCGTGACCGGGCCGTACGAGTCGACGGCGATCGTGACCGGACCCATGCCCAGGAAGCCGAAGGCGACGAGGCCGAAGGCGAAGATCGCCGGGGCGATCATCAGCGCGCCGGCGCCGGTGGGGAACATGCCGCTGATCCAGGCCGCGGTGCCCATGAGGCCCGCGATGGCCAGTCCCATCCAGTAGGCGGAGAAGTTGCCGGCGATGAAGCCGGAGAGGATGTTCAGCGATGCGCCGCCTTCTTTCGAGGCGGCGACGACTTCGCGCACGTGACGCGACTCGGTCGACGTGAAGACCTTGACCAGCTCCGGGATGATCGCGCCGGCGAGCGTGCCGCAGGTGATGATCATCGAGAGCTTCCACCACATCGTCGAGTCGCCGTTCAGATTCGGGATCAGCAGCTTCGAGACGATGAACGTCACGGCGACGGAGAGGATCGACGTGAGCCACACGAGCGACGTCAGCGGCGCCTCGAAGTTCATCTTGTCGGCATTGAGGTAACGCGCGCGGGCGACGGCCTCGTTGATGAAGTACGACACCGCCGAGGTAATGATCATCAGGACGCGCATGGCGAAGATCCACACCAGCAGTTGTACCTGCACGGTCGGATCGGTGACGGCCAGGAGGATGAACGTGATCAGGGCGACGCCGGTGACGCCGTAGGTTTCGAAGCCGTCGGCGGTCGGGCCGACCGAGTCGCCGGCGTTGTCTCCGACGCAGTCCGCGATGACGCCGGGGTTGCGGGCGTCGTCTTCCTTGATGTTGAAGACGATCTTCATCAGGTCCGAGCCGATGTCCGCGATCTTGGTGAAGATGCCGCCGGCGATGCGCAGCGCCGCGGCGCCGAGGGACTCGCCGATGGCGAAGCCGATGAACACCGGGCCGGCGTAGTTGCCGGGCACGAACAGCAGGATCAGCAGCATGATCACGAGCTCGGTCGAGATCAGGAGCATGCCGATGGACATGCCGGCGCGCAGCGGGATCGAGTACGTCGGGAACGGCTTGCCGCGCAGTGCCGCGAACGCGGTGCGCGAGTTGGCGAACGTGTTGATGCGGATGCCGAACCACGCCACGCAGTAGCTGCCGGCGATGCCGACGAGGCTCGCGGCGATGATGATGGCCACGCGCAACGCGTCGAAGTGCCGCAGCACGCCGAAGTACACGACCATGATCGCGCCGATGAAGACTTCGAGCAGGAGGATGAACTTGCCCTGCGTGACGAGATAGGTCTTGCAGGTTTCGTAGATCAGCTCCGAGATCTCGAGCATCGAGCGGTGCACCGGCAGCTTCTTGAGCTGCATGTACATGCCGACGCCGAAGAGGAGGCCGAGGACGCAGACGAGCAGGCCGCCGATCAACAGCCGGTCGCCTCCCATGCCGAGAAACTGCACGCTGCCGAGATCGGGCAGCACGAGATTTGCCTCCGAATGGGTTTCGGTCGGCGCGCCGGCCAGCTTCGACTCATCGGCGGCGACTGCCGGGACACTCGAAGGGTGCGGCTCCTGCGCGACCGCGATCGCGCCGAAGGCGAGGATACCGATCAGCGCGACGAGCAGAACGCGCGTATACCAGGACTTCATGATTCCTCCGTATTGGATGATGAAACGTGACCCGGCGGGAGAGGGCTCTCCCCTTGGCTGCGGGTCTTTGGGCGCGCGGATTGTAGCCGAAAGGTGTGAGACGATCTACCCGTGGTGACGAGTCTGCTGTTTGCGGCGGTCCTCAGCCTCCGGCCGGTCGGGGAAGTCCCGATGGCCGCGCAGACGGATACGCCGCTCGTTTCCTATAGCCGCGACGAGGAATTCGAGTACCTCGGCACTCCCGACGGTCTGTATCGATCCCCGAACATCGCCACGACGCCGCTCGAGCGGATCGCCTTCGCCGGCGAGTCGATCAACGCCGTCGCTTTCGACGGCGAGGCGCTCTATATCTCGCGCGGACTGTCGCACTTCGCGCTCTGGCCCGAGCATACGTTGCTCCGCTCGGTCGATCACGGCGTGACGTTCGAGGCGGTCGGGGAGGGGCTGCGCTCGTGCATCGATCCCACCGAGTGCGGCTATCTGATCCCGAGACAGATCACGTTCGCGCCCGAGCGCCTGTTCGTGAACGCGGGCGGAAACGTGCTCGTGAGCGCGGATGACGGCGCGACGTACCGCGTGCTCATCGGCGTGACGGTCGAAGGGAAGCCCGCGCCGCAGCTCTGTCCCATCACCTACGAGCGCCTCGGCGAACGAATGCTCCTCGGCGGCGAGTGCCCGCTCGACGTCGGCTATCTCTCCGCCGGCACGCTCGACCTCGATCTCCTCGACTGGTCCGAGGAGCCGGTGCGTCTCACCGAGCCGCCGATGGAGAACCGCAACGTGCAGTTCATCCGCGACCTCGGCGACAACATCGTCTTCGCCGGCATCGAAGGCGCGCTGCTGAAGAGCACCGACGGCGGCAGCACGTTCCGCTACGTCCTGCACTACGACATCAGCGACACGGAGACGTATCCGTACATCGGCCAGCTCGCGTCGTCGAACGGGCTGCTGATCGCCGGAGGCTTCGACAAGGCCGATCAGCGCGGCTGGCTCGCCTCGTCTTCCGACGACGGAGAGACGTGGTCCGACATTTCCTTCCTCGTCGCCGACTCGGAGATCGTCTCGCTTCTGGCAAGAGACGTGGAAGGACGCCTGCTCGTCGTCACCTACGGCGACGGACGGCTGCGGCTCTCGGAGCTCGTCACGACCAGCGTCGTGCCGACGAAGCGACGCAGCGCGCGGCACTAGTGGAGGACAGGCAATCCTGCCTGTCCAGAACACATGGGGGGACAGGCAGGATTGCCTGTCCTCCACTCTTAGCGTCCCCTTAGGAAATCGCGCGCGCCGAGCATCGCGGCGCGCCCATCTTTTCGCGTTCCCCTAGGAAACCTTTAGCAACCGCGCGCGCTCGCGCTCCCCATATTGCGTCACGGAAAGGAGATCACCCGTGACTGCAACCGAAACCGTCGTCGATCGAAGCGTAGCCGAGGCGCTGGAGACGATGATGCTCATCCGCACCTTTGAAGAGAAATCGGCGGCGCTGAAGGCCGCGAACCTCTCGCCCAATGTCTGCACCTCCGTCGGCCAGGAGGCCTCGGCCGCCGGCGTCGTCGCCAACCTCCGCAAGGACGATCTGATTCTCACCAACCATCGCAGCGCCGGCCACCTCCTCGCGCGCGGCGCCGAGCCGGGACGCGTGTTCGCCGAGATCATGGGCAAGGCCACCGGCTACTGCAAAGGCAAGAGCGGCCCGCTGCACATCTCGGTCAAGGAGCTCGGCGTCGTGCTGACCTCCACCATCGTCGGCGGCGAGCTGTCGCTCGCGCCGGGAGTCGGCCTCTCGCTCTCGATGTCCGAGACCGACGCCATCGCGGTCGTCTTCTTCGGCGACGGCGCGGCGACGGAAGGCATCTTCCACGAGGCCATGAACCTCGCCGCGGTGTGGGAGCTGCCGGTGCTGTTCGTCTGCGAGAACAATCAGTGGCAGGCGTACGTGCACCGCAAGGAGACGATGCTCACCGATCACGTCAGCGAGTTCGCGCGCGCCTACGGCGTGCCGTCGAAGACCGTCGACGGAAACGACATCGAAGTCGTGCTCGACGCCGCGAAGAACGCCGTCGACTACGTCCGCATGATGCGCAAGCCGTATCTGCTCGAGACGTACACCTACCGCCTGCGCGGCCACATGGAGCCGGACGATCAGCAGTACGTGAACAAGGACGAGCTGGAGTCGTGGAAGCGCCGCGACCCGATCGCGCTCGCCGAGTCGAAGCTCGTGACGGGAGGCCTGTTGTCGCAGGAAGAAGTCGAGGCGATGAAGGAGCGCGTCACGCGCCGCGTGGAGTTCGCCGCGCAGTTCGCCCTGGAGTCGCCGTATCCGAGCATCGAAGAGCTCACCGCCGACGTGTACGCATGAGTGGAGCGGCGGGCTTTAGCCCGCCGAAACCAGACGGCGGGCTAAAGCCCGCCGCTCCACACGCTGAGCCAGAAGGAGAGAACGCCATGAGAACCATCACTGCCGATGAAGCCATGACCGAGGCGCTGGTCGAAGAAATGCGCCGCGACCCGCGGGTCATCACGTTCGGAGAAGGCACCGCGACGAAGGGATACAAACTGGTCGAAGAGTTCGGAAAGAAGCGCGTCCGCAACACGCCGCTGGCCGAGGGGATCATCGCCGGCACCGCGGCCGGAGCGGCGGCCACGGGATTGCGACCGGTCATCGACCTCCTCTTCGCGCCGTTCCTCACGTTCGCGATGGAGGAGCTGGTGAACAGCGCCGGCAAGCTGCGCTACATGTCGGGCGGCCAGTTCTCGTTCCCGCTCGTGACGATCACGCGCACCGGCGCGGGCTGGAGCGTCGGCGCGCAGCACAACCACAACAACGAGGCCTGGTTCGTCAACGCGCCGGGACTGAAGGTCGTCATGCCGTCGACGCCGGCCGACTTCAAGGGCCTGCTCAAGAGCGCGATCCGCGATGAGAATCCGGTCATGTTCTTCGCCGACATCGGCCTCCTCTTCGCGCCGGGCGAAGTGCCGGACGGCGATCACGTGGTGCCGATCGGCAAGGCCGACATCAAACGCGAAGGCAGCGACGTCACGCTGATCTCGTACGCGAAGACGGTGCACAACTGCCTCGCGGCCGCGGCCGCCCTGCAGGAGAACGGCGTCTCGGCGGAAGTGATCGACCTCCGCTCGCTCAAGCCGCTCGACGAATCGACGATCCTGGCCTCGGTGCAGAAGACCGGCCGGGCGATCATCGTCCACGAAGCCGCGGGACCGTGCGGCGTCGGCGCCGAGATCTCCGCCATCCTCGCGGAGAAAGCGTTCGGCGCGCTGAAAGCGCCCATCGTCCGCCTCACGGGACCGGATGCGCCAGCGCCGTCGTCCTATCCCCTCGAAGCGGCGTACGTGCCGCAGGCGGAGGCGATCGTGGCCTCAGCGCTCAAGCAACTCCAGCTCCGCACCAACAACTAACGCGAACCGCCCCCGCCCTGTAGACGCGAGCTGCACGGCGGGGAGTTTTTCGCGGAGGCGCGAGCGGAGCAGGATGAGGCGCGTTTCGAGATTGTCTTTCACGTCCGGCAGTCCGAGGGAGCGATCGAGGCGCAGCTCGCGGTTCGTGAACGCGGTGCGGCCCTCGCGCTTCCAGGCACTCAGCAGCTTCCAGAGGATGCGGCCCGGCACATTGCGGATCAGGTACTCACCGTCGAAGAAGACCGAGTCGTCGTCGCGGTAGTAGGTGAGGGTGTGGCGCTTGGTGGAGGGCGGAGGGCGGAGGGCCGATGGCGGTGGGACGTCGCCGCCATCGGTCTCGTCCTGCTGCAGGACGCGATCGATCCCCAGCGCGATTTGATTGCCGATGATGCCGAGGTAGGCTTCGTCCCATTCGCCGAACGCGAGAGGGTCGCGGCTTTCCGTCGCGAGCACGCCGGTCAGGCGGTCGCCGACGGTCAGCGGGATCACCAGCGCGCTCTGCGCGTCCGCGAGTCCCGGCAGCGGAATCTCCGGACGCAAGGTTCGCCCCCCTTCGCCGGAGAGCACTTCGCGCCGCACCGCGCGTCCGTACTGCAGGCTCGCGTTCAGTCCGGAGATGCGCAGCACGCGTTTCTCCGCGGCCACGGTGCCGATCAATCCCTCTCCGAACGCCACTTCCGCGCCCACGCCGCCGCCGTAGCCGCGGCACGAGATCGTCACCAGCCGCGACGCCGCCTCGTCATTCAGCAGCACGATCGTGTGCTCGAATCCGAAGTACACCGCGAGGGCATCCAGCGCGGCCGCGAGCAGCGTTTCCAGATCCTCGGCGCGATTGATGCGCTCCGACACGAGCTGCAGTCCGCGCAGCTCCGTGCGGTATCCCGCCGGCGAGACTTCCTCGGACACGCGCGCGTCGCCGGTGAGAAATCCCTCCACCTTCTCCACGCGCAGCACCTCGAACACGTCCGCGCCGATGAGCCGGAACACGCCGGCCATTCCGGTGTGCGACGCAATGGCCTGGATGCGCAGCGCCATCGAGTCGAACAACGCTCCGCTCGTTTCCGTGCGCAGGAAGCGAAGGCGCAGGCGATACGCCTGAAACGTGACGGGATCGACGACCTCGATGCAGGCCTGCGGGTTCTCTTCGATGTTGCGGCTGGTTTTGTTGAAGAACTGCCGCGAGACCGCGACATGGCGATCGTCGATGATGTGGACCTGGCTGAGGTAGGTGACGTTCGGCATCCCGTGCCGGTCGCTCGAGGCGATGATGCTCGGGATGATGCCGTGAAAGCAGCGCGAGATCTCGGACAGGGTCATGTCAGGGAATTGCCGGCTTTCGGGCCGGGAGTCTGATCGAAGACTTCTTCGACGGAGAGATCGATCGCGTACGCCGGCCAGAAGGACATGCTCCGCGCGATCTGCCGCGGCAGTCCGATGAGCTCGAGCGAGCCGGCGAAGGCGTCGAGCCGTTCCTTCAGAAACGATTGCTCCGATTGTGGCGCGAGGCGGACGGACCGGGTCACGCCTTTGATCTGCGTCGACTCGTGCGACGGAATCTCGCTGCAGGTGACGGCCACGCGCCGCGTGGTGGCGATGTTGGCCATGGTCTCGAGGCGCGTCGCCACCGGTACGTAGACCGTGACGGTCTCGAAGTCGTCATTCGTCGTGACCGCGATGGCGCGGCAACAGCTCGGCATCCGATCGCTGTCGGCCGTGCCGACGACGATCGACAACCCGCTCTCGACCACCTTCCGCAGCCGCTCGGAGATCATACGCGCCGCATTGTAACGGCGCGCATCAATGCCGCGAGGATCGGGTCCGCGGCGCGAGGAGACGCGTGCTCTGCGTTCCCGGCAGATAGCGCGTGTCGCCCGAATATTCGATCGTCAGCGTGTGACTAACCCGGACCTCGCCGGGAGGTCAGGGAAAACGCTGCCGGTTGTCGATCGTCCGGTACCCGGCGAGGCCGCTGGCCGTGTCGAACACGCCGATGGAGACCTTGCTCCCGCGGCTGTCGCCGAGGATCTTCGTCTCGTACGTGATGTAGCCGCCGCGGTCGTCCTCTCGGGCGACGATGCGCAACGTCTGATCGGTGACCGGCGTGATCTCGGACACGCCGAAGGCGGCCGCGATCAGGATCTTGACGTGTGCGACGCGCTGGCCCCTGTTGTCGACGTTGGCGGCGTCGTCGACGTACTGCAGCTGCGACGTCGGAATCCTGAGCTCGATCGGCAGCAACCAGCGGTTTCTCCCGATGCGCTGCACTGGTTTCTCGGCGACGTCGAAGGCGAGGTCGTTCGCCCCCTCGTTCGAGAAGAGGCGGTCGATCAGCGAGTCCCGCGCAATCGTCTCGTTCGACTTCTCGATGAAGGCGTGGCGGCTGCGGACGGTGTAGGCGGGGTTCTTCGTGCGAACCGTGATCTTCCGTTCGCGGTCGCCGCCGTCGCTGCGCGCCCGATAGGCGAGCGAGTAGTACGACTCCAGGTCCTCGATGATCGCCGCCCCGACCTTCGCGACCGAGTCGGGCCCGGTGCCGAAGGCGCCTCCGGTTGGAAGCGTGAGTTGCTGCAGCGCTTCGGTCGACAGGTTGTGGCCGCGGAACCCCTTGTTTCGCGTGGCGTCGAGCGAATCGATCGTGTCTACCGACTTGACCGTGTCGTCGTCGTCGGGAGAGTAGAGGTAAGGGCGGACGGCGTACACCGTCACGGACGAGGCGTTGGCCTGTTTCACGAGACGCTCGATGATCTCGAGTCCCTGCGCGCGCGCACCCGACGACGCGCCATCACCTCCTTCGTCGGGCATCATGAACGTCTGGGAAACGTAGATGAAGCTCTTCTTGCCCGGCTGCGCGGCCAGGGTGCTGATCAGCCGCTGCATCGACCTGCATTTGCGCCGGAGCAGCATGATGTCCTGCTGCGCGCCGACGCGCTGGGTGAACTGGTTCTGAGTTGCGGCGTCGGCGCCGATGCCGTTCTCTCCCCCGACCGACTCGGCCTCCTTGAAGAACGTCTCGGTACCAGTCGTGTCGCCGAGGTTGACTTGCTCGGCGGCCGTGACCGTCCCCGCGATCCGGCGGATCGCCTGATGGATGAGGGCGAGGTCGTTCGTCGGTTCCTGGACAGTCACCGGCCGCTCGTAGCCGGAGGCCCAGGCAATGACGGACGCGCGATCGCCCGTTTGGAGGGTTCGGCCGAGGACTTGTTCGAGGTCCTTCAAGGCGCGATCGCGGATGAAGCGCCGGCGCGGAAGGGCGTCGATCAGCACCATGATCGAATGCGGCTCACGCCGCGGAATGACCGCGGCCTTCGCTTCGCTGCCGGCATTCACCTTCGCTTCAGGCGAGCGGTATTCGCTGAAGTTGGAGATCTCCTGCTGTTTCCTCCCTTCGAAGAGGAGAAAGTCGCCGGCCGTCAGGCCGTAAACACGGTTGCCCTTCGCGTCCGTGACCACCGCATCGATTTCGATGAGCTTCACCTCGATCTTCTCGCCGAACTTCGACTGGGCGAAGAGGGTGAGCGGAACCGCAAGCAG
This sequence comes from Thermoanaerobaculia bacterium, assembly GCA_035248585.1. GTDB lineage: Bacteria > Acidobacteriota > Thermoanaerobaculia > Gp7-AA8 > Gp7-AA8 > QHVT01. The sequence continues at coordinate 8,959 of DATFHJ010000046.1, forward strand.
GAGCGCGCAGAGTCTCGATTTCACGTCGCACGTTCTCGAAGGCGCTCGCATTTTAACTTGACAGACCGCCGGCGGAGGCTTACTCCTAAAAGATTAGGAGATTAGCCATGCTCTTGCGCCGCTCGATCCTTGTGGTCCTGTTCGTCCTGCCGGCCCTGGCCAATGCCCAGCCCCTCAAGAACCTGCAGATCCTCACCGGCATCTCCCGTCCGGAGCTGGAGCGGGTGATGAACCAGATGCGCGCCGGCCTCGGCGTGCATTGCCACTACTGCCACGCCTCGGGCGAAGGGGCGGAGAGCGACGCCAGGCCGCAGAAAGCCCGCGCCCGGGAGATGCTGCGCATGGTCATCGATCTCAACGCCCGTCATTTCGGCGGACAGCCGGTCGTGACCTGTTTCACCTGCCACAACGGCAAGCCTCGGCCGGCGCTCGCTCCGCCGCTGCCACAGCCGGTACCGCCCGATGAACCGCCGCCCGGCGAAGTGAAGGCACCCATCACCGTGCCGGCGCTCATTCAAAAGTACATCGCCGCGATCGGCGGACGCGAGCCCGCTCCGGCGGCGCCGCGGCTGTTCAAGGGCACGTCCAAATCGCCGACGGGACCGCAGGTCCAGGCCACGATCGCCGAGGTGGGGGAGAAGTTGCGCGTCGACATCCAGCTGCCGGACGGCTCGACGCTCACGCGCGCCAGCGACGCGAAGGGCGGGTGGGTTCGCGATCAGAACGGAGTGCGCGACCTTCAGCCCGAGGACCTGGCCCGTGTCGCCCTCGCCCGGCGCGGCTTCGCGCCGTTCCATACGTCGAACATCGGCAACAACACGCGCGTCGACTCCGACAAGCTCGGCGACCGCAACGCGTGGGTGATCGTCACTCCCACCGCGCGCTATTGGTTCGATGCCGAGAGCGGTCTGCTGCTGCGGCGCGTCGTCTATTACGACAGCCCGATCGGACGCATGCCCGAGCAGACCGACTTTGACGACTACCGCGACGTCGACGGCGTGAAGCTGCCGTTCGTCGTGCGAGCGTTGGTCGTCGATCCCTGGGCAGGCGGTACACGGCAGGCGGAGTCGATCCGCGTCGGAGTCCCGATCCCGCCGCGCGAGTTCGAGAAACCCTCGCCATGAAAGTGGAGCGGCGGGCTCTTAGCCCGCCGACCCCTTTCGGTGGGCTAAAGCCCACCGCTCCACAGCTACTGATTGCTCGCCGTCTGCGGCGCCTGAATGTGAATCTCGACTCTGCGGTTCAGCTGCCGTCCCTCGGGCGTGTCGTTCGAGGCTTTCGGCCGCATCTCGCCGTAGCCGTACACGATCACGTTGTTGTTCGGCACCCCGCGGTCGATCAGATAATCGGCCACCGACGACGCGCGCTGTTCGGACAGGCGCTGGTTGTACGCGTCCGTGCCCGACGAGTCGGTGTGACCCTCGACGACGATCCGGTTGTCCGGATACTGCGCGAAGTTGTTCGCCAGCCCGTTCAGCGTCGTCCGCGATTCCCCGCGTAGCGCCGCGGAGTTCAGGTCGAACAGGATGTCGCTCGTCAAACGAACGTCGATCTCGCCCGTCCCTTCGACATGCTCGACTTCGACACCTTCGATCTGCTTCAGCTCCTCGGCCTGCTTGTCCATACGCCGGCCGATCGCGCCGCCGATCGCGGCACCCGCCGCCGCGCCGACCACGGCGCCCGTGCGGTTGTTGCCCGACTGATTGCCGATGACCGCACCCGCGATCGCACCCGCGACCGCGCCGATCGTCGCGCCGCGCTTGGTCTTCTTGTTGTCGTTGGGAGAGGAGCTACTGCTGTCCGTCGTGGCACACGCCATCGCGAACACCGTGAGTAAAGCGAAAACGAAACCTTTGCGAATCATGAAGACTGCCTCCTAAATGCAAAATGCGGGCAGGTGGAGCGGCGGGCTTCAGCCCGCCGAAAATGAAAACGGCGGGCTCAAGCCCGCCGCTCCACGTTCAGCGTTTACGCGTTGTTTGCCCGGACGTAAATCTCCACGCGGCGGTTCTGCTGGCGGCCGCTGGCGGTGCTATTCGAGGCCTTCGGCTTCGATTCCCCGTAGCCGTAGGCGTCGATGCGCGAGTCGCGCACGCCGAGGTCCTGCAGATAGTTGGTCACGGCATTCGCGCGGCGCTGCGAGAGGCGCTGGTTGTACGCCTCGGTGCCGGTCGAGTCCGTATAGCCGTTCACCGCGATGGTCGTGTCGCGATACTTGTTGAACACGTCAGCCATCTCGCGGAGCTCGTCGCGCGAGCTGGAGCGGAGACTCGCCGAGTCGAAGTCGAACAGGATCTCGTTGCGCACCGTCACGCGAAGCTCGTCCTCGTCCGTACGGGTGACGTCGATGCCTTCGATCTGCCGGAGCTCGCGCTCCTGCTTATCCATCATCGCGCCGACGATCGCGCCGGCCGCGCCGCCCACCACGCCGCCGATGACCGCGCCGCGCTTCGCATTACCGCTGCCGCGGTTGTTATGAATGATCGCGCCCGCGATCGCGCCGGCCACGGCACCGATCGCCGCGCCCTTCTTCGTCTTGTCGCGCTCGGTGGCGACGTCCGCGAAGGCCGCCGTCGACATGAGCGCTACGAGCATCATTGCCAAGAACTTTTTCATTGTTTGCCTCCTGGTTCCTTCCTTTGGTTGGCTCTCTCTTTCGCAACCGCCCTGCCACGTCCCAAATAACTGTGATGTAGCGCACGCTTGCGGGTGATAGGATGAGCGCGCATGCCGGCCGAGCGCGCGATGCGCGATGTGCTTCGTAACCTATTGTCGTACGGGCCTTTATCGTTCCGGGACTTCGTCGAGATCGCGCTCTATCACCCCGAATTCGGCTACTACATGCAGGCCGAGAAACCGGTCGGAACGGGGGGTGATTACGTCACCGCGCCCACGCTCAGCCCGGTGTTTTCGTACGCAATTGGCAACCTCGTCCGCGAATTCATGAGCCGTTGCGAGGGCGCGGTGTTCACGATCGTGGACATCGGAAGCGGGGACGGCAGTTTGATCCGCGCGCTGGAGGCCGAGGTTGCCCAGTCTCCCGGTCACCCGGTTCCCCGGTTTTTCGGCGTAGACCGGGCAACCGGGCAACCGGGCGACCGGGCAACCGCTGTCCAGACCATCGAGTCCGTCCCCACCGACGGCGTCCACTTCATCATCAGCAACGAGCTCTACGACGCCTTCCCGTTCGCGCGACTCGTCCAGCGCGGCGAGCACCTGCACGAGTTATGGGTCACGGAAGAGCTCGAGTGGACGGAAAAAGAAGCCGCCGCGCCGTACGAAGACTACTTCGCCGCGCGCGGCGTCCAACTCGAAGACGGCCAGTTCGCCGACGTGTCTCTCGAGTGGGAGTTGTTCTACGCCGACGTCGTTCGGAGATTCGACCGCGCCCTCTTCGTCACCTTTGATTACGGTCATCCGCAGGACAAGCTCTTCCACCCGCGGCATCGCCGCTTCGGCACCGCCGCCGCGTACGCCCGGCAACGCGTCACCAGAGATCTCCTCGCCAATCCCGGCGAACAGGACCTGACGGCGCATATCAACTTCACCGATCTCGAGAGGGCAGGGGAGCGCGAAGGCGCGGCGACGCTGTTTTTCGACAGGCTCAACAAATTCCTGCTCACTCTCGACATCACCCGCCACGAGCTTCTCCAGCCGGGGGCGGGCGGGACGCCCGCTCTCCTCCAGGCGCGCGAAAGCGCGCGAAGACTCATCCTTCCCGACGGAATCGGCGAAGACCAGCGCGTCCTCGTCCAGGGAAAAAACGTGCCCCTTTCAAGCTGGTCCTTCCAAAAGAAACTGTTCTGAGTAGAATGCTCGGCGGTCGCCGTTAAGCGAGTAAATTAGATGGCCAACTACTCAGTGCTGCTGATCGCTGCGCTCATCGTCATCTCGGTACCGGTGTTGACCCTTTTCATCATCACACCGTTGATCCGCGCATCGCGTCCCGGGAAGGTGAAGCTGGAGCCCTACGAGTGCGGCATCGCGCCGACCTCGACGGCCTTCGACCACCGTTTCTCGGTGCGCTACTTCCTCATTGCCGTCCTCTTCATCGTCTTCGACGTCGAGACGGTGTTCCTCTTCCCGTGGGCCATTCGCTTCAAACAGCTCGGCTGGTTTGGAGCCATCGAAATGGCCATCTTCCTGGCGATCCTCGTGGTCGGCTATTTCTACGCGTGGAAGAGGAAGGTCCTTACATGGGTCTGATCGAGAGCCGTTTCGACGAGAACGTCCTCACGACCACGGTCGACAAATTTTTCAATTGGGCTCGCAAGTCGTCGCTCTGGCCGATGCAATTCGGCCTGGCCTGCTGCGCCATCGAGATGATGGCCGTCCTCGACCCCCGCCACGACATGGCCCGCTTCGGCGCCGAAGTCTTCCGCGCCACCCCGCGCCAGGCCGATCTCATGATCGTCTCCGGCACCGTCACGGAGAAGATGGCCCCGATCGTCCGCCGGTTGTGGGACCAGATGCCCGACCCCAAATGGGTCATCGCCATGGGCTCCTGCGCGACGTGCGGCGGACCCTACGACACCTATGCCGTCACGCAAGGCGTCGATCGCCTGATCCCCGTCGACGTCTACATCCCCGGCTGCCCGCCCAGACCCGAAGCGCTGATCTGGGGCCTCATGGAGCTCCAGAAAAAGATCGAGAAAATGCACGTGCTGCGCAAAGGCGGCGAAGCCTACGACTTCGCCAGAGCCGCGGTGCGCGACTCGCTGCGGCCGCAGCATGAAGGCCCCGCGCTGCGAGCGGAGCAAGCAGCGCAACTGAAACAAGCCCCGGTCTCCGGCGTCAAACGCGCCCCCGCTCCTCCTGCGGCCCAAAAACCCGCGCCCGCGCCCGTGCCCGTGCCCGTGCCCGGGGAGGGAGCGACGACGGAAGAGATCCTCGAAGCCGCAGCCCCCGAAATCGTCCCCTCCGAAGTCGCCGAAACCGGCGCCTCCCCCGCCGTCCCCTTCCATCGCGAAGACCTCATGCTCACCGAGCGCATGGCGCTCGCGAACGAGATGGGCGGAAAGTTCGAGACCAAGCTCTTCGCCGCGATGGCCCAGACCGACTGCGGCGCGTGCGGCTGGGATTGCGAAGGCTACGCGAACGCCATCGCATCCGGCGAGACCGACGACATCTCCCTCTGCGTCCCCGGCGAATCGGAGACGCTCGACATGCTCAAACTACTGATGGAGGAGGCGGGCAAGCCGTTCACCGGCGCCTAGAACTATGTCCGAAGTTCCTCCGCCGCAGAAAACCGCCGACGACATCAAGCGCGACCCGCTCGTCGCCGCGGCGGTCTCGCGTTCCGGCGATGCCATCACCGACGCGAAAGAGTTCGCGAACGAGATCACCCTCTTCGCCGATCGCGACCGCATCGTCGAAGTCTGCCGCGCCTTCAAAGACGACGGCTTCGTTTATCTGGTGGATCTCGCCGGCGTCGACTACTCCAAGTTCCCCAATCACACCGGCCCGCGCTTCTCCGTCGCCTACACGCTCTATTCGTTCCAGAAAAACGCGCGCGTCCGCCTGCGCGTCTGGACCGACGAGACGACGCCGATTCCTTCCGTCACCACGGTCTGGAAAACGGCGAACTGGCACGAGCGCGAGACCTGGGACATGCTCGGCATCCAGTTCTCCGGCCACCCGAATCTCGAGCGCATCCTGATGTGGGAAGGCTTCAACGGCCATCCGTTGCGCAAAGACTTTCCCATCCGCGGCATCGACACCGGCGCCCGCATCTACCCCGAGGTCTTTCCGGAGGGTGGGGGACCGAAGGCGGGATCGACCGGCAAGCCCGCCGCCGATGTGAACGTGTACAAAGGCGAGTGGAAAAAGTACGGCACGTGGCCCGTCGCGCAGATCGGCGGGGGAGCGAAAGCCCCGGCGCCGGCTCCGAAGCCCGCGCCGAAGCCGGTGGCCGCACCTGCTCCCGCGCCCGCGGCTGCTGAGACCGAAACGGAGGATGTGAACTGATGTTTGATGTCCATGAGATGGAGATCAACTTCGGCCCCCAGCATCCGTCCACCCACGGCGTGCTGCGCGTTCTCCTCAAAGTCGACGGCGAGCGGATCATCGAGGCGAAGCCGATCATCGGCTACCTCCATCGCGGCACCGAAAAGCTCTTCGAGCACATGGCCTATCCGCAGTGCGTTCCCCACACGGACCGCATGGATTACGTCGCCTCCGCGACGAACAACCTCGGCTTCGTCGAAGCCGTCGAGAAAATGCTCGGCGTCACCAGGCAGATCCCGCGTCGCGCGCAGCTCCTGCGCGTCATGCTCAGCGAGCTGCAGCGCATCTCGTCTCATCTCTTGTGGCTGGCCACGCACGCCATCGACATCGGTGCGATGACGCCGTTCTTCTACTGCTTCCGCGAGCGCGAACAGATCCTCGACTTCTTCGAGGCCTACTGCGGCGCGCGGCTCACGCTCAACTGCATGCGCATCGGCGGCATGCCCGAAGACGTCCCGCACGGCTGGCTCGAGGACATCGAAGCCTTCTGCGACAAGTTCGACGCCGCCGTCGACGAATATGAATCGCTGCTGACGACGAACCGCATCTGGAAGCGCCGCACCGTCGGCATCGGCGTGCTCTCGCCCGAGGAAGCGATCGAG
>DATFHJ010000047.1:0-3877 GCA_035248585.1 Thermoanaerobaculia bacterium
GCCTCGATCTCCTTGCGAACATCGATCGTCTCGTCGAGCGTAATGACAACCGGAGACATGCGAAAGACAGGATAGCTGAAACGAATCGCGACTGACAGCCGTAGTAGGAGAAGTCACCAGCCGACCCTGCCAGGCTCGTGAATGGAAGAGGTTTCATGCGACCGGTTGTTCTGGCCAGTACGGTGTTGGCCGTTGTTGTTCTGCTCGAGACTGCACCACGCGCAACGCAAGCGGTGAATCCCGCCGCGGCATCGACGCCGCGAGTGGCGTTGCTGCCTGCGCCAACGATCACGCTTCCCGGCGTTGTCGATTCGAACAGTCCCGTCGTGTGGGATCTCGAGGATGGGCATCGGCGGATGTTCGTGCTGACGTCGCACTCCGGCGTGCCGTCGGTGTCGTCGGGCAGCGAGCTCTCGCATCTCGGAGCGACGACAGAAGTGGTGCTGACGCCGCATCCTGGCTACGGCGTGTGGTTCGAGGCTGTCGTCTCTGACGAAGTCGATACGTGGTACGGCTACTACCACAACGAGTGGCCGGCCACGCGATGCGGCCGCGAGGATCGCGCGGTGCCGCGCATTGGCGCGGCGAAGTCGACGGATCGCGGACGCACGTGGACCGATCTCGGTCCGGTGCTGCAGGCGTGGCAAAGTTCGACGGCGTGTGAATCGCCGAATCGATACGTGATCGGCGGCGTCGGCGATCTCAGCGTGCAGCTCGACGCGGCAAAGCAGTATCTCTATTTCTTTTACAGCCAGTATCAACGCGACGCGCAGTCGCAGGGCGTGGCGGTGGCACGGCTGCAGTGGGCGGACCGCGATCGTCCCGGCGGGCGCCTGGAGTTGTGGCGCGGCGGCATCTGGGAGCCGGAAGCCGGCCGCCGCGCTCTGGTGCCCGGACTGCCCGGAGCCGAACGTCGTCGTCTCGAGTGGGTCTATCCTGCCGCGACGCCGCTCGTTGCGCCGTCGCTCGCGTGGCACGACGCGGACGGCAAGGTCGACGCGTTCTGGGGTCCGGCGGTGCACTGGAACACGGCGCTCGAGCAGTACGTGATGCTGCTCAATCGCGCGAAGGACGAGAGCTACACGCAGGAAGGCATCTACGTGTCGTTCGCGCCGCGGCTCGATGATCCGTCGCTGTGGACGCCGCCGCAGAAGATCCTCAACGGCGGCCGCTGGTATCCGCAGGTGATCGGCTCGACGCCGAACGTCGGCACCGACAAGATTGCCGGCGCCACGCCGCGCTTCTTCATGTTCGGCAAGAGCGAGCACATCATCACGTTCGCCAAGTAGATCTCGGATCTCGGATCGAGTGGATTTCGGATTTGTTTGTTCATCTGTTGATCGTTAGATCGGAAAACAGATCCGAAATCCGCCCGATCTGAGATCGAGGCCCGGCTTCAGCCGGACCGCGCCGGCACCGCGCTGATTGCGCTCCGCGCGGTCGCGAGGGCGTGCCGGACGCCGCCGAGTTGAGCGACGCGGACACAGCGTCAGGCGCGAAACCGCATCGAGCGAGGCGCATTCCCCGCGTGCTTCCGCTCCATCGAACAGACGCCGTCGGAAGCACGCGGACTCAGCGACAGGCGCGGAATGCGACGCGTGAGATGCGGTTTCCCGCGTCGCGAAAGGCGGGGCAGCAACGCGCAGCGTTACCGTCAGGCCGCCGAGGCGGCGTCCGGCACGCGCTCGCGAATGAAGCGCGGAGCGAGCACGCGGCTATCGCGCCGACGCGCGGCGCGCTTGGGGTGACGTCTTCGCGTCGAAGTTGTCGAGCGTGAAAATTTCCTCGACACGCTGCTCGAACAGCCGCGCGATCTTCAGCGCAAGCGGCAGACTCGGATCGTACTTCTCCGTCTCGATCGCGTTGATCGTCTGCCGCGACACATCGAGCTCGTCGGCAAGATCCTGCTGCGACCAGTCGCGCTCGGCGCGCAACACCTTCAGGCGATTCTTCATTGATAGCGCCGCCTCGCGCGCCACAGGCCGATGTAATACAGCAGCGGCAGCATCAGCCAGGTGTGGCGCAGGCTGAAGTCGTCGGGGTTCAGCGTGATGGCGACGTCGAGCAATCCGAGCGTCGCGAGGAACACGAGCGCCGACGGAAACGCGAAGCCGAGCGCCTCGAGCTCGATGCGGCGCTCGAGTTCGTCCATCTCGCTCACGCCTTTCATCCACGTCCACAGATAAAAGACGAAGAACGGCGCCGGCAGCAGCGCGATCGCGATGCGCACCGACGGCGACGTGATGGCGAGTTCGAGCAGCCCGCGCGACAGCACATACACCGACGCCCAGAGCAGCCCGCGAATCAGCAGCCTCGTGCCGTAGACACGACGCGTTTGCTGGATCGACCCGCCGGAGGCCTTGATGGCTTCGGCGGCGGCCTTCGCCGCCATTCGCTTCCGATGAAACAGCGCCGTCAGCATGATTCAGCTCCTTGGGGAGACTGTAAAACAACGACGACATTTTGTCAAGTCTGCTTTACGACAAGCATCATTGACATCGGACGCGGTCCGTGCTGAAGGCCAACCCTTACCAAATGAGGCAAGGGACGACTGAAGTCGTCCCCTACGAGCGCTGCTTATCGCAGAATCGCGTTGAACAGCACGCGGAAGGTGCCGAACGTCTGGCCACGCCACTGCGGGCGGAAGCCGAGCAGGATCACGTGGCCGTCGCCGTGGCGGACGTCGAGGGCGGCGGCCTTGCCCTGTAGATACTCCTCGCCGAGCAGGTAACCCGATCGCAACGGCGATCCGCTCTCGGGATACGACGCGAGCACCGCGCCGTCAAAGCCCGCCGTCGTCTCGAACGCGGGGCTGCCGAACACGAAAATGTCCGCGCTCTTCGTCATGCCCGCCATTACTGGATGCGACGGGTCGGTGTTGATGCGCATCACCGATCCGCCGGCGAAGAACTTGTCGCGCCCGACTCCGTTGAGCGCGTTCCGCACCGGCAACTTCAGCTGATCGATCACCGCCGACGCGCTGCCGCTCATCGTCACGAGCGTGCCGCCGGCCCTGACGAACGCGTCGAGGGCCCTGATGCGCGCTTCGTCCTCCGCGGTCGGCGCCGGCGGACGTCCGAAACCGCCCCCGGGCAACACGCCGCGCCGTTCGTCGCCGATCACGATCACGTCGAACTTGTCGCGAAGATTGCCGGTGACGTCCGGCGTATTGATGCTCGCGAATTCGAAGCCGTAACGCTCGAGCACCCACTTGGTCCATCCCGCATCCATGCTGTTGGGCGGCTCGAACAGCGCGATGCGCGGCTGCTTGATCGCATCGCCGCTCGTCGCGGCCCGTTGACCGTGAATCGCCAGCGACCCCGCAATCTCGTTCATCATCGTCTCGGGCACCGCGCTGATCGCGTACGCGTTGCCGCTGCGGCCGACCTGGCCGCCGGCCTTCCACACCATGTTCAACGCGCGGAAGATGTTGGTCTCCGCCGCGTCGAGCACGACATGGCTGCCGCTGCCCGCGATCGATCCAGCCGGCGGCACGATCGCCGCCGCCATCGCGTGCGTGTTGAATCCGGCGCCAGGCGCGCTGTCGAACGGCGCGGCATCCTTCGGGTCCGCCGTGTACGGCGTCGGCTTGATCGCCAGCGGCGCATCGGCGGCGAGCATCTTGAACTTCGCGCGATCGCTCTCGGCGATCGGCTTCGTCACCGTCACCACCCGCACGCCCATCGTCATCGGCAGCGTCCAGCCGGCGGCGTCGTACGGCTGCTCGGGCGGGCCGCCCTCGAACTCGCGAAGATCCGGGTAGACCTGCGCGTCGAGCACCTCGCGCGCGAGCGCGATGAATTCCTGATCGGTTGGAATCACCCACGTACCCGCAGGAAATGTTTCGCCCTGGAGCGTCACCGGTGCCGTCAGCGTC
>DATFHJ010000048.1:0-19918 GCA_035248585.1 Thermoanaerobaculia bacterium
CCTTTTGAAACGCCGCTGAGCAATCAGCGGCGTTTCGCTTTTTACGCTACTCTTCCGGCGTGTCCAGCGTTGCCGCAATCGTCCTTCCTGTTCCCCACTGCGGCGCGTCCCTTCATCCCATTACGCACGCCACCCTCGAGGATCGGGAACTGCTCGCAAAATTGACCGCGTGGCGGAACAACGCCCGCGACTCTTTTTTCACGCAGTTCGAAGCCACAGAGGAAAGCACGCGTCGATGGTTGCGCGAGCGCATCCTCCCCGATGCGCGCCGGCTGCTCTTCGTCATCCGCGATGAAGCGGGACCGCTGGGTACCATCGGCTTCATGAATCTCACAACGGACGCCGCCGAGCTCGATAATCTCGTGCGCGGCGAACGTCGGGGAGCGGCATCGCTCGTCTCGCGGGTCGAGGCGACGCTCCTGGATTGGCTGTTCGAAGCGTTTCACTTGAAACGCGTCGGCGCCGCGGTACTTTCTTCCAACTTCGCCGCGCGCCAGCTGCACCAGACCTTGGGTTTCTCGCTGCGGCGGCGTTCGCCGCTTCGCCGTGTCGTCGCAGACGGAATGATTTCGCTCGTCGATTCCGATCAGGCGGAGAACGGCACGCCCGAGAAGCTCTGGCTGGAGCTGGATCGCGAAGACTGGGAGGCGCAAAGGAGCGCATGATCGAGCGGGAGAACGTGGTCCGCCTCATCCTGGACATCGCCGGCGAGCTGAACGCTACGCTGAACGAGAAAATCGACATTACGCGCGGCGCCGATGCGCCGCTTTATGGCCGCGACGGCGTTCTCGACTCGCTCGCGCTGGTGTCGTTCGTCGTGGCCGTCGAGCAGGAAATCCAGGATCGTCTCGATGTCGTGGTCGCCCTCGCGGATGAGCGGGCCGTCTCGCAGAAATCGAGTCCGTTTCGCACCGTCGGGACCTTGGCCGACTACGCATGGTCGCAGATAGGAGCGGCGGATGTCTGATGCCGTCACGGTCGTAACCGGCGCCCGAAAAGGAATCGGACGATTTTTGGCGGAGCGCTATCTCGCGGCTGGCCACAAAGTCGTCGGTTGCAGCCGGTCGGAATCCGATCTTTCCGCTGAATCGTACGAGCACAGTTGCGTCGACGTCGCCGATGAAGACGCCGTCATCCGCTTCTTTGCTTCGATCCGGAAGCGATACGGCCGCATCGATCATCTTTTGAACTGCGCCGGCGTGGCGTCGATGAACCACGTGCTTCTGACTCCGGGCCGCGCCGTCCGCGCGATCTTCGAGACCAACGTGTTCGGAACGTTCTATTGCTCGCGCGAAGCCGCGAAGGTCATGCAGAAGCAGCGCTTCGGCAGAATCGTCAACTTCGGCTCCATCGCCGTTCCGATGAAGCTCGAAGGCGAAGCGGCGTATGCCGCATCGAAGGCGGCCGTCGTCACGCTGACCGAGGTCATGGCGCGGGAGCTCGGACCGTTCGACATCACCGTCAACGTTGTCGGCCCGACGGCGATCGCCACGGATCTCATCGCCGGAATTCCGGCCGAGCGCATCGACTCGCTGGTAAAACGCCAGGCAATTCAGCGCCCCGGCACAATGGACGACGTCGCGGCCGTCGTGGACTTCTTCCTCGCGCCCGGCAGTTCGCTGATCACCGGCCAGACCGTTTACCTCGGGGGTCCCTGAGCATGGTCCCGGCGCTCCTCGCCGCGGCGCGCGAACATCGCGACTCCGAAGCGATCGTTTGGCGCGATCAACGTTTCACCTACGGCTGGCTCCTGAATGAGCTCGACGCGTGGCGCGCGCGTCTGGATGGCGAAGGAGTCGGAGCAGGCTCGATCGTCGCGCTCGAGGCGGACTTCTCGCCGCGCGCGGTTGCCGCGTTGCTCGCGCTGGTCGATCGGGGCTGCATTGTGGTTCCGATGTCCTCCGCTGCCGAAAAACAGAAGGCAGAGTTCGGCGAGATCGCGGAGATCGAGGTCATCATCGATCTCCGCGGCGATCCATCCATCCAGCGCACGGGCCGAGACGCGCAGCACGAGCTCTACATGCAACTGCGCGCGCTGGCGCACCCGGGGCTCGTACTGTTCTCGTCCGGATCGACGGGAAAAAGCAAAGCCGCGGTGCATGACTTCGTTCCGCTGCTCGAGAAATTCTCCGTCCGGCGCCACGCCCGCCGCATGCTCGCCTTTCTCTTGTTCGATCACATCGGCGGCGTCAACACGATGCTGTACGTCCTGTCCAATGCCGGGTGCCTCGTGACGATCGAGGACCGCGATCCGGAAGCCGTCTGCCGGGCCATCGAAAAACATCGCGTCGAAGTACTGCCGGCGACGCCGACGTTTCTTCACCTCCTGCTCCTGAGCGACGCCTGGCGCAATCACGATCTCTCGTCGCTGCAGCTCGTCACGTACGGCACCGAGGTGATGCCGGAACAGACATTGCGCAGGATTCATGAAGTGTTTCCGCGGCTCGAGCTGCAGCAAACCTACGGATTATCCGAGCTCGGGATTCTGCGGTCCAAATCGCGATCGCGCGACTCCTTATGGGTGCGGATCGGCGGCGAAGGATTTCAGACGAGAGTGCGCGATGGGCTGCTGGAGATTCAGGCCCATTCAGCGATGCTCGGGTACCTGAACGCGCCAAGCCCGTTCACCACGGACGGCTGGTTTCAGACCGGAGATGCCGTGGAAGTCGACGGCGAGTACGTCCGCATCCTCGGCCGGCGTTCCGAGATGATCAACGTGGGCGGTCAAAAGGTCTTTCCGGCCGAGGTCGAGACCGTGTTGGAGACAATGCCGGGAGTGGACGAAGCCGCGGTCGCGGGCGAACCGAGCGCGCTCACGGGACACATGGTCGTGGCGCGGGTGAAGCTGTCGACCGGCGAGACGCTCGCTCAGTTCCGTACGCGGATGCGCGACTTCTGCCGCGACCGGCTCGAGCCTTTCAAAATTCCGCAGAAGATCATCCTGGTCGACGCTCCGATGCACGGAGACCGGTTCAAAAAGCTGCGGCGATATTGACGGCGGCGCGCGCGACGATCGCCCGCAGCGTTTCGGCCACATAGCGCACCTCGTCACGCGTCAGCGACAGCGACGACGGCAGGTTGATTCCATGTGCGCCGAGGCGATACGAAACCGGATTTTCCGTCCGTCCGCTGGTTGCCTGCGGCGATGATGCGTACGCCGGCAGGGACGACAGCGGATGGAAAAACGGCCGCGTATCGATGCCGGCGGCGTTCAGCTCCTCTGCGAGGCGCTCTTTGGAGAGCCCGAGTTGCGGATCGAAAACGGCCGTCACCATCCAATAGACATGCCGCGCGCCGGGCGGCTCGGCATTGAGGGCAATTCCCTCGACATCCTTCAATGCTTCGCGATACCAGGCGAACGCCTCGCGCTTGCGGTCAATCAGTTCTTCAATGCGCTCCAATTGTGCCAACCCGAGGGCCGCCTGCATGGAGCTCATCTTGTACTTGAACGCGACTTCGGCGTTATAGAACGCGCGATCGCCCGGCCGCCGGCCGTGGTCGCGCAGAATCGACGCGCGCCGGAACAACTCCTCGTCGTCCGTGACGAGCATTCCGCCCTCGCCCGTCGTCAGCGTCTTCGATCCATGGAAACTGAAGACGCTCGCCGCTCCGAAACTGCCGGCGCGCCGCCCGTTCAATGAAGCACCTACGGCTTCTGCCGCATCTTCAACGATGGCAACATTCGCTTCCGCGGCGATCGCCTCGATGACCGAGTAATTACAGACGCTGCCGTAAATGTCGACCGGAATGACCGCCTTCGTGTTCGGCGTGAGGTGCGCGCGAAACGACTCGGGCGACAGGCACCACGTGACGGGATCGACATCCGCGAAAACCGGCGTGGCGCCGACATACGCAATCGGCGCGGACGTCGCGATCCAGGTACTCTCCGGCACGATCACTTCGTCGCCCGGGCCGATGTTCAATGCCGCGAGCGCCAGATGAATCGCCGACGTACACGACGGCAGCGCCATCGCGTATTTGCGGCCGACATACTCCGCGAACCGGCGCTCGAAACGCTCGTGATATTTGTTCGCGTCGCCGTACCACGCCGTGGTCACGGCATCGCGCACGGCATCGATCTCGTGCTGCGTGATCGACGGTCCCGCGACCGGAATGCGTTTCATTGCGGGTCCCTCACGCAGCGCAGGAATCCTTCCCCCGCCACGGTAATGAGCAGCTTGTTCTCGATCTCGCGGTCGATCTCGAAGCGATCGTTCGCGGCGAGGAAGTCGTGCACGGCGGTGCGCGGACTATTACCGGGGCTCCAGGGCCGGTCGGGATAAAAATCCTCCGGCATGTCCTCGATGCTCGTATCGAAAACGACGACATAGCCGTCCTTGTGCACCAGCGGAGAGTACAACTGCAACTCGCGCAGCACATGCTCGCGCGTGTGCATCGAGTCGAGCGCGACGAGCACGCGGCGCGAGCCGCCGGCGAGCTCGCGCACGCGCGCGGCGACGCCCTCGTCGATCGACGAGCCTTCCACGAGCCGGATGCGGCTCGCCAGCGGATGGCTTTCGATGGCGCTGCGATTGTGCGCGCGGATGTCGATGTCGATGCCGATGACAATCCCGTCCCCGCCCAGCAATTGCAGCATCGAGGCATAGAACACCAGCATTCCGCCGTGGGCCACGCCCGTCTCGACGATGACCTCGGGGCGCGCGCTCCAGATGATCTCCTGCATCGCCACGATGTCGGTCGGGTATTGAATGACCGGCCGGCCGAGCCAGGAGAAGTTGTACGAATAGCGATACTCGCTCGAGCGCCGCACGAAGTCGACGGCCAGCCTGCGCATCTCGGGATTGGTGCCCATGGCGGCGATCATCTGCGGGTCCTTCGGGTCGTGTGCGGACATCAGGCTCGCGCGATTTTCTCACACGGGCAGGTCGGGGAAAGACGCGTCGCGCTGCCAGACGATCGCGGGCGGAAATGGCCAGGCGATGTTCAGCGCGGGATCGTTCCAGCGGATGCCGCGCGCAAGCTCGGGATGATAGGACTCGGAGATTTGATAGAAGAGCTCCGCCGCGTCGGTCAGCGTCAGGAAGCCGTGTCCGAAGCCTTTCGGCACGTAGAGCGTCCGCGCATTCGCGGCCGTGAGCTCGAAGCCGGCGCTGCGAAGGTAGTGCGGAGACTGCGGCCGCAGATCGACCACCACGTCCCACACCGCGCCGGCCGTGCAGCGCACGAGCTTCGCCTCTTCGTGCGGCGCGGCCTGATAGTGAATTCCGCGCAGCGTGCCGCGGCGCTCATTGAACGAGACCGAGTGCTGCACGAAGCGCTCGGCCTCCAGACGGCCGGCGAGCAATTCATGATCGAAGATCCGCGCGAAAAAGCCACGCTCGTCTTCGGCGCGCTCGGGCTCGATCAGAAATGCCGGCGGCAGCACGGTGTCGAGGATCTTCATTCGACGATCGCCGGCTCCGGAATCGGAATGATGAAGCGGCCGCCCTGCTCGCGGTACGGGCGCTGCTGCTCGAGAATCTCCGCGGCGTGATTCCAGGTGAGCAGCAGAAGGTAATCGGGCCGCCGTTCCGCGAGCACGGACGGCGCGAGGATCGGCAGGTGCGTGCCGGGCGTGAATTTCCCCTGCTTGACCGGGCTGCGGTCGACGACGAACTCGAGCAGATCGCCGCCGATGCCGAAGTAATTGAGCAGCGTGGCGCCCTTCGCGGAGGCCCCATACGCCGCGAGCGTGCCGCCATCGCGCTTCAGACTGCGAAGCAGCTCGAGCAGCGATTCGCGTACGCGCTCGATGTTGCGCGGAAGCGCGCGATACGCATTTGCGTCGCGAACGCCCCATGCCTCTTCCCGCGCGAGCAATTCGAGAACGCGACTCGATGGTGCATCCGCGCGGCCCACGGTGAAGCGGAGCGATCCGCCGTGCAGCTCGATCGGCTCGGCGTCGAGGACTCGCAATCCGTGACGCGCGAACAGTTCCTGCAGCGCGGTCAACGAGAAATAGCAGAGATGTTCGTGATAGACCGTGTCGAACTCGCAGCGCTCGATCATCTCCACGACCCACGGCACCTCGATGACGGCGGCGCCGTCGGCGCGCAGGATCTCCGCGATTCCGGCGACAAAGCCATTGAGATCCGCGACGTGCGCGAGGACGTTGTTCGCGTGAATCACCGCCGCCTCGACTCCGCGCGCGCGCAGTTGCGCCGCCAGCGCGAGTCCGAAAAACTCGGTGATGGTCTCGATCCCGCGGCGGTTCGCCTCGGTGGCGATATTGCGCGCCGGCTCAATGCCGAGGACGCGAATGCCCGCCGCCTGATAATGCTGCAACAGATAGCCGTCGTTGCTGGCAATCTCCACGACGAGATCGGACGGCGCGAGCTTGCGCGTCTCGAGAATCCGCGACGCATTCTGCTTCGCATTCGCGACCACGAGATCCGAATACGACGAAAAATAGACGTAGTCGGAAAAGAGCTCTTCCGGATCGACGGTCTCGGTGATCTGCAGCAGCGTGCATTGAGCGCAGAAGACGAGCTCCAGCGGATAGCGCGGCTCGGGCGACTGCAGTTGCTCGCGCGTCAGCAGACGATTGGCGAGCGGCGTTTCGCCGAGGGAGAGAATGGGCTCCAGCCGCTCGGAACGGCAACTCCGGCAAACAGTCTCGCGGCTCATCGGTTCAGAAACGCGCGATACCAATCGATGGTTTGGCGCAAACCTTCATCGAAAGAAAACCGGGGCGACCATCCGAGGCGGGCGCGAGCCTTTGCGGCGTTCAGATGCTGATCGGGAATCTCGTGCGAGGCTTCATTGAGCACGACCGGCTCCGTCGCCCCGCCCATCGTGCGAATCGTGTGATCGACGATCTCGCGGACCGTAAACGGCGTTTCTGTAGAGAAATTGAACGCCTCTCCGCGAAGCGAGGAATCGCCGGCCATTTTCTCCGCGAGGAGCATGTATGCGCTCGCGCCGTCCTCGACGTAAAAGTAATCGCGGCGCAGCGTTCCGTCGGAACGGATGACCGGCGCCTCATTGCGCAGCAGCGAGCGGATGGTGCCGGGAACGAGCCGGCTCCAATTGAGATCGCCGCCGCCGTAGAAGTTTCCGCACCGCGTAATGGCGACATTCACGCCGAACACCGTCGCATAGCTCGACGCGATCAAATCGCTGCAGGCCTTGCTGACGTCATACGGGAAACGCGGCTGCAGCGGCATTTCCTCGGTGTACGGCAGCGTGGCCTGTTCGCCGTACGCCTTATCGGACGAGGCGATGACGACCTGTTTGACGAGCGGACTGCGCCGGCAGGCTTCGAGCACCGACCACGTACCGCGGATATTGCTGTCGAACGTCGACACCGGATTGCGATTTGCGATCGGGACCACGGTCTGCGCGGCGAGATGAAAGACGGTATTGATCTCGTATTCGCCGAGGATCCGCTCGATGAGCGCCTGATCCTGAATCTCGCCGCGGACGAATACCGCGGATTTCGCGTCCTCGATGAGAATGCTCTGCGGCACCCAGTCGCGGATCAGCGCCACCACGGACGCTTTCTCCTCCAGGAGCGCGCGCACCAGCCAGCCGCCGACCAGTCCCGTGGCGCCGGTGACGAGAGTCGGGCGGTCCCGCCAGAATGCGCTCACTCCCATACTTTCCATGGCGCGCGATTTTCTTCCCACAATGCATTGAGCACGTTCTTGTCGCGCAGCGTGTCCATGCACTGCCAGAATCCATAATGGCGATACGCGGCCAACTGCCGGTCGCCCGCGAGTTTTTCCAGTGCATCCGATTCGAGGCTCGATTTGTCGTCGTCGAGATAATCGAAAATCGCCGGCTCGAACACGAGAAAGCCGCCGTTGATCCACCCTTCGCCGGCCTGCGGCTTTTCCGTGAAACCGGCCACGTGATCGCCGTCGAACGTCAGCCCGCCGAAGCGCGCGGGCGGCCTAACCGCCGTCACCGTGGCCGCGAGGCCGTGCGAGCGGTGAAAGGCGAGCAACGCGCGGAGATCGATGTCCGCGACGCCGTCGCCGTACGTCACCATGAACGTTCCGGAGCCCAGCTGGGGACGCAGCCGGCGAACGCGGCCGCCGGTGTTCGTGGCCTGTCCCGTCTCCATGAGGTGAATCATCCAGTCATCGGGAACGTGCCGCTCATCCGCGACGCGGCCGCTCATCAGATTGAGCGTCAGGTCGCCATGCAGCTCGTAATAGTCGAGAAAATAGCGCTTGATCATCTCGCCGCGATAGCCGAGGGCGACGTAGAAGTCGCGGAACCCGAAATGCGCGTACGACTTCATGATGTGCCACAGGATCGGCCGGCCGCCGATCTCGACGAGCGGTTTGGGACGGACCTCCGTCTCCTCGGCCAAACGAGTGCCGAGTCCGCCTGCGAGGATGACGACTTTCGGGACGGGGTGAATCGCGGCGTCCTTTCGGAGCGGAAGGGTAGCTCGTTTCCGTAACGTTCGGCAATTCCTTGACTTCCGCCGAGGGGCGACAGGATGATGGCCGTGCCGATGCTCAGACGGAACGTCATCGCGAACTCCGTCGGCACCCTCTGGTCGACGCTCCTCGCCATCGCCGTCGTCCCGGTCTACCTGAAGATCCTCGGCATCGGCGCGTATGCGCTGGTCGGATTCGCCGCCACGCTGCAGACGCTGTTCCTGCTGTTCGATCTCGGGCTGGCCACGACCACGAACCGGGAGATGGCACGCCTCGCCGCGCTCCCCGACAAAACCGAGGAAATGCGCTCGCTGCTGGGCCTGCTCGAACGGCTCTACTGGCTCGCCGCCGCCGTCATCGCCGCGGTCATCTTCCTGCTCGCGCCGTGGATCGCCGTCCATTGGCTGCATTCGAGCGAAGTCCCAGCCCAGACCGTCGCGAACGCCATTCGCCTCATGGCTCCGGTCATTGCGCTGCAATTCCCGTTTGCTCTTTATCAGGGAACGCTGCTCGGCTTGCAGCGGCATCCGGAATTGAACGTGACGCTGGTCATCGGCTCGAGCATCCGGCTGCTGGCGGCCGTCCCGTTTCTGATTTATGTGGCGCCGGCGATCGAGGCGTTCTTCGTCATGCAGATCATCGGAATGCTCGTGCAGACAATCCTGGCGCGCGTGCAGGTCCTGCGCGCGTTATCCCCGGTCAGCGGGCCGGTGCCGGCGATGCGGTTGCGCGAGCTGGCGCGGGTGCGGCGGTTCGCGCTCGGAATGGCGGCCATTTCGATCGCGGCCGCGCTGGTCATGCAGATCGACAAGGTGATCGTGAGCCGGCTGCTGTCCCTGGAGGATTTCGGGTATTACACGATTGCCACGAGCATTGCGTCGGGACTGACGATCCTCGCGGCGCCGGTATTTGCCTCGATTTTTCCACGGTTCTCGCAGCTCGTGGCCATTTCGGACGACGGGTCGGTGCGCGAGCTCTATGACCGTACGCTGCAATTCATGGCGGCGGTGATCGTCCCGATTACGGCCGTGCTCATTCTCTTCTCGCGCGAGGTGACGTGGGTCTGGACGGGCAACCGCGGCGCCGCGGACGCCTCGACCCTGTGCCTGCCGTTCCTGGCGGTGGCGCTGGCGCTCAACGCGATTCTCCATGTTCCGTATGCATTACAGCTGGCGCACGGCTGGACCGCGCCGGCGTCGTTTCAGAATGCATTGGGCGTGGTGGTCCTGCCGGTTGCAATGATCGTCATGGGCCGGCGGTACGGTTTATGGGGAGTCGCGGCGGTGTATGCAGGATTCAATCTGCTCGCGTTCTTTGCCGGATTATGGCTCGTGCGGCGTTTCCTGACGGCCGTTACGCAAACGCGCGCCATCGGGTCGCTGGCCGCCCTCTCTTCCGTCATCCTCGCCATCGGACTACGACAGCTCGAGCTGCCGGCGCAGCGGATCCAGCTGCTGGCCGCAATCATGGGCATTGTATTGATGACGACCGCCGTCTCCCTCATCGCCACGCCGGCGCCGCGGCGCTGGCTGCTGGAGGCAGCGACGCGGTCATGACGGAGTGTCCGGTGGTCACGTGCGTCATTCCGACCTACCGCCGGCCGGAATTCCTGCGGCGCGCGATTCGCAGCGTCCTCAAACAGACCTATCCGCATTTTCGTCTGATCATTTATGACAATGCGTCAGGCGACGGGACCGCGGACGTCGTGCGCGAATTTTCGGAGCACGACGAGCGGATCGGATACCACTGCCATGACACCAACATCGGCGCCGCGGCGAATATCGCGTATGCGGTCTCGCGAGTCACGACACCGCTGTTTTCGGTGCTCGGCGATGACGACGTGCTGCTGCCCGCGTTTTATGAGTCGGCCGTGCGCGCGCTTTCGGCGGAGCCGGCGGCGATGTTCTATTGCGCGGGAACGGTGACCGATCATTGGCCGATGCGCCTGTTCACGCGGCACTTCACACAATGGCGCGGCGGCGTTCATCCGGCGGCCGTCGAGAGCGTGGAGCGCATGAT
Organism: Thermoanaerobaculia bacterium; assembly: GCA_035248585.1. GTDB lineage: Bacteria > Acidobacteriota > Thermoanaerobaculia > Gp7-AA8 > Gp7-AA8 > QHVT01. Next base: position 10,413 of record DATFHJ010000048.1, read on the forward strand.
CGACGCGCACTTCATCAGCACCGGCGTCGTGTGGCGTCTCGAGACGCAGAACACGGTCGGCGAGTTCGGAAGCTACCTGAGCGACCGCAGCTACGCCATTGTCGCCGCGGCGACGCATCCGTTCGTAGTGTCCGAGGAAGAGCAGGCGGTGTTCACGGTGCATCCGCGGAGCTTCACCAGCGGACTGGCGACGCTCGACCGTGCCGCCCACGGACCCGACTTCATGTTGGACATCCATCGAGAGACCGTGGAGGGATTGAAGCGCACGCCGCTGGGCACGACGGCGATGAAGGTGCTCGAGGGGCGGCTGGAACAGCGCACGCGCCGCGACCTCGTTGCCGCCGTGCTGGTGCTGGGCGTTCGCCATGCGCGCCCCGAACAAATCGAAACCCTGCGCCGGCGCGGCGCGGAAGTGAAGCTGCATCCGATCGTGCCGGCAATGATGAAGATGCTGTGGGCGATCCGCGCCGATCGCTGGATGCGCGCAATGTCGTGGATGCTGGGATTACTGCGGAAGCGGAAGCGGAAGCCTTCTCCCACGGAGCAGGATCGAAGGCTGCGCGAGTACCTGGACGGGTTGCGCTGACCGCCGCTTCGTATAATCCGCGCCGTGCGCGTCGCCATCGACTGCAGGAAGCTCACCGATTTCGGCATCGGCACCTACATCCGCGGCCTCATCGGCGAGCTCGCGCGCATGGACGGCGCGGACGAAACGATCGCCGTCGTGCGGAAGCGCGACGTCGGGCTCGTGCCTGCGCCGATCCAAACGCTGGTCGTCGACGCCGCGAATTACCGCCCGCGGGAAATGTGGGTGGTGGCGCGCGCCATCGAGCGCGCCGGCTGCGACGTCTTTCATGCCGCGCACGTCAACGTCCCGCTGACGAACGTGCCGACGCTCTCGACGATCCACGACCTCATCCCGTTTTACTTTCTCGCGCCGTACCGGCCGGCCTACTGGTACATCACGCTGATGACGAAGCGCGCGGCGCGGAAGAGCGCGATCGTCCTCACCGTCAGCGAGGCCTCGAAGCAGGACCTCGTCGAAACGCTTCGCTTGCCTCCGGAAAAAGTCGTCGTCACGCCGAACGGCATCGACGAGATTTTTTTTCAGCCCGGGTCACGCAATGAATCGTACGGGCGCTACATCCTCTACGCCGGCAATGATTACCCGCACAAGAACGTGGGCGGGGTGCTGGGCGCATTCGAGCTGCTGCGCCGCGGCGATCCGTCGTTGCGGCTGGTGATCACCGGCGCGGCGTTTCGTTCGCTGGAAGGACGCGACGGTGTGGTGCGCACGGGCTTCGTCACGATCGAGGAGCTCGCGGCGCTGTATCGCGGAGCGCAGGCGGTGCTGCTGCCGAGCTTCCTGGAAGGATTCGGTTTGCCGGCGCTCGAGGCGATGGCGACGGGCACGCCGGTGGTCACGTCGTCGATTCCCGCGTTGCTCGAGGTGACGGGCGATGCCGCGCTGCACGCCGATCCGCATTCGCCGGAGGCGATCGCGGCGGCGGTCGAGCGCATCCTGCGCGACGGCGCGTTGCGCGAGGAACTGCGGCATCGCGGGCCGGAGCAGGCGCGCCGCTTCACGTGGCGGCGTTGCGCGGAGCTCACCCGTCAAGCGTATGTCGACGTCTATCGCACGGCGCGGCCGAGCACACGCTGGTAGACCGACTCGAGGATGTCGACGTGCGCCTCCGCGGTGAATCGCGGCGGCACGACGGGCGGCTTCGCGATGCGCCCCTCCGCGACGCCCAGGACGGCATCGGCGAGCGCGTTCGCGTCGCACGGCGGCACGAGCGTCGCGTGGCCGGTGAGCACTTCTTCCGTCGCGTGCCCGGTCGTGCAAATCACGTGGGCTCCGATCGTCGCCGCCTCGACTGCCGAATAACCGAAGCCCTCGGAGATCGACGGCACCACAACGGCGTTCGCGGCGAGGAGGTACGACGGCAGCTGCGCGCCCGGCTGCGACGGCAGCACGATGATGTGATCGCCGAGGCCGCGGCGCTCGATCATCGAGAGCACGTTCTTGCGGCGCGCCACCGGATACTGCGAGAGCAGCATCACCAGGCGGCTGTCCGGCAGACGCCGGCGCACGAGATCGGCCGCTTCGACGAGAGACTCCACGCCTTTCGTGATTCCGGGCCGGCCGTAATAGAGATAGACGAACGTGTTGTCCGGCAATCCGAGCTCGCGGCGCAGCGGGCGCGCGGCGTAGCCGGGGCGCCAGAACTCGTAGTCGAGCGGCGGATAGGCGACGGTCGTGATCCCGGCGTGGCCGTTGACGCGGATCGAGCGCGCCGCGGTGAAGTTCGAGATCGGCAGGTAGTGGTCGAACGGAAGACGCATCAGCGTTTTCTCGAACCAGCGATGTGCGCGCATCGACAGCCGTCCGATGCCGGGGAACCGCTCCCACGTCTCGAGAAATAAATCGTGCACCGTGATCACGCACGGCTTGCGCAGCAATCGCGACGCGATCCACGACGGCACGCCCGGCGTGAAGATGGCGGTGTGAATCAGGTCGGCCCTGCGCGCTTTCGCCAGCACCGTGGGCAGCGCGCGGATCATGAACACGTAGCGGTCGATGCTCTCCGGCGCCGGCAGCCGGTGGATCGTCACGTTGCCGCGCACTTCGCGCCGCGGCGCTTTTTCGATGGTCCGGATCGTGACGACCGTGACCTCGTGTCCGCGCCGCGCCAGCTCGTCCACCGCCTGTCCGAACATCGTCTCCGCGCCGCCGATGTGCGGCGGGAAGTATTCGACGACGTAGAGGATGGAGATCGGCTTCACCGACGCGACAGTCCGAGAATGCTGAGAAAGAAGCTCGAGAAAATCACCTGCACGCCGATGATCATGGCCGTGACGGCGGGGATGATGACGCGCTGCGTCTGAGAGTAAGAGAGCGAGCCGAACCCTTCGGATCGCCACTGAAACACCGAATAGACCAGCAGCACTGTGCCGCCGAGGGCCAGCGCGGCGCCGGCCATCAATCCGCTTTCGAGCGTGAAGACGCGGGTGATGCGGTTGAGCACCGGATCGGAAGGCAGGAGCCGCTCGGTGACGGCGAACATGCGCGAGAAGAAGGCGTAGATGACGATCTGGAACCCGAGCGTGAGCACCATGCAGGCGACGAGGAGCGTGCTGGTGTCGAACCCGGCGCGGCCGATCTGCACCGGCCCCGCGATCAGAAAGCCGGCGGCGATCGCGCCGGCGAGCATGAGCGCGATGCCGGGCACGAGGAAGAGCCAGCGCGGGCTCATGAGCATCATGAACCGGATGCTGCGCCAGCCGTCGCTCCACGTCCGCAGATGCGGCGCGCGGCCGCGGCCGTCCGGCGAGAGCGTGATCGGCACTTCCGTGATCCGTCCCTGCGCGAGATGCGACTTGATCACCATCTCCAGCGCGAACTCCATCCCCGTCGTGCGCAGATCGAGGCCGAGGACGAAATCGCGCCGGAAGGCGCGCAGGCCGCAGTAGAAATCTTTCACCTTCGCGCGGAAGAGAAAGCGGCCGACGGCGCTGAGCGTCGGGTTGCCGATCCAGCGGTGCTTCCACGGCATCGCACCCGGCAGAATCGTGCCGCCGCCGGACGGCAAACGGCAGCCCATCACGAGATCGGCTCCCTCACGCAGTTTCGCGAGAAACGCCGGCGCCTCGCCGAAGTCGTAGCTGTCGTCCGCGTCTCCCATCAATACGAATTGCCCGCGCGCCGCCTGAATGCCGGCCGCCAGCGCCGCGCCGTAGCCGCGTTGCGCCACCGGCACGACCCGCGCGCCGTGGCGCTGCGCGATCTCGATCGAGCCGTCAGTGCTGCCGTTGTCGGCGACGACGATCTCCGCGGCGATGCCGTGCGCGCGAATGGCCGCCTGCGCTTTGGCGATGCACACCGGCAGCGTGCGCGCCTCGTTGAGGCACGGCATCACGATGGTCAATTCGATGGCGTCGGTTGGACCGGCGCTCGCCATGCGGCCGAATATAACAGGCTCACCGCCGGATGCGCCGGTAGATCGCCTGCGTCGTGCGCTGATCGTAGTAAACGAGCTCGAATCGCGGATCGCCGGCGAGCGCGCGCACGATCTTCGTATCCTCCTCGGTCGGTTTGCCGCGCCCGAGGTACTTGCGGAAGTCGCGGATGTGATTGAAGTCCGGATCGTTCCAGATCGTGGAGAACGCGCGGTCGACGATCACCCAGTCGGCGTCGGGCCGGATCTGCGAGACGTCGTCGATCGCGCGCAGATCGCGCTGCAGCGTGACTCCGAACGCGGGATAGATCCACGTGTCGTGGCCCGCGTAGACGTCGATCTTGTCTCGTTCTCCGGCGAGCATGTCGACGACATTCGGCGCGCGCCGCAGCGACGGAATCCAGCGCGTGCCGGGATGGTCCGCGAAAAAGAGCACGTCGCGCAGCGGCAGCCACTTGTCGTACTTTGCGGCGTGAAGCGCCGCCTGCGCGGCAAGCAGCGAAAAGCCGAAGAGGAGCAGCCAGAACACCCGCGGCCGCACCCGCGACTGTACGAGCTGCACCGCCGGCGCGACGGTCCACGCAAACACGACCACCGCCGCGTACAAAAAGTATCTCGAGTAGCTGCTGATGTAGCCGTAGTGCTTCCACACCACCGGCGTTGCGACGAGGAACGAGATGCCGGCGATCGCGGTGATGAGGAGGCGCGCGCGCGGCGGGAGGTCTCCTGCTTCGCGCCGCAGCCGCCACGCCGCGAACGGAAAGGCCAGCGCGGCGAGCGAGAACAGCAGCCCGTAATGCGAGGCATACGGATCCTCGCGCTCCCACAGCCACTCCTCGCCGTTCCACGGCAGCGTGACGACGTGGCTGTCCAGATCGAGCGGACGAAGCACGAGCAGCGCCGGGGCGATCCAGAGGTAGCTCCACTCGCCGTACGTCACCGGCGCGACTTTGTGAATCACGGTCGACTGCGAGACCGACGGCATCTTCTGCGCCGTGATGTACGCCTGCGCGCCGAGGAGCGGCAGGAGGAGCAGCACGATCGCGGCGATGGCGAGGAGTGCGCGCGTGCGGCGCGGCTCCGCGCGAAGGTGCTTGAACGCGCCGTAGGCGAAGACGGGAAACGCGACGGCGGCGAACAGGCCTCCCTGCGGCTTGGTGCCGATCGCGAGATCGATGGCGATGCCGAGAAACAGCGCGGCCGACCAGTCGTACGATTGCAGCCAGCGTCCGAGCGCGAGCAGCGCCGCGAGGAGCAGCGCGCTGACCATCGCGTCGTTCTTGTACATCGCGCCCTGCAGCAGCAGCGACGGCATCGCGAACGCCGCCAGCGCCACGGCGAGGTTGTGCAGCCCCGGCCCCCACCATTGCCGCGTCACCGCCGCCGCGGCCAGCACGAACAGCACGAACATCAGCGTGCTCACCCACTCCGTGACCATGTCCGTGCCTTCGAGCGCGATCACCGTGGCCAGCATCAGCTCGTAGTTCGCGGGCAGCTCGTTCGCGCGGTTGTCGCGAATCGACGGGAAGTAATCAAAGTGCGCGGTCTTGGCGATCATCGCCGCGCGCGGGAGGTGATAGGTGAACGCGTCCGGCGCGAGCGGCGGCGCAACCGCGCCGCGCCAGAGGAGAAAGCCGGTGTAGATCACGATGGGGGAGAGCGCGAGCGCGCGGAGCAGGCGGTCGCGCGATGCCGTCGCGTCGAACGATGGCGCCGGACGGCGCAGCCGCAACACGACGGCCACGATCAGCGCGATCGCGCCGGCGGTGAGAAGCATCGGCCGCGTCAGCAAACGCGTGAGCGCGAGCGCCCAGGCGATCGCCAGCCAGAGCGCGATGCCCATGACGATGGAGAAGACCGCGCGCTCGACGGAGCTCGCGCGGCTGTTCGCGCGCGCCAGCAGCCGGCGCGTCAGCTCGTAGCCGAGAAAGAAAACGCCGCTCGCGAACAATCCGAGCGCGGCCAGCGGAAACACGCGGGCGAGTATAGGAAAAAGCCGCTACACTTTCGCGCTTCCGCATGGATTCCCGTGCAATGTTTCGCCTCGGCGCCGCGCTGATCGCGCTGATCGTCCTCGCGCATCTCGCGGCCGTTTTCGGCGACCTCGGACGTCCCCTGCACAACGACGAGACCGAGTATCTGCACACCACCTGGCTGATGGATCAGGGCCGCACGATCTATCGCGACTTCATGCAGGATCACCCGCCGTTCCTCTTCCAGTTCATGAGTCTCTTCAATCCCGGACAGCCCGGCGGCATCTATCCGCTGCTCGACATCCAGGCCTGGACCAACAGGGGACGCATCCTCGCGGGTCTATTCGGCGCGTGCGCGCTCGCCGCCGCGGCCGTGCTCGCGTATCGCGCGGCCCGCAGCACGCTTGCGGCGCTCGTGGCGCTCGCGTACATCGTGCAGGAGCCGGTGATCTGGCAGCGCGGACTCACGGACCTGCGCCTCGATCCGTTCGCGCTGGCGATGCTGTGGGGCGGCGCGTGTCTGGTCGTGCTCTCGCTGCGGCGCGAGCCGCGCACGCGCGACGCGCTCGTCGCCGGCATCGGCATCGCGCTCGTCGCCGCCGCCGCTCTGCTCAATCCGAAGTGGCCGCTGGAGTCGATCGTCATCGGCGTCGTCTACCTGGTGATTCTCTGGCGCGTCCGCCTCCTCGGCTTCTCGCGCGTCGCGCTGTCGCTGCTGCCGACCGTGCTCGTGCTGGCCATCGGCGCGTGGATGCTGCTCTCCGTCACGACGTTCTCCGAGTACGTCTACTTCACGTTCCAGTTGAAGCGCGGCATCCAGCAGAATGTCTTGCGCTCGGGCGTGTACGGCTTCCGCGAGGGCGGCGGGTGGTGGCGCGTGTTAGGCGCGAGCGATTGGATCATCGTGCTGCTCGCCGCGGCGCTGCTCGTGGCATCGCGCCGGTTCCAACGGATTCGCGAGGAGATCGACGTGCCGCGCACGGCCATTCTCTTCGCGCTGTGTATCGCCGCGATGGCCGAACTGCCGTTCTACCAGCCGTACACGGTCATGTGGCCGCAATACCGCGTTTCGTACGTCGTCGCCGCCGGCCTGCTGTACGGCGTGGTGACGGCGGTGCTGTACCGGATTCTCGCGATCGTGATCGCGCGCCCGCGGGAGAAGCAGCCCATCGTGCTGATCGTCGTGACCGTCGCGGTCGCGCTGCTCATGCAGTGGACGCTCGTCATGCGGCTGCTGCAGTACGAGCGTGGGTCGCTCGCGCGCTGGCTGATCCTGGCCTGCGCCATCGGCGTCTGGATTCCGGCCGTTGCGTCGTTCGTGCACGCCCGCGGCATTCGGACGATTCCGGATGCGAGCACGATGCTGCCGTTCGCCGCCGTCGCCGCGGCCGCGGCGTCGTTCGCGATCATCGTCCTGGTTCCGGCCATCACCGGCCGCGACGCCGATCCCGACAAGTGGATCGAGCGCGCCGTGCTGCAGAGCAAACTGCGCGACGGCGAGCCGGTGTGGATCAGCTCACGCACGCATCCCGTGGCCGCGTTCGACTCCTCGTATTTCTACTACGGCTTCGGCGACGTCACGGCCGGCGCTCTGCTGCACGCGGAAGCGGGACATCGCTTTCTCCCGCGGATGAGCGAGAAAGACCTGCCGCCCTGCCGCATCGCCGCGGGCGTCGATCAGAAGACGCACTTCATCGAGATCGGGCCGTGGCTGATGTGGTATCCGGAAACGGCGCGCTGCGTGGTGTCCTTGCTCGAGCGCAACGCGCTCGCGCCGACGCCGCACCGGTTCGTCTTCGAAGTGCGCCGTCCGAACGACGGCCTGCGCTATCAGCCGATCAAACGGGAGCGCGTCGTCCTCGGTCAGCTCGAGCTCTACGCGCGCCAGTCGGTCAGCGCGGACCAGGGCATGGCCGAGCGCCTCCGCGCGGCGCGGCCGTAGTACAGCTCCGCGCAAGCCAAAGGAGCCGCGCTTGAATGGCGGTTACGAGCCCTGGCCGGGAATGCAGAAGGCAGAATGCAGAATGCAGAAGTGAGAATCACACCCGAGGGCGGGCTTCTAAATTCTGCCTTCTGCATTCTGCCTTCTGCATTCCGGTCCCGTGTGTCGAAAGCTTTCCAATGATCCAGCTCGTGACAAGCCGACGTTGTAGCTCGTCACTTTTCTTCGTGATACTCCTCTTCGGTGTTCACGGCCCAGACGTTCTCTTTGTCCGTGCGCCCCTCGACGATGTTGTCGACACAGACCATCGCCGTGAGCATCGAGTGATCCTGGTTGTTGTACTTATGCATGCCGTTGCGGCCGACGAGATAGAGATTCTCGAACGAGTCGATCCAGCGGCGGATCACCTCGAAGCGGTCATACGTCCCGAAGTAGGCGGGATAGGTTTTCGGCATGCGGATGACGACCGTGTCGAGCACGTCGTCGCGATCCGCGAGCTTCATGCGAACGAGCTCGTCGACGCCGAGGCGTGAAAGCTCTTCGTCGGTTGACGACCAGAGCGAGTCGCCCTCGTTGCAGAAATACTCGAGCCCGAGCCACGCCGTCGACGGATCGGCGACGAGATACGGACTCCAGTTGTGGAACAGCTGCAGGCGCCCGACGAGGACGTCCGGCTCCTGGATGTAGATCCAGTTGTCGCGGATCGGCGAGCCGTCGCGCTCCGTCACGGCGAGCTTCTTCAGCAGCACGCCGACGGTGATGAAGTCGCGGTAGACGAGGCCGTTCGCGACTTCGCGCACATCGGCGGGCACCGGCGTGTCGATGGAGTTGACGAGGGTGCGCACGGGCGCGGACGAGAAAACAAAATCGGCCTTGAGGTCGATCTCGGCGCCGTCGACGAGGCGCTTCGCGCGGACGCCGGTGATCCGGTTGCCGTCCGCGTGCAGCTTCGTGACGACGTGGCGCATCAGCACCTCGCCGCCGCGCGCTTTCACGGCCCGCGCGGTCTCGTCCCACATCTGTCCCGGACCGAGCTTCGGATAGAGGAACTGTTCGATCAGCGACGTCTCCGTGCCCTTCTGGCTGATGTCACCGCCGCGCGAGAAGAGCTTGCGCACGAAATGCGCGATCGCCTTCGTGATCGACAGCCCCTTCACGCGCTGCGCGCCCCACTCCGCGCTGATGTCGCGGCAGGCCACGCCCCAAACCTTCTCGGTGTAGGCCTCGAAGAACGTGCGGTACAGCTCGCGGCCGAAGCGGTTGACGAAAAACTCTTCGAGGTTGCGCTCCGGCTTGATCGGAAAGAGCGCGGCCCGGAGGTACGAGAAGCCGATGCGGATCGTGGCGATGAGGCCGAGGTTCTTGAGCGTGGCGGGGGAAAGCGAGATCGGATAGTCGAAGAAGCGGCGGCGGAAGTAGATGCGCGAGCGGCGCTCGCGCAGCAGCATCACGCGATCCGTGGCGTCGGGATCCGGACCTTCCCCCGCCGGCACAGTCGTCGTGCGCCGGTGATAGGTGATCTGCTGGTCGCCTTTCATGCGCTGCATCGGCAGCATGCGCAGCCACCACTCCATCACCCGGTCGGACTTTGAAAAGAAGCGATGCCCGCCGATGTCGATGCGGTTGCCTTTG
>DATFHJ010000049.1:0-2556 GCA_035248585.1 Thermoanaerobaculia bacterium
GACGACCCGACCGGCGCAAAGTCGTACGCGTATCCGTCGTTGGCGGTGAATGCGAACGGCGACCTGTTCCTCACCTTCGCGTCGTTTTCGGAGTCGCAATTCGCGTCCGCCGAATACATCTACGTCAACGCAGCCGGCATCCCGAGCACGCCCGCGCTGCTCAAAGCCGGCGAGTCGGCGGTGGTGAGCACGAGCCGGTGGGGCGATTACACGACGACGATCGTCGATCCGGTCAACGGCCGCGATTTCTGGACGCTGCAGATGTACGCCACGAACGCGAACAGCTGGGGCACCTGGTGGGCGAACTTCACGCTCTCGCCGCCCAAACGCCGATCGGCTCGCAAGTGATGGCGAGTGGCGTTGATAGAATCCGCCCGCGATGAAAAAGAACAAGGACACCGACACCAACGGAACCACCGACGACACCGAAATCCTCTCCCGCCTCGGCGAGCGCGTGGAGAAAGCCGTAGCCACCATCCAGGAGCTCCGCCGCGAGCGCGACCAGCTCCGCACCCGCGTCGAAGAGCTCGAAGCCGCGAACGAAGAGCACGAGCGGTTTGCGAAGGAACGAGGGGAGATTCGGGGAAGGATCGAGTCGATTCTGGAGAGTTTGGAAGCGCTGGATAGCGATTAGCGTCACATCTCGTTCATCAACTTCGAGCGGCACTCATCCAGCTGTCGCCACGCGTACCCTTCGTTGAACGTGTGATCGAGCAGCAACACCAGGTAATAGCCGTCCTTGATGTCGGCAATCAGAACCGCACTTCGTTCGAACTCCACTTTGAAGCGAGTCGGTTGCCCGGCGTCTACGTTCGCGCACAGCTCGCGGAGCCGTGTGAGGAAGATGCCCTGGTACGCGCCGAGGATGCGGAGGTCGTGGTCATTCAGGTCGTGTTCGCACACGAGCTCCACGGTCTCGCCTTCGTAGTCGAGGAACAGGGCGGCGAGGGCGCCCTGGGTGGTGGCGAGGAGCTCGTGGAGGATCAGGCGGAACAAGGCGTCTTCACTCCCACATCACGAGGAACTTCCGCGCCTCGAGGGCTTCCGGCGAATCGGGCGCGGTGTCGAGGACGCGCTGCAGGTAGTTTCGCGCGACGTCGAGCCGCCCGGCGCGATGCGCGGACAGGCCGAAGCGCAGCAGCGCGGCCGCGGAGTCGGGATGCGCTTTCAGGTAATCGAGGTACGCGCGGCCGGCGCCCTGGAGATCGCCGCGGCGCTCGCGGAGCATGCCGATGTAGAGCAGCGCGGGGTCGAGCTTCGGGTCGAGCGTGCGCGCGCGGTTGAGCCAGGCCTCGGCATCGGCGGCGCGCCCGAGGCGATCGAGGGCGATGCCGTTGTGATACGCGGCTTCGGCGCGCAGCGGGAACGATTCATCGGCGAAGAGTTTCTCGAGCTCGGGCGAGGCCTTCGCGGCATCGCCGAGGCGCAGCAGGGTGAGCGCGCGATTGAAGCGAGCCTCGGCGAGCGACGGCTGGAGTTTCAGTGCCGCGTCGAACGATACGAGCGCCTTCGCGTTTTCGCCTTTCATGAGGAGCGCGAGGCCGCGCAGATTCTCCACCTCGGCCGGTGACGCGCCGGACGTCTTCGCCCCTTCCAGCTGATGCAGCGCGGCGTCGTACTGGCCGCGGAGGATGTAGAAGACCGAGCGATCGCAGGCCGTTTGCGCCGCGAGAAGAAGGACGCCGAGGATCACGCTGCGCCGCGCACCTGTTCTTCGATCTGGATGTCGCCGCGCTTCACCGCGTTGACGAACGCGTCGACGACGCGCGGATCGAAGCGCGTGCCGGCGAAGCTCTTGATCTTCTCGACGACGTAGTTGAGCTCCATCGCCTTCTGATACGGCCGGTTCGTCGTCATCGCGTCGAACGTATCGGCGATGGCCACGATGCGCGCCTGCATCGGAATCTGCTCGCCCTCCAGCCCGTCCGGATATCCGCCGCCGGCCCACTTCTCGTGGTGGTACTTCATCCCCGGGATGATGTCGATCAGCTGCGCGACGCCGCTCATGATCGCCGCGCCCTTCGCCGGATGCTGCTTCATCACCTCGAACTCTTCATCGCTCAGCGCGCCCGGCTTGCGGAGAATGCGGTCGTCGATGCCGATCTTGCCGACGTCGTGCAACAACGCAGAGATTCTCAGGTTGCGCATGTCCTTGTCCGGCAGCGGCAGGTTCTTGCCGATGGCGATCGAGTAGCGCGCCACGCGCTCCGAGTGCCCGCGTGTGTACGGATCCTTCGCGTCGATCGCCGCGGCGAGCATGCGCACGGAGTTGATGAAGAGGAGGTGATTCTCATGGGCCGCCTTCTTCAGCTGCTCGACGGCCTGTTCGACCGAGGAAGACATGACGTTGAAGTTGCGCGCCAGCTCGCCGATCTCGTTGTGCGTCTTCAGCTCCACGCGCTGCTGGTAGTTGCCCTGCGCGATCTCGCGCGTCGTCTCGGCGAGCGCGCGGATCGGCCGGGCGATGCCGGACGCGAAGAACGTCGCCGCGACGATGGCCAGGAGCAGCGCGATCGCGACCCACTGCACCGTCGCGCGGATCATCTGATCGACCGA
>DATFHJ010000050.1:0-14731 GCA_035248585.1 Thermoanaerobaculia bacterium
CATGTCGTGCTCGACGACGATCACCGTGTTGCCCGCGTCGACGAGGCGATTGAGTTGGGCAAGCAGCCGTTCGACGTCGACGGGGTGCAGCCCGGTGGTCGGCTCGTCGAGAATGTAGAGCGTGTCCGCACGGCCGACGCGCTGCAGTTCTGTCGCAAGCTTGATGCGCTGCGCCTCGCCGCCGGACAGCTCCGTTGCCGGCTGCCCGAGCCGCAGGTAGCCGAGGCCGACTTCGCGCAGGACGGAGAGCGCTCGGTGAATGTGCTCCTCGTCCTTGAAAAACTGCCGCGCCGAATCCACGGTCATGCCCAGGACCTCGGCGATGTTCCGGCCGTTGTATTCGATCTCCAGCGTCTTCTCGTTGTAACGCGCGCCTTTGCAATCGGGACAGGGCGCGTACACGCTCGGCAGGAACAGCAGCTCGACCATGACGAAGCCTTCGCCTTCGCAGGTCGGGCAGCGGCCTTTGGCCACGTTGAACGAGAAGCGGCCGGCATCGTAGTGCCGCGCGCGCGCCGCCTTGGTCGACGCGAACAGCTTCCGCACGTAGTCGAACAACCCGGTGTAGGTCGCGAGATTCGAGCGTGGCGTGCGTCCGATCGGCTTCTGATCCACACGCACCAGCCGCCGCACGCCTTCCGCGCCGGAGGCGATCTCGCCTCCTTCCGTCATCACGCCTCTTTCCAGCGGATCGAGCGGTTCTTCATCTTCGACGGAATGACCGAGGTGATCGGCGAGAAGCTCGACGAGGACCTGGCTGGCGAGCGTCGATTTTCCGGAGCCCGACACGCCGGTGACGCTGGTGAGGACGCCCAGCGGAAATCCGGCATCAAGGCCGTGCAGATTGTTTCGCGTGATTCCTGCGAGTCGCAGCCATCCGCGCGGCTGGCGCGGCGTGCGGACCTGCACGTCGCGATCGCCGAACAGGAACTCACGCGTGTGGGAGCGCTTCACGCGCGCGAGACCTTCCGGCGGACCGCTGTAAAGAATCTCGCCGCCATGCTCGCCCGCTTCCGGGCCGACGTCGACGATCCAGTCGGCGTGCCGCACCACGTCCAGCTCGTGCTCGACGACGAACAGCGAGTTGCCGGCGGCTTTCAAACCATCCAGCGCCTTCAGGAGTGCTTCGGTGTCCGCCGGATGCAATCCGGCCGATGGCTCGTCGAGCACGTACACCACGCCGAACAGATTCGAGCGCACCTGCGTCGCCAGGCGGAGTCGCTGCAGTTCGCCCGGCGACAGCGTGGGAGTGCTCCGCTCGAGCGACAGGTATCCGAGCCCGAGGTCGAGGAGCACTTCGAGACGAGCGGCCAGGTCGCAGGCGATGCGATGGACGACGAGATCGTGCGCCTCATCATGCGTCTGGCTCGAAGCACGGCCGCGGCGCATGCGATCGGTCTCGCCCGCATGCGCGTCATGAGGCAGCACCGCACGCGCGCGATCGCTCCGCCGCGAAGGATCGCGGTCCTTCGCGTACGGATCGACGATCGCGGCAAGCTGCTTCAGGGGGACGCGCGAGATCTCCGCGATGTCGAGGCCTGCGAATTTCACCGACAGCGACTCGCGGCGCAGACGTTTCCCGTCACACACCGGACAATCCGCGCCCAGCATGTACCGGGAGACCCGCTTCTTCATGAGCGGACTCTGCGTGTTCGCGAACGTGTGCATCACATAGCGCCGCGCGCTGCTGAACGTGCCCATGTATCCGGGCTCCTCTTTGCGCCGGAGCGCCGTGCGCGTTTCTTCGGGGGTGTAGCCGGGATAGACCGGAACCGTGGGCGTCTCCTCGGTGAAGAGGATCCAATCGCGGACTTTCCTCGGCAGCTCCCTCCACGGCCGGTCGACGTCATGGCCGAGCGTGACGAGGATGTCGCGAAGGTTCTGTCCGTGCCACGCCGGAGGCCACGCGGCGATGGCGCGCTCCCGAATGGTGAGCGCCGGATCCGGGACCATCGATTCTTCGGTGACCGTGTAGATGCGGCCCAGGCCGTGACATTCGGGACAGGCGCCCTCCGGCGTGTTCGGCGAGAACGACTCGGCGTACAGCAACGGCTGGTTCTTCGGGTAATCGCCCGCGCGCGAGTAGAGCATCCGCAGCAGGTTCGAGAGTGTCGTCACGCTCCCGACGGAGGATCGCGTCGTCGTTCCGCCGCGCTGCTGTTGCAGCGCGACCGCCGGCGGCAGTCCGTCGATGTCATCGACGTCCGGAACGGACATCTGATGGAACAGGCGGCGGGCATACGGCGACACCGACTCGAGGTACCTCCGCTGCGCCTCGGCGTACAACGTGCCGAACGCGAGCGACGATTTGCCGGAGCCCGAGACGCCCGTGAACACGACCAGTGCGTCGCGAGGAATCTCGACGTTGATGTTCTTGAGGTTGTGCTCGCGCGCGCCGCGCACGCGGACGAATCGCTCGATGTCATTCGCGGCCACGGCTCGGGACGGAATCGAGATCGATGCCACATCGCGAGGGACAACGCGGCCGTATCATCTTGCGATGCCGCTCGCGGGGACGGTCCGGCCGACCTACATCACGTATGACGACGAACAATCCATCGCCGAGAAGGGCTCGTACGGGGCTTGCCGTCACGCCGAGACCCGCTCCCGCTCCCTCCACTTCTCCACATCCACCCCGTAAACACACAGCCAGAAGATCTGCACCGCCGCCGCGAGCAGCGCGAAGACGACGATCACCATGAACGACGGGAATCGGAGCGGCGGGTAGAAATACCGCAGCCAGCCGGCGCCGGCCAGCATGCCGAGAATCCCCAGCGCGCGCGGCAGAAATCCGGACCGGAAGACGAGATAGGCGTTGAGGACGCCGCTCACGCCGAGGAACGCCAGCGCCATCGCGGCACCGCGGTCGTTAATCCTCAGGAGGAGCAGCGCCAGGGCGTGGAGCTGATCGGCGTTGAACGCGTCCAACGCGGCGGTGCCGGAGAGGACGAAAAGGGGAGTGATGTAGAACAGGCGGCTCATCGTCTTGATGATGGCGCCCGTCAGACTGATCACGGCGGCGGCGAGTGCGACGTTGCGGCTCACGGGACGCAGCAGACGATAGAACATCGCGATCCCCGCGATCTGGCAGGCCATCTCGATGAGATACACGGTGAAGCTCAGCTGGAACAGCGGCCGGTTCGCGAGGATGTTCTTCGCCGTGACGGCGGCGTCGGAAAAGACGATCAGCCGGTTGGCGACCATGGCTTGCGCGAAGATGCCGCCGAGGATCGTCAGCAGACTTAGAATTCCGGCCGCGCGGGCGGTGGTTTGCGGGTTCGTATGCATGCGAGGCAATGTCGCGCTCGCGTGAGGCACCGCCAAACGATTTGCGACGAACGGCGGATTCCGGCGGACGAACGGCTGGGAGGGAACGATGTGCAAGACGATTAAGCAGCGCGTGAAGTTCAAGGCTGATCCAGCGACGGTCTACGACCTCCTGGCCGACTCGCGAAAGCACAGCGCGTTCACCGGCAGGCAGGCGGACATCAGCCGCGAGATCGGCGGTGCGTTCAACATCGGCGAGAGTGACGTTACCGGGATCAACGTCGATCTCGTGCCCGGGCGGCGCATCGTGCAGGCGTGGCGGCACCGCCGTTTCCCCGAGGGTATCTTCTCAATGGCCGCGTTCACGCTGACGCCCACTCCTGACGGAGGGACGGAGCTCGTGCTTACGCATCGCGGCGTTCCGAAGGCACTGATTCCGGAGACCGAACAGGCCTGGCGCGATCAGTATTGGTCGAGGATCAAGGCCTTCCTCGCGGACTCCGGCTCTTCCGCCACGACGAGCTGATTTCTTCCCCCGCGCTTCGCGCGGTACAGCGCCGCATCCGCGTGCTTCAACAGCTGCGCGGGCGTGTCGGTGATTGCCGGAACGCCCGACCAGACTCCGATGCTGACGGTCAGCGTCGACTGGCGGCTGTCGAGCGAGACCAGCGACTGTTCGATCGCGCGGCGGAACGCTTCCAGCCGCTCGATCATCTCCTCCGCCGCTGGTCCGGCCGAGATCACGATCAGTTCTTCGCCGCCGTAGCGGAACGTCGTATCCGAGTCGCGGCCGAACGACTTCTGCAGCATCGCCGCGACCTGGCGCAGGCAGGCGTCGCCGAACGGATGGCCGAACGTATCGTTGATATCTTTGAATCGATCGAGATCGATGATCGCGAGCGTCATCGTCGTGCCGCTCTTCGCGCACGCGTCCCGCGTCGACGCGATCACCTCGTCGAAATGCAGGCGGTTGTACAAGCCGGTCAGCGCATCGCGGCGGCTGATCTCGCCGAGGCGCTCGTTGAGCGCTTGCAGTTTCGCGTTCACCCGGCGCAGCTTCGTGGCCCAGAACAGCGTCACGATGCCGACCAGCACGAACACCCCGACGATTTGCCACAGCCGCCGGTAGTCGAAGCCCTGCTCGAAGCGGACGGCGATCCAGCGATTCGTGATCTCCTGACGTTCCCGCGGATCGATCGTGTCGACGAGCTTCTGAAAAAGGTCGTGCAGGATCGGCTCGTCGTTGCGCGTGGCGATGCTCATCAGGTTGTCGTGGCCGATCCGGCCGGCGATCTTGACGTCGTAAATCTTGTTCTGCTGCAAGACCCAGCCGATGCTCATCATGTTGCCGATGAAGCCGAACAGCTCTCCGTTCTGAACCTTGCTCAGTCCTTCCTCGTAGCTGTCGACCTCGATCAGGTGGAGGCGGGGATGCAGCGTCCGCAGCAACTCCACTCCCGCGAAGCCGCGCATGTGTCCCACGCGCTCCCCCTCGACCTGGTCCAGGCTCGCGATGAACGGCACGTTGGACGACGTGGCGATCACGCCGGGGATGATCAGGTAGGGGGTCGTGAAGTCGAGAAATGAGCGGCGCGAGGGAGAATCCATGAGCAGCGAGAAGATGTCGCAGCGCTGCTGCTGCCCGAGGGCCCACGATTCGTCCCATGTCTTCGTAGGGACCAGCTCGATCGTCAATCCGCCGCGGCGAGCCATCCCGCGAATGAAGTCCGCACCCATGCCGACGTGCCGCCCATTCGCATCGATCCCTTCGATCGGCATCCAATCGGGAGCGACGCACATGCGGATCGGACCGTGGCTCCGGAGCCAGGCGAGCTCACGGTCCGACCACCGCACGGTCTGCGCGCCCGCACCCCAGGCGAGCGCGAGCAACAGACCCGTGATCAGCGCGGCAAAACGCATTCAGCCCCGCCGTGCGGCTTCGATCGCGGCCACATCGATCTTCGTCATCGTCATCATCGCTTCGAAGGCGCGCTTCGCCTCAGCGCCGCCGGCCGAGAGCGCATCAGTCAACGCGCGCGGAGTGATCTGCCAATTAAGACCCCAGCGGTCCTTGCACCAGCCGCAGGCGCTTTCCTGTCCGCCGTTGCCGACGATGGCGTTCCAGTAGCGGTCCGTCTCTTCCTGATCGTCCGTCGCGATCTGAAACGAAAAGGCCTCGGTCTGCTTGAACGTCGGACCGCCATTGAGTCCCATGCAGGGAATCCCAAGCACGGTGAAATTCACCGTGAGGACATCGCCCTGCTTCCCGCCCGGAAAATCGCCGGGCGCCTTGTGCACGGCGGTTACTTCGCTGTTGGGAAAGGTGGCCGCGTAGAAGCGTGCCGCTTCCTCCGCGTCTTTGTCGTACCAGATGCAAATCGTGTTCTTCGGCGTCATTCGTCTTCTCCTTCTTGGCGCACATGGTGCACGCGACCGGTTCGATGCCGCGTCCACCGTGTGATGACGAATTCTTTCACGATGACGAGCCGGTTCAGGAAACGATCAGCGACCTTTCGCGCCGCGATTTTCTGATCGGTACCGCCGGCACGGGAGCGGCGCTCATCGCCGCGCCGCTCCTCGCGCAAAACGCCGCCGACGTAAATGAAACGGCGAACGTCCCCGTCACGCTCACGGTCAACGGCCGCAAGCACGAGCTGCGGCTCGACCCGCGCACGAGTCTTCTCGACGCGCTGCGCGAGCAGCTCGACCTCACCGGCACGAAAAAGGGCTGCGATCAGGGCGCGTGCGGCGCGTGCACGGTGCTCGTCGACGGCCGCCGCGTGAACTCGTGTTTGACGTTCGCCGTGATGCAGAACGGGCGCGAGATCACCACCATCGAAGGAGTCGCCGTCGACGGCAAGCTGCATCCGCTGCAGGCGGCGTTCATCCGGCACGACGGATTCCAGTGCGGCTACTGCACGCCGGGGCAGATCTGCTCCGCCGTGGCGCTGATTGCCGAGGGACACACGCGGAGCGATGAGGAGATCCGGGAGTGGATGAGCGGCAACATCTGCCGCTGCGGCGCATACCCGGGCATCGTTGCAGCCATCAGGGAAGCCAGCCGTGGAACCGTTTGAATACGCCCGCGCCGCGGATGAAGAGAACGCGATCCGCTCCGGCGGGCGCGCGCAGGCAAAGTTCATCGCCGGCGGCACGAACCTCGTCGATCTCATGCGCTGCACGGTGGAGAAGCCGGCGCAGGTCATCGACATCAACGGCCTCTCGCTGACACGAATCGAAGAAACAACGGACGGCATTCGCATCGGCGCGCTGGTTCGCATGTCCGACCTCGCCGCGAGCGCGGCGATCGCCGGGCGCTTTCCGGCGATCGCGCAGGCGCTGCTCGCCAGCGCGTCGCCGCAGGTGCGCAACGCCGCGTCGATCGGCGGGAACCTGATGCAGCGCACGCGCTGCCCGTATTTCCGCGAGCTGCTTTTCGCGCCGTGCAACAAGCGCAATCCCGGCAGCGGCTGCGCGGCGATGAAGGGCGAGAACCGCATGCACGCGATCCTCGGCACATCGGCCGCGTGCATCGCCACGCATCCCTCCGATCTCGCGGTGGCCGTCGCGGCGCTCGACGGCGTGCTGATTGTGCGCGGACCGAAAAGCGAGCGGCGGATCGACGCCACGGAGTTCCATCTCCTTCCCGGCGATACGCCGCACCTCGAGCACGACCTCGAGCGCGGTGAGCTCATCACGCACATCGTCTTTCCCGACGCCGCGCACGCGCGACGATCGGCGTATCTAAAAGTGCGCGACCGATCGTCCTTCGAATTCGCCCTCGCGTCCGCGGCCGTCGGACTCGATGTCTCCGCCGGCACCATTCGCTCCGCGCGCGTCGCCCTCGGCGGCGTCGGCACGAAACCGTGGCGCGCGCGTCTCGCCGAGGCGGCGCTGATCGGCAAGCAGCCCTCGGCCGCGCTGTTCCGTGCGGCCGCCGAGGCGGAGCTGAAGTCCGCGCGCGGTCATGGAAAGAACGACTTCAAGATCGAGCTCGCGAAGCGGACGCTCGTGCGCGCGCTGAGCGATCTCGCCGGGAGCGCCGCATGATTCCGAAGATCGGAGACCCGCGCGACCGCGTCGATGGGCGGGTGAAAGTCACCGGCGAGGCGCGTTACGCCGCGGAGCACAATCTCGATCGCATCGCGCACGCCGTGCTCGTCACGAGCACGATTCCCTCCGGCACGATCCGCTCGATCGACGTCGCGAAGGCAAAGAGCGCTCCCGGAATCATCGCCATCCTCTCGCATCGCAACGCACCGAAGATCAACCTGCAGCCCCCGCCGCCCGCGGGGCAGGGCGGACAAGGCGGCCCGCCGAACGCGTTTCGCGAGCCGCGCGCCGTTCCGTTCGCCGATGCGCGCGTTCACTACCTCGGCCAGCCGATCGCGGTCGTCGTGGCGGAGACGCTCGAGCAGGCCATGCACGCCGCCGATCTCGTGCACGTCGCGTACGACGAACAGAAAGCGCGTACGTCGCTCGACGTCCATCGCGCCGAGGCGAAAGACATCGCGCGGAGCGCCTTCTCGAAAGGGAATGCGGACGATGCGTTCGCCGCGGCGGCGGTGAAGATCGATCGGGTCTATACCACCCCTTATGAGCATCACAACCCGATGGAGCCGCACGCCATCGTCGCGGCATGGGACGGCGACAAGCTCACCGTGCATGACTCCTCGCAGAACATCTTCGGCGCGCGCGGCACACTGGCGCGCGCATTCGACGTTCCGGTCGCAAACGTGCGCGTGCTCTCGCCGTTCGTCGGCGGCGCGTTCGGCAGCAAGGGCGGAATGTGGCCGCACGTGCTCATCGGCGTCCTCTCCGCGCGCGAAGTGAAGCGGCCGGTCAAGCTCGCCGTCACGCGGCGCCAGCTCTTCTACTCCTGCGGCCATCGCCCGAAGACGTCGCAGCGTGTGGCTATCGGCGCCACGAGCGAAGGGAAGCTGGTCTCGCTCATTCACGAAGGCATCTGTCAGGGCAACGCCATCTCCAACTACGCCGAGCGCTTCACGCGTCCCACGCGCGTGATGTACGCATCGCCGAACATCCGCTGCGCGAATCCCGTCGTCCAGCTGGACATCTCCACGCCGACGTTCATGCGCGCGCCCGGAGAAACGCCGGGGATGTTCGCGATCGAGTCGGCGCTCGACGAGCTCGCGCATCAGGTCGGAATCGATCCGGTGCAGTTGCGCCTCATCAATCACGCCGACACTCATCCCGAAGACGGCAAGCCGTGGTCGAGCAAGTCGCTCAAGGAGTGTTACGCGCGCGCCGCGGAGCGCTTCGGCTGGTCGCGGCGCTCGCCGCAGCCTCGCGCGATGCGCGACGGCCGCCTGCTCCTCGGCATGGGGATGGCCAGTGCAACGTATCCCGCGCATCGCTCGCCCGCGAGCGCGAAAGCGTCGATGAAGAGCGACGGAACGATGGTCATTCATTGCGGCTCGCACGAGATGGGTATGGGCACGGCGACGGTGATGGCGCAGCTCGCGGCGGAGGTCATCGGCCTGCCGCCCGAGCGCGTGCGATTCGAATACGGCGACACCGCGCTGCCCGAAACGCCGGTGGCCGCCGGCTCCCAAACCGCGGCCAGCGTCGGCTCCGCGGTGCATGGCGTGGCCACCGATCTGCGGCAGAAGCTGATCGAGATCGCGATCGCCGATCCGCGCTCACCGCTGCACGATGCAAGTCCCGACGACGTCGTCGCCGCGGACGGGCGCCTCTCGCTGCGCGCGGATCCCGAGCGCGGCGAAACGTACTCGTCGCTCGTGTCGCGGCAGTATCTCAACAGCGTCGACACGTCGCACGAGGCGAAGCCGAAAGAGGGTGAGGAGCAGTACGCGACGCACGCGTTCGGTGCGCACTTCGCGGAAGTGGAAGTCGATCCCGACCTGGCGACGGTGCGCGTGCGGCGCACGGTCAGCGCGTTCGCCGGCGGCAGGATTCTCAACGAGAAGACCGCGCGCGCCCAGTACGTCGGCGGGATCGTCTGGGGCATCGGCATGGCCCTCCTCGAGCAGACGCATTTCGACGAGGCGCTCGGCTCCTACACCGACGTGAACCTCGGCGAGTATCTCGTCCCGGTACACGCGGACATCCGCAGCATCGACGTGATCCTGGTCGAGGAAGACGACCCGTTCGTGAATCCGATCGGCGTAAAAGGTGTCGGCGAGATCGGCATCGTCGGCGTCGGCGCGGCGATCGCCAACGCCGTGTTCCACGCCACCGGCCGGCGCGTGCGCGACCTGCCGATCACGATCGACAAGCTACTCCTCTAGGCTCCAGCTGTCCGGCTGCGTGCCGTCGAGATCCGTGAAGCCGTAGATCTTCGCGAGTTGCGCGGAGGTCACGGATTGCTGATTCCAGCGATGCCGATCCGGATCCGCGGCGAGCGCGGCGACGGCGCGGCCGACGTATCGCGGCGACTCGGATTGCGCGAAGCCGGGAGGAGCCTTCGCGAGCGCGTCACGCCAGCCTTCCTCGGTGACGCCCCAATTTTCGAGCATCATCTCCGACCGCAGCCACCCCGGCGTGATCGACACCGCGGTTGCGCCGTGCGGCGCGAGCTCGTGTCCCAGCGAAAACGCCAGGCGATTGACCGAGATCTTGGCCAGGTCATAGAACGCCGAGATGCGGTAGTGCGCCGAGTTGTACTCGAACGTTCCATCCGTGACCTCGACGAGCAATCCGCCGGGCTGATTCACGACCAGCGGCAGCAGGTGATGCGAGGTGATGAGATGCGTCTCCACGCCGAGGCGGAGGATGCGCAGGCCTTTCTCGAGATCGTGCTTCCAGATGGGCGTGTTCCACTCGCTCGGGGTGCCTTTGAGCACCTCCGCGCCCCAGATGTCGTTCACCAGGATGTCGATGTGTCCGTGCGTTTCGCGAAGATGATCCGCGAGCTGCGCGACCTCCGCGGAATTCAGGTGATCGACCCCCATGGCGATGCCGGTGCCGCCGAGCCGCGTGACGAGATCCGCCGTGTCTTCGATCCGCTCCGGCCGTTTGTAGTCGGAGCGCGAAGAGCCCAGCGCGCGCGTGCTGCGCCCGGTGCAGACGACGGTCGCTCCGGCCTCGCCTAACGCGGCCGCGATCCCGCGTCCCGCGCCGCGCGTCGCGCCCGCGACGACGGCCACGCGGCCACGAAGCGAGTGCTCACTGTTTGGGCTTTTCAATTCTCTTGTGCGTGTCGTTCACGACCATCATCGCCGCCGTTCCGTACCAGAGCGTCAGCTCGGGAACGAACACGCCGGCCTTGACCGCCGGATCGAGCACGACCAGCTTCTCCGCCTCGTCGACCGTCGCCACGTTGAAGATGTACAGCCCGCGATAGCTCTTGTCGTTCTTCCCGAACGGCCCCGCTACCGCAAGCTTCCCCTCGTCCGCGAGCCGCCCGATGTTCGCGAAGTGCCCTTCGAAGATCGCCTTCCGCTCGTCGCCTTTGATCTCCGCATCCTTCGGCCCGGTTTTCAGGATGCACAGGACGTACATCCGCATCCCACGCTCGTCCGCCCCGAGCTTCTTCGCGAGCTCCGCGTCAAAGGCCGGCTCCCCGGCGGTGGCGAACGTGGCGATGCAGAGGAGAACGAGGAGCGGCAAGAGAGCGCGTTTCATGAGGCGAACTATACCCGGTAGGAAAAGATCGACTTCCGTCCCTCCTTCTAAAAGGACGCATGTTTCGGCAGGTGGGGTGCAGACATTGCCTGGCGTGAGATCGAGGCGTTTGACGCCGACCGCGTCTAGCCGCCGTGTCCAAAAGCGGCAGCAAGCTGCCGCAGTCCAAAGACTACTGCGCGCTGTACGGCCCGAACACCGCCACGACCTTCGCCGCCTCGGACGTATCGTCAAGCACGAACACCTTGTACTGCTCGCCGCCCGGCGAGACGCGCACGACGATGTGGCCGTGCGTGGCCTTCATCTGGTCGACGCGCGCGCCGATGCTCAGTTTCGCCGGCTCGCGCATCGTCACCGCGAAGATGTCGTGCGGTCCGGGATACAACCGCATCGTGAGCATGCGCTTGAGCGAGTCCTGCGACGGATGCGTCGGCGACCAGGCCGGCAGGATCATCACCGGCGAGCGCAGGGTGGCCAGGAAGTGCGGGCTGGCGGGCGAGATCGAGCCGTGGTGATTGACGACGTGCACGTCCGTCGGGCCGATCGCGTTCGCCACCGCGGTCTCGACGGAATGCCAGGCCGGCCCGCCGGCGTCGGGAGCGCCCGGCATGTCGCCGCCGGTGAAGAAATCGAACTTGCCGTAGCGGATGCGCAGGCCGATGCTGCACATGTTCTCGTTCGGCTTGTCCTCGGCGATGGTGATCGATTCGAGCGGAGGAAAGATCGTGCGGGTCTCGTTGCCTTTTCCCGTCCACACGATCCCGTTCGCCGCGACGTTGCGCACTTCGAATGACGGGAACGCCGCGGCGTCCTTGCGCAGCACGATCTGATCCGCCTGTCCGACGCGAATCGGCTCGTGATGGATCTGCCGGCCGGCGATGAACGCGCGATAGTTCTTCCACATCGCATCGTCGGGCGGCGGCAGAAACGACGTCCCGCGATCGATGAGCGTGCCGATCGGAATCATTTCGCCGACTTCGGTGATGCCTGTGAGCTTGTACTCGCCGCTTCGTGACGCCGGCGATGCCGCCGTCACGCTGCCCATGTGATCGGGATGGAAGTGCGTGATCAGCGCGTAGTCGAGGCGCGGCGCCTCGGGTGCCATCGCGTTCGTGATGTAGCGCACGATCCAGCCGCCCGGCGTGCGCGTGGCGTTCGGGCGCGGCTCCGCGTTCGCCAGCTCCATCCCGTTCGCCGCCGCTCCGGCATCGACGAGCAGCGTCGTCCCGTCGGGAAAGCGGAAGAACGCGCTGTTGCCGCGGCCGGTGCTGATCTGGTGGATGTCGAGCATCCCCCGCGACCACGGCGGCAGCGCTTCCTGCGCGTGCAGGCAGAGCGAAACGACGAAGAGCAGAGCAAAACGGCGCATCACGCCACAATATCCGCATTTCCCATTCGTCTACGCCTGTAGATGAGGGACGCGGCGATGGCACACGAACAGGACCGGCAGATCGTCGACGTGGTCAGTCGCGAGCAGTCGCGGCTCCGCGACTTCATCCGCCGGCGTGTGCCCGACGCGCGGGACGCCGAGGATGTGCTGCAGGATGTGTTTTACCGCCTCGTGGAAGCGAACCGGCTGCTGATGCCGATCGATCACATGACCGGCTGGCTCTTTCGCGTCGCGCGCAATCGCATCACGGATCTCTTTCGCAAGAAAAAGCCGGAGCGCTTTGCGGAAACCGTCATCGTCGATGAAGACGATGAGCTGCTGTCGCTCGAGGATCTCCTGCCGTCGCCCGATGCGGGGCCCGACGCGTTGTACGCGCGGCGCGTGCTCCTCGACGAGCTGGAGATTGCGCTCGGCGAGCTGCCGGCGGAACAGCGCGACGTGTTCGTCGCGCACGAGTTGGAAGGGCGCAGCTTCAAAGAGCTGGCGGCGGAGAGCGGCGTCAATCTGAACACGCTGCTCGGCCGCAAACGATATGCGGTGCTGCATCTGCGCGAGCGGCTGCGGCGCTTGTACGACGAAGTGAAAGGATGAGGGAGTCGAACATGACCAGGAAAAAGAAATGGATCTTCATCGTTCCCGCGGCGATTCTGGGGATGGTGCTGTTCACGCTGCTCGGCGGCGGCATCGTGCGCGGGCTGTGGAACTGGCTGCTGCCGTCGCTCTTCGGGTTTCCGCAGATCACGTTCTGGCAGGCCCTCGGAATTCTCGCGCTGAGCCGCATTCTCTTCGGCGGATTCGGCTTCGGCGGCGGGCATCGCGGCCGCCGCCGCTGGGCCGGGCGGTGGGAGCAGATGACCCCCGAGGAGCGCGAGCGGTTCCGTGAGACGATGCGCGAGAGTCATGAGCCAGTTTGAGCTTCGCAGCGAGCGTCTTCTCCTCCGCCCGTGGCAGCGCGCGGAGCGAGAGACGTTCGCGGCGTTGACGCGCGACGTCGAGGTCACGCGGTATCTGACCGGCGGCGTCGCGTACACCGAAGAACAGATCGATGAGTTTTACGACCGGCAGGAGCGCCAGCTCGCGGAGCACGGCTTCTGCATGGGCGCGCTCGTCGACGCGGAGAGCGGGCGGATCATCGGGATCTCCGGCACGCAGCCGCTCGCGACCGGTGTCCTGGAGATCGGCTGGATCCTGGAGCGCAACGCGTGGGGACGCGGGCTGGCGTCGGAAGCGGGGCGGATGATGCTGCGATACGTGCTCGAGACGCTGGAGCGTCCGCGCGCGATCGCCGTCATCAATCCCGACAACGCGCCGTCGAAGAAAGTCGCGGAGCGGATCGGGATGTGGTACGAGGGCCGTTTCCAGGGCGCGGAGATCGGATTCCGCCACCCTGAAGTCGTGCTCGATGTCTTCGTCAAGGATCGATAAGGCCGCGGTCGCGCTGATCGTCGTCGCACTGCTGCGCGTCGCGGCGACCCTCTCCGTACTCTCCGCCACGACCGACGAGCCGGTGCACGTGACGGCCGGCATCGAGCTGCTGATTCAGCATCGCTACACGCTGCTCCCGGAAAACCCGCCGCTGCCGCGCGTGCTCTTCGCGGCGCCGTTGCTCGCGGCCGGCGTCGACTACGATCCGGCCGGCGACGTGAAGCAATTCGTCGGCAGGACGTTCTACTCGCGCGACGAGTATCGAACGAATCTCGTCCTCGCCCGCGCGGAAAACCTGCTCTTCTTCGCGCTGGCCGCGGCTTGCGTCTGGCGCATCGCGCGCCGCGAGCTGGGGCCGGGCGGCGGCGCGCTGGCCACGCTGCTCTTCACGATGCAGCCGCTCGTCCTCGGCTTCGCCGGCATCGCCAATCACGACATGCCCGCGGTGGCCGGCACCGCGCTCGCGCTCTTCGCGTTCGTGCGCTGGATCGAGCGGCGCACGCTGTTGCGCGCGCTGCTCTTTGGACTCGCCTTCGGCCTGGCGCTCGGATTCAAGTTCACCTGCGGTCCATTCGTCGTTGCGGCGTGCCTCGCGCTGGCGATCTTCCATCGCGGCCTGTTTCGCGAGTGGCGCGCGATTCCCGTCATGCTGATCGGAGCGGCGTTCGCGCTTTGGGTGAGCTACGGCTTTCATGTCGCGCCGTTCCTTGCCGGCGTGAAGGGAATGCATCTCATCGTCAAGGATCACTACGACGTCTACGCGCTCGGCCGGTGGAGCAGGGATGGCTGGTGGTGGTATTTCCCGCTGGCGCTCGCGGTGAAGACGACCATCGCCTCGTTGGTATTTTGGTGGAGCGGCGGGCTTCAGCCCGCCGGAAACAATCGGCGGGCTGAAGCCCGCCGCTCCACGCAGTGGCTCCTCGCCACGATCGCCATGCTCGCCACCGTGTTGCCGACCCGCCTCGACCTCGGCGTCCGCTATCTCCTCCCGATCTACGTCCCCTTCACCATCGCCGCCGCGGCCGGTGCGCTCGCGCTGTT
>DATFHJ010000051.1:0-4120 GCA_035248585.1 Thermoanaerobaculia bacterium
CGACGGTCGAGTACGAGGCGCTCGCCGCCGGGCCATTCGCCGGCCGGAGGCTGGCGCTGCTCCACGGGCGAATCCCGCCCGAGGAACGTGACGCGACGATGCGCCGCTTCCGCGACGGAGAGATCGACATCCTCGTCGCGACGACGGTGATCGAGGTCGGCATCGACGTCCCGAACGCGTCGATCATGTTGATCGTCGACGCCGATCGCTTCGGCCTCTCGCAGTTGCATCAGCTGCGCGGGCGCGTGGGCCGCGGCACGCGCAAGTCGTATTGCATCCTGCTGCATGAAGAGCGCGTGGCAGGCGAGGCGAAAGATCGTTTGCGGATGTTCGAGAAGGCGCACGATGGATTCGAAGTGGCGGAGCACGATCTGCAGATCCGCGGTCCCGGCGAGTTTCTCGGCACGCGCCAGTCGGGCGCGCTGCGATTCCGCATGGGCAACATCCTCCGCGACTACGACCTGATGGAGAAGGCGCGCGACCTCGCCATCGCCACGATCGAGGAGAGCCTCCCGCGCGCCGAGGAAATCGCGCAGCGGCTGCTGGGCGTGCCGGTTCCGGCAGCCACAGCAAAGGATTGATCGAAGGACTGACGATGACATTCCTCCGCCGCCTCGGACGAGTCTGCATCTGGCC
Source organism: Thermoanaerobaculia bacterium (assembly GCA_035248585.1). Lineage (GTDB taxonomy): Bacteria > Acidobacteriota > Thermoanaerobaculia > Gp7-AA8 > Gp7-AA8 > QHVT01. The sequence goes on from DATFHJ010000051.1 coordinate 637, forward strand.
GCGCACGACGATCCGCGAGATCCTCGACGATCCGCGCCGGCGCATCCTGCCGTTGCTCGTCCTGGCAGCGTTCTCCGGTTTACTCGGCAACAACAACGTGCGCGCTCCGCTGAAGAGCGTCCCGTACGCCACGGCGATGATCGTGTTCGCGATGCTCCTCACCGCGGTGGTGCTGATCCTGTTGTTCTACTTCTTCGCCTGGCTCATTTATCTCGCCGGCAAATTTCTCGAAGGGCAAGGCAGCCACTCCGACGTTCGCACGGCACTGGCCTGGGGATTCGCGCCCGCGATCTGGGCACTTGCGTACCGAATCCCAGCCTTCTTCCTCGGCTGGACGCGCAATCCCGCGCGGCCCGACGGGCCGAACGAGAACTTCAGCATCCACATGGACGACTTCGGCGCCGGCTGTCTCGTCGCGCTCATCTTCGGCCTGCTCGAGCTGACGACGCTCGTCTGGTACATCATCGTCTCCAGCCGCGCGATGGGCGAGGCGCACCGCTTTTCGTCGCTGCGCGGCTTCGCCTCGATGGCCATCGTCGCCCTCGCGCCGATCGTGATCGGCATTGCCGCCTTCCTGGCGTTCAGCAACTGACACGCAACCGAACGCGTCGCTCTTCGTAAGCACAGATGTGATCACCGTCGATCTGCTTTCGCTGCTCTGTGTCGCAGGTGCCGCGCAGCTGTTCGTGATGGCAGTGGTCTTCTCGACGTCGCGCTCGCTGTCGCAGCGCCTCTTCGCGATGTTCGCGGCGAACCTCGGCGTAATCATCGCCGGCTCGGTGGTGATGGACGCGATCCCGCCGCTCGCGCGCGTGCATCTTCCGTTCAACTACCTCCTCAGCCCGCTCTTCTATCTCTTCGTGCGCGCGACGCTCACCGGCGAGATCGGCTCGCGTCCATGGATGCATGCGATTCCGGCAGCGGGCTGCGCGGTCGCGCTCGTCCTTTCGCATCCCGCGCGGGTGATGCTTCTCGGCGTGATCGTCGTGCAGGCCGCGCTCTATCTCGCGGCGACACTGCGTGTCCTGATGCGGCACGACCGCGCCGACCGCACGCTCTGGATCTCGCAATGGACGTTCGTCGCAATCTGGCTCGGCGCCGTTGCGCGGCTGGCCGGCGCGATCTCGCCGCGCGTGATCCCGTCGCTCCTCGCGTTCGGCGCGTTGCTCATCACGGCCGCGCTGCTGCGCGGCCGGGTGGCGGAGAAAAAGTATGTCCGCTCGACGCTGACGGACGAGCGGTCGGAAGCGATCCTGCGCAAGTTGCTCGCGCACTTCAACGATGACAAGCCGTACCTCGATCCCGAGCTCACCGTCGACGCGCTCGCGCAGCGGCTGGCCGTGCCGTCGAAGCACCTCTCCCAAATCATCAATGACCAGCTCGGGCGAAACTTCAACGACTGGATCAATGCCTGGCGCGTCGAAGAAGCGAAGCGGCGGCTGATCGATCAGCGGTCCAGCCACCTCTCGATCGTCGCGATTGCCGAGGCCGCTGGGTTCCGTTCGAAATCGACGTTCAACGCCGCGTTTCGCAAAGAGACCTCGACGACGCCCTCCGCGTACCGCCGGCAGTGTCCGAATTGACGGCGAAGACGTCCGGAATCGCGATTCCGGCGAACTTTTTCGCCGCCGTTGCGTGAGATCGCTGCGGAGGAAATCTCATGCACCGGCTACTCATCATTCTTCTCTTGGCAACGACCGCGGCGGCCCAGGAAACCACGATCCAGGTTCCGGAGAACCGCGCGATCAAGAACGGACGCACCATTCCAATTCGCGTGCTCGTGATCCCGGCCGAGAGTGCGAACAAAAAGGTGGATCCGATGTTCGCGTTGACCGGCGGCGGTCCGGGCATCGCCTCGATCCCCGACGCGAAGTCCTGGGTCGCGAACTTTCCGGACATCGCCGCGACGCGCGACGTCGTCTTCTTCGACATGCGCGGCACCGGAGCATCGAACGCGCTCGATTGTCCGATGGGCGAGGACGCCAATCGCGCATTCCTCGCCGGCCAGATCCCCGTCGAGAAAATCGCGCCGTGCCGCGACGCGCTCGCGCAGAAGGCCGAGCTGAAGTCGTACACGACCGCCGACGCCGCGGACGACATGGAGGACATCCGTCGCGCGCTCGGATACGAGCGCATCAACATCTACGGCAGCTCGTACACCGCGCGGCTGGCGATGGTCTACGCGCAGCGCTATCCGAAGCGCGTGCGCACCGTGACGATGAAAGCCGTCACGCCGTTCGCGCTCCGCAATCCGCTGTACTTTGCCGCGTCCGCGCAAGCGGCGCTCGATCGTGTCTTTGCCGACTGCGCAGCGGATGCGACGTGCCGCGAAAAGTATCCCGATCTGAAAACGCAGTTCGCGAGCATTCATCACGAATTTTTCGCGGGCGCCGTTCGGCGCATGCTGTACAGCGCCGACACGCAACGTGCGCTTCCATTGATGATCGCGTCGGCGGCAAAAGGCGACTTCGCGCCGCTGCAGCCGATGATGAACGCGGGCGCGGCGATCGACCGCGTGCTGAACCTCGGCCTCTTCCTCAGCGTCACCTGCGCCGAGGACGTCTCGCGATTTACGGAGCGCGAAGCGATCGACGCCGCGCGCAACACGTTCAGCGGCCCCGCGCTGCCGCTCGCGCTGCTGCGCGTGTGCCGCGAATGGCCGGCTGCGCCGCTGCGTCACGCGATCAACAAGAAGGCGCGCGTGCCCGCGCTCATCATCTCCGGCACGCTCGATCCCGACACGCCGCCGCGCTGGGGCGAGGAGATGAAGCGCCTCTTTCCTGGTAGCACGCACATGGTGGTCGAAGGCATGGCCCACTCCGGCAGTCCGCAGTGCGTGCGCGACGCGGTGACGAAGTTTGTCCTCAGCGGAAAAGCGAACGGTCTCGGAGCAGCTTGCGAGGGGGAGAAGCGCCCGGCGTTCCGGTGAACCTCTGCTACACTGCGCCCTCATTTTTTGACCCGAGAGCTCCTCTTGAATCAGTCACCCCAATATGTGCTCAGCGGACTCCGTCCGACGGGCCGCATTCATCTCGGCAACTACTTCGGCGCAGTGAAAAACTGGGTCGAGCTGCAGGACCGTTATCCGTCATTCATCTTCATCGCCGACTGGCATGCGCTGACCTCGGATTACGCCGACACGTCGAGAGTCCGCGAGGCGTCGTTCAACGCCGCCGCCGACCTCCTCGCCGCCGGAATCGATCCGAAGCGCACCGTGCTCTTTCTGCAGTCGGAAGTGAAGGAGCACGCGGAGCTGCATCTCCTGCTCTCGATGGTCACGCCGCTGCCGTGGCTCGAGCGCGTGCCGACGTTCAAGGACCAGCAGGAGCAGTTGCAGGAGAAAGACCTCAACACCTACGGCTTCCTCGGCTACCCGCTGCTGCAGACCGCAGACATCATCGTCTACCGCGCGGCGTTCGTGCCGGTCGGCGAAGACCAGGCCTCGCACCTCGAGCTCTCGCGCGAGATCGTGCGGCGCTTCAAC
>DATFHJ010000052.1:0-3226 GCA_035248585.1 Thermoanaerobaculia bacterium
TATCTCGCCGGCAGCGATGACGAGCGCGCGGAAGAGTTAAACCGATTCTTTAGATCTTTCGAATACGACGCATTTTTCTTCAGCCGCGGCGGATACGGCGCGATGCGCATTCTCGACCGCGTCGACTACGCCGCGCTCCGCGACAATCCGCGCCCGGTCGTCGGCTTCAGCGACATCACGGCAATCCATCAGGCAATGGCGATTCATGCCGGCGTCGCCGGATTCCACGGCCCAATGCTGAACCTCGATTTTCACGCGCGACTCTCGCCGGACATCGACGAATGGTTCTGGTCGATGCTGGCCGGCGCAGCGCCGCTGGTCCGGCCGTTCACGACGAGGGATGTGGTGCTGGACGGAGAAGCGGAAGGCCTGCTGTTCGGTGGCTGTCTCGCGCTCACGACGTCGCTCGCCGGAACGCCGTATGACTTCTGGATCGAAGACGGCATCTGGTTCTGGGAAGACGTCGACGAGCCGGTCTATCGCATCGACCGTATGTTGACCCACCTACGGCTGTCTGGCAGAATGAAAAAAATCCGAGGTGTGATCATTGGAGCGCTGAAAAACTGCGGAGACGAAGCAGAATTGCTCGTTCTCCTGCGCGAGTTTTTTGGGTCCTTCGGCATTCCGGTCGTACAAAACCTGCCCTTTGGCCATCATGGCAACAACCTCCTGATGCCCATCGGTACGCGCGTGCGTCTCACGACTGGCGAATGCACATTGACGGTGATGGAACCAGCAGTGAGGTATTAGGTCTTAGGTAAGAGGTATCAGGACATCGGGTGGCGCCCCCCCTGATACCTGACACCTATTACCTGATACCCAAAAAAGAAAACCATGAAGGCGGTGTTCAAAACCACGGGTGGCAGCGGCGGCGGGAAAGATCCGGTCCGCGACGCCCAGCTCGCCTTCGCCGCCGGGGAGCGCATCTTCCAGCAGGGCGACCTCGGCACGGAGATGTACATCATCCACGAGGGCACGGTCGACATCGTCAAGCACATCGGCGGCGAGTCGCACCAGCTTTCCCGTCTTGAGAAAGGCGACTTCTTCGGCGAGATGGCGCTCCTCGAGGCCATGCCCCGCACCGCCGACGCCGTCGCCTTCACCGACGTCAAAGTCGTGGCCATCAACGGCTCGCGCTTCGACGAGATGCTCCGCAAGAACCCGGAAGTCGCGGTGCGGATCATCCGCAAATACTCGAAGCGTCTCCGCGAGGCGAACACGCTCCTCGAGAAACTCGTCGGCCGCGAAGTCGACGTCGATCACGTCGCGCTCGACGCCACCATCAACGCCCCGCAGCCGAAAGCCGCGCGGCATCGCGTCGTCGACGTCGCCACCGGCACGGCGTTTTTCTTCAGCAACGGCGACGAGACCACCATCGGCCGCGCCGATCCCGTCACCGGCATCCTTCCGGATATCGATCTCACCTCCGTCGACACGAACCGCTCCGTCTCGCGCCGCCACGCGAAGATCATCAAGAGCGGCAACGAGTATCTCGCCCTCGAAGAGGTCGGCACCGTCAACGGCACGTACGTGAACGAACAGCGCATCCCGACCGGCGTCCCGGTGACTCTACACGATGGAGATTTGTTGAAGATTGGACTGATTTCGATGAAAGTCGTCTTCGACTGATCGTGGCCATCGAACCCAACCTTCCAGTTCAATTTCTCAAAGGCGTCGGCGAAGGACGCGCCCGCCTGTTCGCCGATGCCGGCATCGAGACCGTCCGCGATCTCATTTTCTTCTTCCCCTTTCGCTACGAAGACCGCCGCCATCCCGCCCGCGTCTCGGACCTCGGCAAGCTGATCGACACGCCGGTGCTGCTGCGCGGCCGCGTGGTCTCGGCCGTCGCCCGCGTCTCGCCGCGCAAGCGCATGCAGCTCTTCGAGGCCGTGCTCGATGACGGCAGCGGGTCCGTCAAATTGATCTGGTTCAACCAGCGCTTTCTCGCCGACTCGATCAAACGCGGCGATCGCCTCGCGGTCTACGGAATCCCGCGCATCACCGGCTACGGCGCGGCGCTGACGATCGAGAGCCCGGACTGGGAAAAATTCGAAGGCGCCGAGGATGAAGAAGGATCGGTCGTTCCCATCTACTCGAAGATCGGCAACGTGCCGCCGAAGGCCTTGCGGAAGATCATCGGCCAGGCACTCGAAGCATTGCCGGCGATGGAGGATCCACTCCCTGAAGAGATCCGCAAGGAGCTCGAGGTCATCGACCTGCACACCGCGATTCGCGCGATCCATCAGCCGAGCGAGCTCAATGACGACTTCCTTCGCCAGCGCTCGCCCGCGCACCTGCGCGTGATCCTGCAGGAGTTCTTCACGCTCCAGCTCGCGCTGCGCGTCCGCCGCGCCAACGACGAAGTGCAGACAAAGACGCGCGCCGTCACGATCGACGACGAGTTGCGCGAGGAGGTGAAACGAATCCTGCCGTTCCGCCTCACGGATGCACAAAAACGTGTGCTACGCGAAATCGCCGACGATCTCCGCTCCTCCAAACCGATGTACCGCCTGCTGCAGGGCGACGTCGGCTCGGGCAAGACCATCGTCGCCCTCATCGCCGCGATCCTGATGATCCGCAACGGACACCAGGCCGCGCTGCTCGCGCCGACGGAGATCCTGGTCGAGCAGCACTATCAGCGCATTGGTCAACTACTTGACGAGCGGGCAACGGCCGCTGGCTCAATCGTCGTGGCCCGGGCCACCGGCTCGATGTCCGCCGGCGAGCGCCGCACGCTCCTGGCCGGCCTGCGCGACGGCTACATCCAGCTCGCCGTCGGCACGCATGCGCTTCTCGAAGACCGCGTGAAGTTCAAGTCGCTCGGCCTGGCGATCGTCGACGAGCAGCATCGCTTCGGCGTCGAGCAGCGGCAGAAACTGTTCGCGAAAGGCGAGATGCCGGACATCCTCGTCATGACCGCCACGCCGATCCCGCGCTCGCTCGCGCTCGCCATTTACGGCGACCTCGAGCTTTCCGTCATCGACGAGCTCCCGCCCGGCCGCCTGCGCATCAAGACCGCCGTCCGCGCCGCGCACGACGTCGAGCGCGTGTACGACTTCATCGACGAGGAGGTCGGCCGAGGAGCGCAGATCTACATCGTCTATCCGATCATCGAAGAGTCGGAGAAGACGAACCTGAAACCATTGACCCACGGATTCGAATCAACAGTGCGGCGCTTTCCGAACCGCCGCGTGGCGATGATGCACGGACGCATGAAGAGCGACGA
>DATFHJ010000053.1:0-8332 GCA_035248585.1 Thermoanaerobaculia bacterium
CTCGCTGGTCATCGCCCTCGAGGAAAATCCTGCCGTCGACGTCGAGCGGCATCTCGTGGAAGTCGAGTCGTGGAGCGAGGCCGTGCGCGGGCGGCTCGAAGGATCGCGCGACGTCGAGCGCATCGTCGACACGATCAACCGCCTGCTGTTCGAGGAAGAAGGATTCCACGGCGAGAATGACGACTACTACGATCCGCGCAGCGCGCTGCTGAGCGAAGCGCTCGAGCGTCACGCGGGCTTGCCGATCACGCTGTCGGTTCTCTACATCGAGCTGTCGCGCCGCGCGGGCGTCGAAGCGACCGGCGTCTCGCTGCCGGGACGGTTCCTCGTCAAATTCACGGGCGCGTTCGGTGTGGTCGTCGTCGATCCGTTCGACGGCGGGCGCGTGCTGTCGACGCTCGAGCTGCAGAAGATTCTCGATGAGCTGTACGGCGGCGGCGTGCAGCTGCGCGAGCATCACCTGCGCTCGTTCTCGCCGAAAGAGATCCTCGCCCGCGAGCTGGCGCAACTGAAGGCGGCGTATCTCGCGCGGCACGATCTGCACCGCGCGGCGGCGTCGATCGACCGCCTGCTGATCCTCGACGATCACGACGCGTGGGAGATTCGCGATCGCGCCGGCCTGGCGATGCAGATGCACGCGTACCGGCAGGCCATCGAGCTGTTCGAGCGCTACCTCGCGCTGACGCCGGCGAGCGAGGACCGCTCGCGCGTCCGCGAGCAGATTGCGTATCTCCGCGCGTGGCTCGATCAGAACTAGTAAAATCTGACACTTCCGTGATTACCGGCTTTAACACCGACATCAAGCACAACGAGAAGGTCTACCACGTCCAGACCGAGGACAAGGGCGTGGGGAATCCTTACATCGAGTCGCTCGTGTACGTCGGCGGCGAGATCCTGGCGTCGAAAAAGACGTCGTACGCGGAGCAGTTGAAGACCGGCGTGGACGACAAATGGATCGGCGGGCTGATGGAGCAGCAGCACCGCACGATGATCGCGGCGATCAAGCGCGGGCGCTTCGACTCGCCGGCCGACACGACCACGGGCGGCGTGACGCGGACGCCGGCCTCCACGCCGACGCTGGCGCAGGACGCGCCGGCCGCGGCCGTGCTCGACGCGCCGGTCGACGAGGACAAGACGCTCGATCAGGTGATCATCGACTACCTGGCCTCGGAGGCCGAGAGCGAGCATCTCGAGCTCGCGCTTCTCAACGAGACCGACTTCTTCGCCGGCGCGACCGTGGAGATGCGCGTCGCCGCGCGCAAGAGCCTCTCGCAGGCGCCGATTCCGGCTGCGGCGATCGAGGTGAAAGTGATCTCGACCGTCGAGCCGCCGCGGGTCATTTTCCGCGGCAAAACCGCCGCCGACGGCACCGCCACCATCCGCTGCAACATCCCCGCATTTCGCGAAGGAACGGCCGCGGTGATCATCTCCGCGCAGAGCGCGATCGGGAATGATGAGGTCAAGCAATTGGTGAAGCGGCGCAAGTAGGCGTATTTCTTTCATTAGCCGCACCGGATGTTTCGCTCGCGCCCGATTCGCGCCCTCGCCCTGACCGCCGGCCTGGCCGCGGTCCTCTACCTCATCGTCAGCATGTTCTTGCCGTCGTCGCGGCGGCTGATCTTCGGCGTCGACAAGCGCAACGGCTACGTGCGCCTCGTGCGGAACCACGTCACGTTCCTGCCGCCGCATCGCTATTACCGGCTGGAATTCGACAAGCGCGAAGGCTCGGCGCAGCGCGACGGGCTCGTTCGCATCAGCTCGAAGGAAGGCGTTCCCGTCACCGTCAGTTATCGGCTCCGCTTCACGCTGCCGGGCCAGCGGCTGCCCGACTCGCGGCGCCTCGTGCGCGACGGGTGGAGCGCGTGGATTCGCACGCGCGTGGGCGAGGCTGTATCGGCCGTGACGCAGCAGTTCCCGATCGAAGAACTGCTCTCGCCGACGTCGCAGTTCGCGCGGCAGCGCGGCGTGCTGCGCCAGATCGTGACACGCCATCTCGCGCGCAGCGGATTGCAGGTGACGGCGTTCGAGATCTCGCGGATGGAAGCGGATCGCCGCGCGCTGCTCGAGTACAAACGGGGCGAGCTGCGCCGCGGCGCGCGCGGCGTGGCCGGACGCGTGGCCATCTTCGCCATCGACGGCGCGGACTGGGAGCTGATCACCGAGCTGTCGCACGACGGACGAATCCCGAACATCCAGGCGCTCGCGCGCGGCGGCACGACCGGCTCGATTCAGACCATCCAGCCGACGGTCTCGCCGCTGGTGTGGACGACCGTCGCCACGGGGCTGCAGCCCGACCGCCACGGCGTCATCGACTTCTCGATCAACAACCGTCCCGTCGATGCCTCGGCGCGGCGCGTGCCGGCGCTGTGGGACATCGCCAATGTTTTCGGACGGTCGGCCGTGGTCACCGACTGGTGGACGGCCTGGCCGCCGACGCCGGACGGCGCGGTGACGTTCGACACGCCGGTCGATCTGTCGCGCAACGCGGTGTGGCCGCGCGAGCTTGCGCCGCGCGTGCAGTCGCAGCTCGTGGCGCCGGAATCGCTGGGACACGGACAGATCGGACGCTTCCTCAACATCAGCGCGACCGAATTCGACAACGCGGTCGCCGGCAACAATCCGAGCGATCCCGTGCTCGTCTTCCGCGACGTGCTCTCGAAGACGTGGAGCGATCATCGCGCGGCGATCCAGCTGTATCAGCAGCGGCAGCCGCTGCTCATGATGATGTCGTACGAGGGCACGGACGCGGTGAATCATCTCTTCGCGCCGTATCACCCGCCGTATCGCGAAGGGATCTCGCAGGAGAACTTCCGCAAGTACTGGCCGACTGTCGCGAATTACTACTCCGAGGTCGATCGGCTGATCGGCGAGTGGATGAAAGTGCTGACCGAGGACACGACGGTGATCATCCTGTCGGCGCACGGATTCCGCTGGGACAAGGCAAGGCCGCGCACGCAGCCGGTCGGGCGCAGCGCGCTCTCCGATCATCGCAATCCCGGAATCTTCATCGCCTACGGCAATCACGTCGCGGCGTCGGGCGGCTATCACACGCTGACGCTCTACGACGTCGCCCCGACGGTGCTGGCCGTGCTCGGCCTGCCGAAGTCGGTGGAGATGCCGGGCGATCTCGCGCCATGGGTGTTCCGCGATCTCTCAGCGGTGACGTCCGTGCGCGTCGTCAGCTACAACGAATTCTTCGCCGGACGTCCCGTCGGCGCGGCGGGAATCGATCCGCGGCGCTACACGCAGAAGCTGCAGGCCATCGGACATCTCGTCGATCCGTCGCGCATGCAGCCGATGTTCGAGGAAGAGGATCTGCCGTCGCGGTCGCAGACCGCGCGGATGCAGACGCCGCAGCAGTTCGGCGCGTACGCGTACTGGAACAACCAGGGCATCGAGCTGCGCAAGCAGGGAAAGTATTCGGAGGCGATCGAGGCGCTGCAGCGTGCGATCGAGATGAATCCCGCGCGCTTCACGCCGTACCTGAACCTGGCCATGGTGCTGTTCGACAAGCAGCAGTACACGGCGGCGGATGAGGTGTTCGTGCAGGCGGTCGCGCGCGGCTTGCCGAACGCGGACCGCTGGTTCGCCGACTTCGCCGCGCTTTATCGCTCGAAGAACATGACCTCGCGCGCGATCCAGCTGCTCTACAAGGGCAAGCAGATCTTCCCGCAGTCGTACCTCATCGCCGCGAACCTCGGCAGCGCGCTGGCGCAAGCCAGCCGCTACACCGAGGGCGTCCCCGAACTCGAGCGCGCCCTCGGCTTGCAGCCGTCCTCGACGCTGGCGTTGAACAACCTCGGCATCTATTACGCGAAGAAAAAAGACTACGGCCGCGCGCTCGACTTCTGGAACCGTTCGCTCACCATCGACCCACGGCAACCGGGCATCCGGAAGGCGGCGGAGGCGGTGCGAACGTCGTTGTAAAAAGCGGGGCGGCTAATGCGCCGCCCCGTCCAACTTCTTGAGTTTTTCTTCGGCTCGCGTGATGATCGCGCGCTGCGCGGGCATGAGCGTCGTCCCGAGCGAGGCGCGATGCGACTCGCGCAGAAGCTCGACGTCCTTCTTCGCGACCGCGGCGCCGCTGAGCTGCAGCTGTTCGATCATCTGCATCGCCAGATTCACGCGCGACGTCGGCGCGAGGCCCGGCTCCGACGCCGCATGGCGCAGGATTTTCGCCGCGAGATCGTGACGCTTGGCCTGCTCGAAAAAGTACGTGACCCGAACGCCGATTCGCACGTTCTCGAATCCGCCGCGCCGCCAGTCGAACGTCTCCACGACGTTTTCATATTCGGTCGCGGCCTCGGCGGTTCTTCCGAGGCGCTCCAGCGCCCAGCCGCGGGCGTAGTGAGAACGATGATCGTCCTGCACATCGCGCAACGCCGCGTCGGCCGCTTCCAATGCATTGCGCGGCATCTCGCCCTCGACGTACGCGATCGCCAGACACGCTTTCGCCTCGCGCACCGAGACGCGGTCATTCGGCCAGCCGTGCTCGACGGCCATCAGATTGAAGGTGGCATTGGCGACGGCCGCATGGCGGTCGCGAGAGCTCTGCGCGACGTGAATGTCCTGCATAAGCCGCTTCGCGTAGGCGAGCTGCAACGGCGCCGAGGCCTTCGGCTGGATATTGATGTTGATCGTCGCCGGCTCGGCGAGCACGGCGCCGGCGCCGAACAGCAGGAGGAAACCGCAAACAGCAATGAGTCGCAGGTTCACAGGAACACCTCTTTCCCGGTTGGAAGTTTGAATCGTGAGTCGACCACGTGGACGCCGGCTTTCTTCATGAGCTCCGCGAGGTAGGCGTCGGCGGCCTGCTCGTCGGATTGGCCATTCGCGGAGGCGATTGCCGCGATGCGCGTGCGCAGAAAAGCGCGCATGGCCTGACGTTTCGCGCCCTTCTCGTTGCCTTCCCGAACCATGACGGCGAAGTCCTTGGCCAGGAGCCTGTCGATCACCTCGATCGGCTTTGCCCACGCCGCCTCGAATCGTTCGATCTCGAATTTGAAATGCTCGAGTGACTGCCCGAGCTGCGCTCCGACGGCCTCGTAGACCGTCTCCGCGCTCTCGCCTTTGAGGACGCGAGACATCGCTTCGGCCTGAAGTCGTTGACTCGTGGCCGCTTTCCGGACGAACGCGTCATCCAGCGGCTTGCGATACTTCGCGAGCTCGGCGTCGGACAGCCGGCACTGCTCGAGCTCGCACGCCTGCTCCTGCAGACGGCCGGTCACCGCGGCGGCGAACGCCTTCTGCTCCAGCTCGGCGCAAACCTGATCGACGGAGCGTCCCTTGCGCCACTGGTCGTAGCGCTCCACGACCAGCCGATCGCAGGAGACGTCGCCATAGCGAATCTGCCGCGCGCCGATCTCGGCGATGACGCGCAGACGCTCCGGATCTTTCGGCGGATTCAGAACCATGGCAGCGAGCAAAATGCTATGGAGCAACATAGAGCGAGGACCCGGCAAAGACGGACGTGCTGAACACCCACTGCATCGGAACGTCGAATTCGGTGAGGTCCGCGGTTCCTCCCGGCGAGCCGTCGCGCACGAATGCGTTCACGTCGGTGCAGACGGACTTCCAGCGATAGCCGAACACGATCCCGCTCGCGTCGCAGCTCCACCCGTTGTACAGATTCAACTGCTTCGGATTGTTGATGGTGTATTGCGTGTCGAAGGCGGGAGACACGAGCGGGTAGTCGCTGTTCGGAACCAGGTCCGTCGCCGACGCGATCTGATCCTCGGTCGTGATGTGCTCGTAGCGCCCGTTCCTCGCGTCGACCGTCGGCACGCTGTAGGAGGTCTCGCGATAGCCGAGCCGGAGGCCGCGGTTCCAGTCGCCCTGAAGAACCTCGGGCTCGCTGTCCATGCTGTTGACCGTCCACACCGCGGTGACGGTGTTGTAGCCCGCGGCTTCCCCGAAGCTGCGCGTGATGTCCATGACCGCCGTGGCGTACGTGTTCACGCTGTTGCGGCACTGGACGGTGACGGGCGTCGACGGCCCGTACGCGCTCACGGGATCGAGAAAGACGTGATCGGTCGGCGCGAACGTCATCGCCGTGTAGCCGTTGTAGCCGAGCGTGCATTCGACCGCGTTCGCAACCCTGATGTTCAGAACCGGCTGATCGGGGTTGTAGTCCGAGACCGACTCGATCTCGAGCTCCGGAGGCGGGGGTGGCAGCGGAGTCCCTCCTCCTCCGGGAGGCGGCGGCAGCGGTCCTCCCCCTCCGTACGTGTCACAGCTCCATCCGTAACCCCACTCGTATTGATAATGACAGCTACTCGTGCCGTCGGAATAGTGGCCGCATACGAGCACGACTTCGAGAACCGGCTCGTACCAGCAACTTCCGGCCGCAAACAGAGACGGCGCGAGGCACAGCACGAACACTGCGAGAACGAGAATTCTCCACAACGATCTTGCCATTGGCGAAACCCCTTGTTTTTGGAATTGCCAATGAAAATAACATGCGCATCGCTTTTCGTAAACAGTTATTTGTATTAATGGCCGAGCCCGCTGCATTTGCTTGACCCCGCCCGCCCGCGCCACTACACTCGCCGTCAGCTACTGAGACTCAATCTCAACTAGCGGCGAGAGACCATGGCCCAGGTCGAGCGGCACATTCACAAATTTCAGGACTTCCTGCAGCAGCAGGGGCTGAAGCTGACGTCCGAGCGGACGGCGCTGATCCGCGAGATTTTCTCCACCCACTACCACTTCGAAGCGGACGAGCTTCTGTTCAAGATGAAGCAGAAGGGCGTCAAGATCTCCCGGGCCACGGTCTACCGCACGCTCGAGCTGCTCGTGAAGTCGGGGCTCGTGCGGCGCGTGCATCTCGGCGAGGACCACTATCACTACGAGCACGTCAGCGGCGACTCGCATCACGATCACCTCATCTGCACCACGTGCGGCGGCGTGATCGAGTTTCATGACGAAGAGCTCGAGCAACGCCAGCGCGAGATCTGCGAGCGGAAGAAGTTCACGCCCACCTTTCACAACCTTCAGATCCTCGGCGTCTGCGATTCCTGCCGGCGCAAGGGACAGACTCCCGACTCGCCGGATCGCGTGAGAATGATTCAGCCGTCCAGGCTCCGGAAATAGACCATGTTCAATGCACTCATCATCGTCACCCGCGAGGGATTCGAAGCGTTTCTCACCGTCGCCATCATCCTCGCCTATCTCCGCAAAACGGGCCGTGACTGGCTGCGGCCCGCGGTCTGGTGGGGCATCGCCGTCTCCGTCGTCGCCAGCTTCGGCCTCGGCTATCTGCTGCAGCGCGTCAATCAGCCGGTGTGGGAAGCGGCCCTGGCCTTCGTCGCCGCGGCGCTCGTCACCACGTTCGTCATTCACATGTGGCGCGTCGCGCCGAAGATGAAACGGCAGATGGAACAGCAGATCGAGCAGCGCGCGACGGGCGGATCGAACACGCTCGCGTTCATCGGCGTGTTCGTCTTCACGCTGTTCATGGTCACGCGCGAAGGGATGGAAACGGCGCTGATGCTGATCCAGGTGCGGCAAGGCCGCTTCTGGCTAGGCTGCGCGCTCGGCCTCGCCGCCGCGGCCGCGATGTCGGCGCTCTGGGCGCACTTCGGGCATCGCATCAACGTCAAGCGCTTCTTCCAGGTCACCGGTTTGTTCCTGCTGCTCTTCGTCGCCCAGATCGTCTTCGCCGGAATCCACGAACTGTCGGAAGCGGAGCTGCTGCCGAACAGCGAAGCGATTCACGCAGCTACCGAACCCTATGGTCCCGACGGCCGCTACGCGCCGTGGGTCACGCTGGGGATGATTGCGGTCTGCGGGCTGTGGCTCGCCGGCATCACCGCCGTCGACCGCATGCGCGCGGAGCGGCTCACCGCATCATGATTTCGGCGGTGCGTCCGTTCGGGCGAGCTCGATCAGGTCATTGATCTTCTCGAGGAGCTGCATGCCGCTCGCGTGTGCCGTGCGCGCGAACGTGCGGCTGCGGTCGTCGTCGATCCGCTCGGCGAGCAGCTCGGTGAATCCGATGATGTGATTCAGCGGCGTCCGTAGCTCGTCGCTGACGTTCATCAGGAATGCGCTCTTCGCGCGCAGCGCCTGTTCCATTCGTTTGGGTGTGATGTCCTGGAACACCGCCACCGCGAACGCGACGCGATGCTCTTCGTCGAAGATCGGCGTCGCCGTGTACTCAAACGCGCTCGCGCGAAGGCTGCTGGGAAAGCAGATCACGGACGGCGAGCGCGCGGAGAATCTGCGCGACCGCTATTCGGTGTTCATCGCCGGAACGGACATCCCGTATCCGACGGCGCGCATGCCGATCGTGCGCGCGCTGCACGGCGAGCGCGTGACGCTCGACGACATG
>DATFHJ010000054.1:0-4412 GCA_035248585.1 Thermoanaerobaculia bacterium
GCGCGATCGTCGCCAGCGGCTGCACGAACATCGGCTCGCCCTGCTCGTTCACCGTAAGCACGCTCGTACCGGGAAATGATCCGGCGACCTGGACGTACAACTGGTCCGCGGCCGGCGTGGCGAATCTTCCGGGCGGTACGACCCCGGCGTACGCGCCGACCTTCGCGCTCGCGGGCGGATACACCATCACGGTGCTGGTCAGCAACGCATTGGGCGATGCCCCGGCGCTGACGCTTCCCGTGAATCTCGGACAGCCGTTGTGCTCGAGCAACCCGACCACGGCCAATACCGGCATTACGTGCAAGGGCCGCACGAGCGGCTGCGTGGCCGGCTTCAGCAACTGCACGGTCGGCGAGACGATCGACTTCTGGATCAACACCCAGGGCTGGCAGGCCTCGAATTGCGACAATTTCGTCTGGAACTGGGGTGACGGCACCGGCCAGTCCACCAGCCAGGGGCCGACCCACGTGTACAACAGCCCCGGCACCTACACCGTCACGCTGAACATCGACGGCGGCCTCAGTGACGTCCAGGTCACGAAGCAGGTCACGATCGGCAATACCGGCGGCGGTGGCGGCGGAAATGGCAACGGTGGCGGCGGCGGCGGAAATGGCGGTGGCGGTGGTGGTGGCGGCGGCGGTACCGGCGCCTGCACGATCCTGGCTCCGCCGATCAACGTGTTTGCCACGTGGACCGGTGCGACGACCGGCTGCAACGCCCTCAGCAATTGCTCGACCGGCGAGTCCATCGGCTTCCGCATGGGCGCGAACGGCTACAACTATGACTGCGGGCCTCACAGCTTCACCTATAACTTCGGCGACGGATCTGCCACGCAGACGACGTTCAGCCCCACTCAGGTCGTCAATCACACGTACACCGCGGCCGGCCCCTTCACGCTGGAAGTGCTGATCACCAACGGCTCGTCCTCCGCGACCGCCCAGCACACCGTCAAGGTCATTGTGGGCAATGGCGGCGGGAACGGAGGCGGTGGGAACGGTGGTGGTGGAAATGGCGGCGGAGGCGGCGGCTCGAATACGGGTTGCAGCGAGATGAATCCGCCGACGAACGTCTTCATGACCTACTCCGGCCCCACCAGCGGCTGCACGGCGGTCCTGGGCTCCTGCGCCGCGTCGGAGAACATCAACTTCTCCCTCGGCGTGCAGGGTTACAACCTCGATTGCGCGGCGCACACGTATGAGTGGGACTTCGGCGACGGCAGCCAGAAGTCGACGGTGAAGAATCCCACTCACGCCTTTACGCAGGGCGGTGATTACGCCGTCTCGTTGAAGATCAACCGCGTCGACGGCAAGACCGCGACCGTGTCGCGCACCGTGAAGGTCACGGGCGGCAACAGCTGCCCGACCATGGTCGCCGGCCAGAACATCATCCTGGTGTTCTTCGGCGCCAAGAGCGGCTGCTCGGTCGCGGGCGGCAACTGCCAGGAGGACGAGGTTCTCAACTTCGGCCTCATCGGCGGCTACAACTTCAGCTGCAGCACGCACACGGTCGAGTGGGATTTCGGCGACGGTTCGCCGAAAGGAAGCGGAAACGCCCCGACCCACACGTATGAAAAGGGCGGCGATTATCACGGCTCGGTCAAGATCAAGAACAGCAAGCAGGAGCTCGTCGTGCCGTTCGACATCAAGATCCCGGTCGTTCCGGCAAAGACGCGCTCCGCGCGGCACTGATCATCCAATACGCTTTTTCGAATGTGGCGGGCCGCAAGGCCCGCCACATTTGCGTTAGGGCCGTCTCAGCCAGAACATAGAATGTCCCCGATGGACATCGCTGTCCGTGCCGACAACGTGTCGAAGCATTACGACCTCTATCGCCGTCCGGCGGACCGGCTGGTGGAGCTCCTCACGCGCATGCCGCGGCATGTCGTCTTTCCGGCGCTGGAGGGCGTGTCGTTCGAAGTCGAGCGAGGCGAAACGGTCGGCATCATCGGGCAGAACGGCGCCGGCAAGAGCACGCTGCTCAAGCTTCTGTGCGGCGTGACCAAGCCGAGCTCCGGCACGCTCGAATCGCACGGCACCATTGCCTCGATCCTCGAGCTCGGAACCGGATTTCACCCGGAATTCAGCGGCCGCGATAACGCCGCCCTCAATGCCGCAATCCTCGGATTGAGCCCCGCCGAAGTCCGCGATCGCCTCCCGGCCATCCTCGAATTCTCCGAGCTCGGCGAGTTTCTCGACCGGCCCGTGAAGACGTATTCCTCCGGCATGTACATGCGCCTCGCGTTCTCCGTCGCCGTCAATGTCAATCCCGACATTCTGGTGATCGACGAAGCTCTTGCGGTCGGCGACGGCCACTTTCAGAAAAAATGCATCGACAAGATCCGCGAGTTTCAGGACGAAGGGAAAACCATTCTCTTCTGCTCGCACGCGCTCTATTACATCTCGTCGATCTGCAGGCGGACGTTATGGCTCGACCACGGCCGGGCCATGCGTTTCGGACCGTCGATCGAAGTCGTCCACGACTACGAGAACTTTCTCCTGGAGCGCGATCGCGAACATCCGGCCACGGAAGGCGCGCCCGCTCCGCAGACGCAAACGCCGGTTCGCTTCCGCGAGCTCATTGTGTGCGACCGCAGCGGCCGCCCGCGCGATCGCTTCGACGCCGGCGACGATGTTTATGTCCGGATGCGCATTGAAGCCGACAGCCCCGCGCAGCCGGTGCACGTCATTGTGACGGTGCATCGCATGGCCGATGACCTGCAATGCTTCGGCGTCGGCACGCACGCCGACGGAGTGCCTCCGTTGTCGGGGCGCACGGAGTACGACGTCACGGTGCGCCTCATCGACATCCCGCTGCTGCGCGGCGAATATTCGATCATCGCGTTCATCGGTGACGAGCACGCCATCGCCGTCTTCGACCGCCGCGACGTGCGGCCCGCCTTCTCGATCGCCGGCGATCGTTTCGAGATCGGCCTCATCTCCGTCGATCACCGCTGGGAGCTGGAGTCGTCGCCGGTCGAGGCGCTCGTCGAGCGCCGATAGGGCATGTGTACGTTCCAACGTACATGTTATCTATATTCAAATAAAACGTGACAGGCTTGCGTGCGCTGCGTAAAATAAGTTTCGTCTCATCGTCCGCAGCACCAATCGGAGGCCTTCAACGTGAGCTTTTGGAGCAGGAAACTCGTTCTTCTGACGTTCTGCGCGCTCTTCGCCGGCACCGCTTTCGGACAGGATTGGCCGGTCCCGGCCCCGACGCCCGATACGGAAGTCACGTGCAACACACGAGGGTGCAGCTCTGCGGAGAAGGGAAAAAAACTCTGGCCCTACAGCTCACCGCTGACGAAGTTCGTCGGCCGCTATGCCGACAACACGACCCAGCAGTGGGAGTTCAGTCCCACGGGCACGGCCCGCACGAGGCAGATTTATTTCGCTCCGAAAAACAACCGCATCTACATGATCCTCGGCGGCATTGTCGCCGCCTATGACATGGACACGTTCTTTACGCGCCTGGCGGGCGGCGAGGCGATGACTCCGATCAATGGCCTGGGCGGCATCAAGGCTGGTGGTGGGGGTTCGGAAAAGGTGTTCCAGGCCGACCGGATGTTCTATCCGTTCCAGGGTTGGGAAGGGTTCTCCGGCGGCGACGGCGAGCGCCGTACCTACCGCCCCGAC
Source organism: Thermoanaerobaculia bacterium (assembly GCA_035248585.1). GTDB lineage: Bacteria > Acidobacteriota > Thermoanaerobaculia > Gp7-AA8 > Gp7-AA8 > QHVT01. The sequence continues at coordinate 3,633 of DATFHJ010000054.1, forward strand.
TTCGACGATCGCGGAAACGTGTACATCCCCGCCGAAGCGGTCGGTTGGGGCATCGTCAACGACGACCTCGGGAAAGGCGGCGGCCCGATGCCTTCCCTGTACTGGGAGGACACTGTTGTAAACCGCTGCATGTCCGTGAAGACCACGGACGGCAACTACTACGCGTACGTCCTCTTTTACTCGGACAACACCAGCGCCCGAACCCAGAAGGTCCTCAATGTCACTGACGTGACGCATCCGGCCTCAGTCGGCGGGGGCGTTCCCATCTTCAAGGACTTCGCGAAAAACGCGGACGGCTCGCGCATCGCGGTTCTCGACAACGACGGCATCCGCATTTACACCAATGACGCCATCGTCCGCGGTGGCGCTCCGATCGCTCAGTTCCGCGCCAGCTTCGGCAACATTACGAGCGACGGCACGAACTTCTTCGCCGCCTCTCTGTCGGGCACGAATCCTGTGATTCACGTCATGGCTCCGGACACGGCCGGTTCGTATACGAAGACCGCGCACCCGCTCTCCAATGTCGGCATCAACACCGGCATTACGACGTCGGTCAGCGTTTTCTCGAATGCGGATTCGGGAGGCTACCTGACGCTGCTCGGCTTCGAGACGGCGTATAACGGATACAACGTCCGCCTGTACAAGATGACGAACCTCGTGCCGACCGAGGTGTCGCTCAACGGGTATGTGGCGCGCCATTATGAGAGAGGCTCGGTCCAGACCGGGTATGTCACTCCCGGCAAATACATCGACTTCCTCGAGGCGAACTCGGTCCATGTC
>DATFHJ010000055.1:0-19896 GCA_035248585.1 Thermoanaerobaculia bacterium
GTCGTCACGCATGGCGACTTCAGCGCGCGCACGTTCGGCCGGCCGTCGACGCTCGGCGACGCGATGATTTTTCTCAGCACGATCAACTGGGCGATCTACACCGTGATCGGCCACAAGACGATCCGCCGCCTCGGCCCGCGCCGCGCGACCTCGGGGGCGATGCTGTTCGGCGTGCTCATGCTCACGCCGTTCTTCGTCGCCCGGCAGGGCTGGAACGACCTGCCGCACCTCCGCGCCAGCGGCTGGGGCGCGCTCCTGTTCCTCGCCGTCGGCTGCTCGGCGCTCGGCTACCTCTTCTGGTACGGCGCGCTCGAGCACATCGAAGCCTCGCGCGTGGCCGCGCTGCTCTACGCCGAGCCGCTCGTGACTTTCGTCGCCGCCGTGCTACTCCTCGGAGAACGTGTCAGTGCCGTAACCGTGGCCGGGGGAATCCTGGTGCTGGCCAGCGTGATTCTGGCGCAGTATGCACCTGGCGCACAGCCTGCTGTGCAAACGAACCCGGAGGAAGCTGGATGACTCGCCGCATCTCGATCACACTCGCCGCTCTCATTGCCTTTGCCTGTGCCACCGCCGACGGCGCGCGCGCGAAGAAAGACGCCGCCGCGCCGGCCGCACCGACGCGCTATGCGGCCGAAGCCGGCACGACGCCGGTCGGCGTCATTCCCGACGCCACGCTGCGCGACGCGAAGCGCGGCCGCGACGTCAGCCTCACCATCGACTATCCGACGACCGCCGGCCCGCATCCGCTCGTGATCTTCTCGCACGGCTTCGGTGCGTCGGGCCGCGCGTACGTCGGACTCAGCTCGCATTGGGCGAGCAACGGCTACGTCGTCATCAAGCCGACGCACGCGGGCGACAACAGCCTGCGCCTCGCGGACATCACCCCGTCCGATTTCCGCGACCGCGTCGCCGACATCAAGTTCGTGCTCGACTCGCTCGATGCGCTCGAAGAGGCGTATCCCGAACTGAAAGGAAAAATCGATCGCGCGAAGATCGGCGTCGGCGGGCACTCGCTCGGCGCGCTGACGGCGATGCTGATCGCCGGCGTGCGCACGTTCCCGGGCGGCACCAGCTACGCCGACGCGCGCGTGAAAGCCGTGGTGGCGATGTCGCCGCAGGGACCGCGCGAGAGCTGGGGCCTGACGAAGGAGTCGTGGAGCGAAGTGAAAACGCCGGTGATGTACATGACCGGCGACCGCGACCAGGGCATCGACGAAAGCGAGACGCCGGAATGGCGCCGCGAGGCGTTCGAGCTCTCCGCGCCCGGCGACAAATGGCTGGCATTCATCCAGGGCGCGGGACATCTTGCGTTCACCGGCCGCCTCGGCGTGATGCCGGAGGACATTCGCACGCGCACGGAGGCGCCGCCAATGCAGGATCCGCAAGTCCCCGCGATCATCCAGCCGCTTCCTCAACAAGGCCGCCGCGTCACGCAGGTCTCGGCTGATCCGGTGCGCGTCGTGTCCGGCACCATCAAGGCGATCTCCCTCGGCTTCTGGGATACGTACCTGCGCGGCGACACCGCGGGACGCGACTTTTTGGATAAGGTCGAGCGACCCGGCGTGGAGGTGAAGAAGAAATAATGGACGTCTCAACCGCGAAAGCTCTCGTCACCGGCGGCAGCTCCGGCATCGGACTCGAGACCGCGCGCCAGCTGCGCATGCGCGGCGCGCAGGTGGCGATCTGCGGGCGCGATGAGGCGCGCGTGAAGCGCGCCGCGGAGGCGATCGACGTCGTGCCGCTCGTGGGGGACGTCAGCGTGGAAGCGGACGCCGCGCGCATCGTGCGCGGCGTGATCGAGCAGTTCGGCGACTACGACGTGCTGATCAACAACGCCGGCTTCGGCCTCTTTGCGCCGCTCGTCGAGACGCGGCTCGAGGACATGCAGCGCGTCTACGCGACGAACGTGTTCGGGGCGATGCTCGTGGCGCGCGAGTCGGCGCGGCACTTCATCACGAAGAGCCGCGGCAACATCGTCAACGTCGCCTCGACCGCCGGCCAGCGCGGCTTCGCCGGCGGCACGGCCTATTCGTCGAGCAAGTTCGCGCTCAGCGGCCTCACCGAATGCTGGCGCGCCGAGCTGCGCAAGCACAACATCCGCGTCATGCAGATCAACCCCAGCGAGGTGCAGACTGAATTCGTCGCCGCGTCGGGACGACCGCTTCGCTCGTTCAGCGAGCGCAAGCTCGTCGGCGCCGACATCGCGTTCACGATTGTGTCGATGCTGGAACTGAACGATCGCGGATTCGTGCCGGAGGTCTCGGTCTGGGCGACGAATCCCGATTAACCCGGCGATTCACCCAGAACTCACCTCCGCCTCATGGAGTTTCCCCGCCGCCACGCGCCAAAGTGACGGTCCTATGACCGTCCTAGCTCTCGTCCTATCCGTCCTGCTCGCCGACGCGCAACCCGACACCTTCACCCTCAAATCCGAGGTCCTGGGCCAGACCCGCAGGGTCATCGTTCACGTCCCCCAGTCGTTCGCGAAAAGCGCTCCCTCGCGCCGCTATCCCACGATCGTCGTCTTCGACGGCAGGTACATGCTGGAGCCGGTCGTCATGATGAGCGACATCCTCAGCCGCAACGGGCAGATGCCGGAGTCCGTCGTGGTCGCGATCGAGAACACCGACGACGACGACGGCCGCGTGCACGATCTCACGCCGCCCGGACTCTCCGTCAGCGGCAGCGGCTTGAACGAAGGCGGCGATCGTTTCCTCGACTTCATCGAGAAAGAGCTGCTGCCCGCTCTCGATGCGAAGTTCCGGACCGCCGCGCCGCGCACGCTCGTCGGTCTGTCGTCGGGCGGCATTCTCACGACGTACGCCGCCGCGACGCGGGACACGTTCCGCTCCACGCTTTCGCTCGATGCGCCGACACACCTCGGCGATGGCTTTCTCGGCAAAAAACTGCTGCAGCGCGCGCGCACGAAACCGTCGCCGCCCGTGCGCTACGTCTCGCTCTTCGCGCGCTTCGTCTGGAGCGACGAGATGTGGAAGAGCATCACCGCCGCCGCTCCGTCATCGTGGCTGCTGCACAACCAGAAGCTCGACCAGGAATCGCACAACTCGATGCGTTTTCTCGGCTCGTACCTCGGCCTGCGCGAGTTGTTCCGCGACTACTCGATGTTCAAGGCACCCACGATCACGACGAGCATCCTGCCGGCATACGAAAAACTCGGACTGACTCCGCCCGAGCCGCTGCTGCGCAACGTGGTCGAGGATCTGCTGATGGAAGGGCGCGGCGGCGCGGCGCGAGCAGCGTTTGACATGCTCACATTCGCATACGGAGAGCAACCCGAGGCCGCGAAGCAACGCGCGCAGATCGCGGAAATCGAGAAACAGCCGCCGCCCGCGGAGACGGTCGAAGGATTGCTCGCGACGCCGTTCCCCACCGCGAGCGAACTGCGCGACTACCTCGGCGTGTGGGAAGGGGAGCAGTGGATCAACCCGGTGGACAAGAGCCGCTTCGAGCTGCGCATCGTCGCGGAAGGGGAGAGCGTGAAAGCGACGATCGTGTACTTTCCGGAGCCGGGCGTCGAGCTCCAACAGGACGTGCAGTACCTGAAGCTGACGAGAGAGGGCCTGTCCTTCGGACAGATGAACGGCATGCGGCCGCGCGGCGTGCTGGTTCACGACGGAGTCCGGGAGGGGGACGTGCTGCGCGGCACGGTGCGGTTCGGCGGCATCAACTTCAAGCCGCCGTACGAGGTCAAGCACGAGTTCGAGCTACATCACCGCCCGCGTGGGACCGAGGCGCTTCCGCCGCATCGGTAAGCCCGCGGACGGACCCTCGACGCGATAGCGGATGATCTCTGTCATCCGCTGCGCCATATCGCTCTGCGCGTCGATCCAATCGCCGGGCGCGCCGGCGAAGATATCGGACCAGCGCACCGACCCGTCGTTCATGTCGCGGAGCAGCATCGTCACCCGGTACTGCTCCGCGCTCCGATCGACGCGTCCTTCCACCCGCCAGCGCGTGTTCGACTTCGGGCTGGCCACGAGATCGATCACCGGCGTCCGCGACGCATTTGCGAGATGGCTGACGAGCTGCGTGCGCAACGCCCCCGCCCACTGCTCCTCCGCCGCGGGCGCGGTGAGGGGAGCGATGCCGATGGCGGTTTGCGGCCTGCTACGCGCAACGAGCGCCGCGGCAACAACTACGATGACCGCGGCCGCCGCGATCACCCAGTGGAGGACAGGCACTCTTGCCTGTCCTGTTTTTTCCTGGACAGGCAGGAGTGCCTGTCCTCCACCGATGAAGCGGTAGCCTCGGCCGCGCAGCGTTTCGAGGAAGCGCGGGGCCTCCGCCGAATCCCCCAGCGCCGCGCGAATCTGCTTCACGCAGTAATTCAGCCCGCGATCGAAATCGACGAACGTGTCGTCGCCCCACAGCGTCTTCTGCAGCGTCTCCCGCGTCACGAGATCGCCCGCGTGCTCGATCAGCACCGCCAGCAGCCGCGCCGGCTGCTGCTGCAGCTTCACCGGCTCGCCGTTGCGGCGGAGCTCCAGCGTGTGGCGATCGAAGGTAAAGTCGGCGAAACGGACGATCCGCGGGTCCTGAGTCATTGTTAGGCATTATGCCAAACGGCGGTTGTATGATTTCCGTCCCGAATGTCCGACGGTCCCCTGGATTTGATCACGTCCCTGCACACGGCGTGGACGACTGATCTCGGCGCGCCCGAGCTCGAGCGCCAGCTCGCGGAGCAGCGGCTGCAGAGCGAACAGCTGCGCCTCCTCGGCTCCGCGGTGCATGTCGCCGGTGAAGGCATCGCCATCCTCACGCCCGCCGTCGAGGCGGTCGGGCCGCGCGTCGCATTCGTCAACGACGGCTTCTGCTCGATGTACGGCCGCAAACGCGAAGACGTCATCGGCCAGACCGCGGTCGCCTTCGGCATCGTCGAGCGGCATCAATCGATCGAAGACTCGCTGCTCCAGCACGTCTTCGACAAACTGCCGTTCCAGGGGGAGGCGACGGCGCGGCGCGCGGACGAATCGGAATTCGAGATCGACCTGCAGCTCGTTCCCGTCGAAGACTCGGGCGAGCTGACGCACTGGGTCGCGTTCGTGCGCGACATCACGTTCGAGAAAACGCAGGTCGTCTCGCTGCGGCACCAGGCCACGCACGACGCTTTGACCGGATTGCCGAACCGCACGCTGCTCTTCGATGCGCTCGAGCTGGCGGTGGTGAAGGCGCGCGAGGCGAACACGATGCTCTCGCTGCTGCTGATGGACCTCGACCGCTTCAAGGAAGTGAACGACACGTTCGGCCATCACTTCGGCGACGCGCTGCTGCGCCAGGTCGCGTTCCGCCTGCAGAACCAGCTGCGCGGCGACGACATGGTGGCGCGCCTCGGCGGCGACGAGTTCGCGATGATCGTCCCCGATACGCCCGACCCGAACGCCGCGGCGCTGGCCGCGCGGCGCGTGCTCAACGCCCTCGAGCTGCCGTTCGTCGTCGAAGGACAGGTGCTCGACGTCGGCGCGAGCATCGGCATCGCGCTCTATCCGACGCACGGCACCGACGTCCGCTCGCTGCTTCGCGGCGCCGACGTGGCGATGTATGCGGCGAAGGAAAATCAGAGCGGCTACAGCTTCCATCAGCGGCAGACCAACGGGCGTACGCCCGATCAGCTGGCACTCGGCGCGGAGCTCCGCGTCGCCATCGAGCGCGGGCAGCTCGAGCTCTACTACCAGCCGAAGCTGCATCTGCGCAGCGGCCTCATGACCCGCGCCGAGGTGCTGATCCGCTGGAATCATCCCCAGCGTGGCTTCCTCACGCCGTCGGAGTTCATTCCGCTCGCAGAGCGCACCGGCCTGATTCGCCCGCTGACCGACTGGCTGCTCGATCGTGCGCTCGAGCAGTGCCGCACCTGGCAGGCCATCGGCGCGCCGGTGCACGTCGCGGTGAACATTTCCGCGAAGAGCCTGCTCGATCAGAACCTGCCGCAGAAAGTGCATGCGGCGCTGGCGAAGTGGAAAGTCGATCCGCGCTTTCTCAAGATCGAGATTACGGAGAGCAGCATCATGGCCGATCCCGCGCACGCGCTGGCGATCCTGGCGATGCTGCAGTCGATGGGCGTGCGGCTGTCGGTCGACGACTTCGGCACCGGCTACTCCTCGCTCACCCATCTGCGCGAGCTGCCGATCGACGAGATCAAGATCGACAAGTCATTCGTCGGGCAGATGACCACGAGCGACGCCGACGCGGCGATCGTCCGGACCGTGATTCACCTGGCGCACGACCTCGGCAAACAAGTCTGCGCGGAAGGCGTCGAAACGGAGGAAACGTGGCGGGTGCTGCGCGAGCTCGGATGCGACCTCGCGCAGGGCTACTGGATCGCGAAGCCGATGCCGGCGAACGACCTGATCCGGTGGCTGAGTGACAGCTCGTGGGGTTTGAAGATCAATCGCTCTTGACGTTGACCTTCACCTTCGCCTTCGGCTTCGTCACCCGCTCGATCCGTTTCATCTCCGCGTTGAACTCGCGGCGGCGCGCCCAGGCGCGGGGAGAGGTCGCGATCGGCGTGCCGGTGAGCGAGAAGGCGTCGGGCCACTCGCGGGTCGTCGTGAAGCGCGTGCCGACGAACGGCAGCATGATCGGCACGAAATGCCAGTTCGTGCCGAGGGCGCGGAACGTGACGGAGCCGTCCTCGAAACGGAAGCCGCGGCGGTCTTCCTCGCGCTGCGCCTCGACCACGATGCGAAGCAGAGTCGGGCGGGAGTAGTCCACCGCCGGAGTGGCCTCGTCGTCGGCGGACGTGTCCTGCGCGAACGCCGGTGCGGCAAGAAGAAAGAGCGCTAGCGCTGCGGTCGCTTTCATCATCACCTCTGACGAAGCTAGATTACTTCAGGTAACGGGCCAGGAATGCCCACATCTCGCGCCGCGACTCCTTCGCCAGCGCTGTGTCGATGCGGTTGAATCGATGCGCGCCCGGCGCGTTCTGGTAGACCTTGTACTCGAACTGCTTCCCGGCCGCCTTCAGCGCGGCGATGAGATGTTCGACCTCGAGCACGTTCACGTCCTCGTCGTTCGTGGTGGTGTGAATCAGGAGCGGCGTCTTCAGTTTGTCGACGTGATTCACGGGCGAGCGGCGGCGGTACTCCATCACGTTGTCTTCGAGCGACTTGCCGATGAACTCCTCGAACAGGTCGCGGTAGCCCTGACCGGTGTAGCCGAGGCGCGCCACGAGATCGCTCACCGGCACGCCGGCGTACGCGACCTTGTAGTCGTCGGGCCACTGGAAGATGTTCATGAGCGTGTGGAAACCGCCGTGGCTCCAGCCGAAGATGCCGACGCGCGACTTGTCGACGAACGGCAGATTCTCGACGGCCCAGTTGCGCGCGTCATGCGTATCGTCGATCTCCGTGCCGCCGTAGTCGATCTGGTTGTAGAGGTCGGAGCCGTGGCCGATCGAGCCGCGGTATTCGGGCGAAACGATGACGTAGCCCTGCTCGAGCGCCTCCTTGAAGATGTGCGCGTAGTTCGAGGTGAGCCGCCCATGCACGCCGCCGTGCGCGAACACGAGCATCGGAGCCTTGCCCTTCAGATTCTTCGGCGAGAAGACGTAGACCGGGAAGATGATCGGATTCCCGGCGTTGACGTCGGTCGAGTTCTTCTCCCGCCGCGGCTTGCTCGACGCGATCTCGAACTTGTCGATGTTCGCCACGTCCCCGAGCCGGAAGTACCACAGCGCGTCATCGATGGCCCGCTGGGTGTCCTCGAAGTCGCGATCGGTGGCCCGATCGTGATTCGCCAGGGCCTTGGAGAGATCGGGCGGTTGCTGAGCGAACAGCGGCAGCGTGAGCAGCAGGAGAAGCACGGACCGTTTCATGGCCGCGATTGTAGTGGATGGTAGGATAGATGGCATGGGACGCCCCAATGTTGCAACCATCCATAGCACCATCGACGCGGCAGGCCGCGTGGTGATTCCGAAGGAAGTTCGCGAGGCGGCGCGCCTTTCGCCGGGAACGCCGGTGGCCATTCGCTGTGTCGACGGACGCGTCGAGATCGAGTCTGAGCCGCGAGCGGTTCGGATTGTCCGGCGCGGACGCGTTCATGTCGCCGTTCCTGTTGAAAACGGTGAACCGCTGGACGATGACGTCGTACGGGCGACGATGCGGGCAACGCGCGAGCGCAGCGGTGACTGATGCCTACTGCCGTTGATACGAGCGTAGTGATCCCGGCTGTGGTGAGTTGGCATGTCCGACACGAGCCTGCGGCATCGGCCATCGAGCGGTTGCTTCGAAGGAAATCGCTCCTCCTGCCGTTGCCGGTCGTGCTCGAAAGCTATTCCGTCCTGACACGATTGCCGGCGCCCCATCGACTCAGCCCTGGGGATGCGCGTGAGCTGCTCGTGCGGACGTTTCAGAACGCGCGTCTTTCGCCGTTCCGGCCGCGGAACGCCTGGTCATTTCTGCAATCTCTCGCCGAGCGTGCGATCGCCGGCGGAGCGACCTACGATGCGGCCGTGCTCGAAGCCGCACGTGCGGGCGGAGCCGTGACTTTGTTGACATACAACCGACGAGATTTCGAGCGTCTTGATCTGCAATCGATCGAAATCGTCGAGCCGGTCTAGTGCAGGAACATCGGCATCCCCATCACCTCCGCCACCCGCGGCCGATACTCGCTCGCGTCATAGAACCTTGTCACGTCGACGCGCTTTTTCTGTTGGCCGGTGACGGCGAGGGGGACGGCGGTGTAACGGCCGTCGGCGACGGCGACCATGCAGCCGGGCTGCTGGCGGTGGACCATGTCGGCGGCGAGGGCGCCGAAGTTTTTGGCGACGATGAGGTCGAGGGAATCGGGCGCGCCGCTGCGCATGAGGTAGGCGAGGCGCTGGTAGATCACTTTGTCGCGGCCCCGTTTTTCCAGATATTCGGAGAGCATGCCGCCGATGCCGCCGAGCTTGCGCTGTCCAGCCGCATCCGCTTCCCCCGACTCGATCATCACTCCCGCGGTCGTGCGCGCGCCCTCGGAGATCGCCACGACCGCGTAGTTGCTCGGGTTGTCCGTCTTGTCGCGGCAGAGCATCTGGTACAGCTCCTCGGCGTCGAATGGCACTTCGGCGATCACCGCGCGGTCGACGCCGGCGAGGTACGCGGCGAGGAGGCAGGTCTCGCCCGAGTTGCGGCCGAACAGCTCGACGACGAGGAAGCGCTCGTGCGAGCCGGCGCTGGTGCGGAGATCGTTGATGAACATGACCGACCGCGTCACGGCGGTCGAGAACCCGAGACAGTAATCGGTGCCGTAGACGTCGTTGTCCATCGTCTTCGGGATGGCGATCATCGGCACGCGCTCCTCGTGCAGCCGCCGCGCGAACGTCAGCGTGCCGTCGCCGCCGAGGGCCACGAGGTAATCCAGATTCAGAAAGTCGATCACGTTCAGCGCGGCGTTCGTGAGGTCGTAGCGCCCGCGCTCATCGGGCTCGCCTTTTTCCGCCTCGAGATGCGCCGGGATGTGCTCGGCCTTGCTGATCTCGGGATTGATGCGCGAGGTATGAAGAATCGTTCCGCCCGTGCGATCGATCGCGCGCGTGTTCGCGCGCGTGAGCGGCAGGAGCCACTGCGAGTTGTCGGCCGCGGCGTCGGGAATGATGTTCGTCAGCGACGCCCAGCCGCGGCGCAGGCCGAGAATCTCGCATTCGTCGTCGAGCATCCGCCACACGAACGACTTGACCGCCGCGTTGAGGCCGGGCACGTCGCCGCCTCCGGTGAGGATTCCGATCCGTTTCATGGCAGGCGCTGCTGCGCGTTCTGCTCGCCCTCCGGGAAGAACACGACCTTCAGCGCTTCATGCCGGTCGAACCGCGCCAGGCCTTCGTGAAAGTCGTTCAACGAATCGTACGTCGCCTGCACGACCCACTCCACGTCGAGGCCCGAGCGCAGGAGCGCGAGCATGCGCTGCCACGTCGAGTACATCCGCCGCCCGATGATGCCGTGCATGGTCACGCCTTTGAAGATGACGTTGCGGGTGTAGTCGTCGATGGTCACGGAATGGCCGGCCGGCAGGCCGAGGAGCGAGAGCGTGCCGCCCATGCGCGCGATCTCGAGCCCGAAGTTGATCGCGGCCGAGGAGCCCGACATCTCGCACACCACGTCGACGCCGACTCCGTCGGTGATGGCGTCGATGGCCTTTTTCACATCGGCGGGCGGCGTCGTGCGGACGTTGAACGCGTGGAAGTTCGCGAAGTCGCGGCCCGCGGCCCAGCGCCGCGCCGTTTCGAGCGCGTGATCGCTGACGTCGGTCACGATCACGACCGACGCGCCGCTGTGCTCCGCGATCGCCGCCGACATCGCGCCGATCGGACCGAAGCCGGTGATGGCCACGCTCTTTCCGGCGAGATCGATGACCTGCGTCGTATGCACCGCGTTGCCGAGGGCGTCGAGAAACGCGCCGACGCGCAGGGGAACGTAGCTCGGGAGCTTGACGACGTTCGATGCCGGAACCTTCACGAACTCGGCGAACGCGCCGTCCTCGTGCAGACCGTAGATCCGCGTGCGGACGCAAATGTGACCGTTCCCGGAGCGGCACTGCGCGCATTCGCCGCAGATCACGTGCATCTCGGCGGAGACGTAATCGCCGACGCTCAGCGTCCCTTCGAACGCGCGCTCTGCGCCTTCGCCGAGCTCCTCGACGAAGCCGCAGAACTCGTGGCCGTAAATGCGCGGCGGCTTGACGGAATCCTGAATCGACGGGTCCCAGTGGTAGATGTGCTTGTCGGTGCCGCAGATGGCCGTCGCGGCGACGCGGATCAGCGCCTCGCCGGGCCCCGGCTTGGGCTTGGGACAATCACGAATTTCGGTCCCGGCGGGACCATCGGCTGGGGCGGATTTGACGACGGCGAGCATCGGCCCGCGATGCTATCAGAGAGTTACTCGCCGGAATCACTCCGACAGGCGAACAGCACGCAACGAGGCTTGGCCAATCAACGCTGCCGGCCGTGCCGGCTCACGCGTGTTTTCGAATCAATTTCCGCATCGTCTTCAGCGCCGAGTTCGTCCATTCTTCGATGTGCGGCGTCTCTTCCACCGAGATCACGCGCGTCGTGTGCGGCAGGTCGGCGATGAACTGCGAGATTGCCCAGACCATCGCGTCGGGATCGGCGATGAAGAGGTTCTTGTGCAGGCCGCCCTGCACGGTGTGAATGCGCGTCGGCGACGGACAGGCGTCGTGGATTTTGTGCGCCATCCAGCACGGACAGGTCTCATCCTCGGTGCCGTGCAGGATCAGCAGCGGCACCTGCAGTTTGCGAATGACGTCGATCGTATTGAAGACGTCCGTTCCGGCGAAGACATGCATCGGAAAGCGTTTCCAGAACACTTTCGACAAATCGGGGAGGTTGGTGAACGTCGACTGCAGGATCATCGCGTCGAAGGGATGGCGGCGGATGACCTGCGCGGCCACGGCCCCGCCTAACGAATATCCATAAAGGATCGACGGCACGTGTTTGGGGCGGATCCTGTCGTGGAATTTCGAGGCCGTAATGCCGTCGGCGATGACGCCGGAGAATGATGCGCGGCCGCTGCTCTTGCCGAATCCGCGATAGTCGAACCAGAGGCTGCTGAATCCGGCGTTCAAGAGGTGCGGAACGACGTCGATGCTGGTCGTCATGTTGCCGGTGTTGCCGTGACAAAAGACGCTGCTGGCAACCGGTCTTTCCGCGCGGCAATACCAGGCGTGGAGCGTTTCGCCGTCCGGCGTCTCGATCCAATGTTCCTCGACCGCGCCGTCGGGAATGCCGTAATCGGCGGGATTCCACGATTTGCTCGGCTCGCGGGAGGGACAGAAGAGCTGCGCGCGGCGGAACAGGCGGCGCCCGATCTCAGCGCCGAGGAGAGCGCCGCCGACGAGCAGCGGAAGGGCAAGCGCTTCTGCGGGGGAGGTTTTTTTGCGTCTGCGCATGCTCAACTATAAGCCCAACGAGCAAACTTTTTGCCGTGCTACAGTTCAGTGCCGTGCGGTATGTGGAATCACGGACCCGTGTGCGCTACAAAGAAACGGATGCGATGGGGATTGCGCACCACTCGAATTACATCGTCTGGTTCGAGATCGGCCGCACCGATTTCTGCCGCGAGACCGGCATTTCGTACGCCGAGATCGAGCGCCGCGGCTACATCCTGGTCGTGACCGAGATCGGCTGCCGCTACCGCACGCCGTTCCGCTATGACGACGAAGTGCGCATCCGGACGTCCGTCGGCGACATCGGCAGCCGGGCCATTCAATTCACGTACGAGCTGTATTCCGCCGATGAAGAGCTGCGCGCCACGGGCTCCAGCTCGCACCTGTGGGTGGATCTTCAGACGCGGAGGCCGGTGCGGGGGGATGGGGAGGTGTTGCGGGCGTTTGCGGAGTATCTGGGAGAACGCAGAACGCAGAACGCAGAACGCAGAATGAAGAGTTTAGAAGTCTCTCAATTCTACGTTCTGCGTTCTGCGTTCTGCGTTCAACCCTACAACTTCGTGTACCCGCCCTTGAGAATCCCGTCCGGATTCGCGGCAAAGATCCGTTTATTACCTTCGTTCGCGAAGTAGTAGATCTTTCCCTTGTACTCGAACGTCGGCGTGGCGGCGCGGATGGAGATCTTGCTGCCGTCGATCGGATCCATGGCGATGGCGGGCGAGAAGGGAAGCGCGGCGCGCACTTTTTCGTCCTCGGGGGAGAAGACGATCGGCGTCGGGTTCTCCCACGGCAGCGCCTTCGGCTTCGGCGGCGGCGCTTCGTCGCTCAGCATCGGCGGCGGATCGAGGACGGCGGGTTTGGGTGGCGTCGAATCGATCGTGCGCAGCTCGGCTCGCTGCGCGGAGGTCTGGGCGGGGGGAGCGGAGTCGCACGCGGCAAGTGCAATCGCGGCGGCGAAGAGTAGAAGGCGCCTCATCTGCGAGACGGACTTTGCCACATTGGTGCCCGGGACTGGAATCGAACCAGCACTCCCGTGAAGGAACAGGCTCCTGAAACCTGCGCGTCTACCAATTCCGCCACCCGGGCTTGAGGTTGGGGGATTCTAGTGGCGCCAGAAGGAATGTCAATTGCCTGATCGAAATTCCATCTGCGATGCTTCCCACGCCTGACCGAAACGCTTATCCTGAGGAACCGATGTCATCCTCCTCCGGTCAGGCCGCGCCCGCCGTCCTCGAGCGGCCCCAGGGGCACCCGCGCGAGAACGTTTCCAACGAGATCTGGAACGTCCCGAACATGCTCACGCTGTTCAGGATTTTCCTCGTCCCGTTCCTCGTCGTCGTGCTGCTGACGAAGTTCACGGGCCGCGAGTTCGTCGGCCTCGGCATCTTTCTCCTCGCCGCCGGCACGGACTACCTCGACGGCTATCTCGCGCGGCGCACCGGCAAGATCACGCGCCTCGGCACGCTGCTCGATCCGATCGCCGACAAACTCCTGACCTCGGCCGCGTTCATCTCGCTCGTCGAAATGGACCCGAGCCACGTCCCCGCCTGGATGGTCGTGATCATCATCGGCCGCGAGTTCGCCGTCTCCGGGCTGCGCTCGATCGCCGCGCAGCAGAACGTCGACATCCCCGCGTCGTCGCTCGGCAAGGGCAAGCTCGTCTCCCAGGTGATCGCGATCTCGCTGCTGATCCTCGGCTACGAGCTCGGTGAGCTCCGTCTCACCGGCACCCTCGCGCTGTGGGCGGTGATGCTCTTCGCCCTGGCCTCGGCCATCGACTACTTCATCAAGTTCACGCGCGTCGTCCTGCTCGACCGCCCGAGCACGGGCGGTCAGTCAACAACGGTTCAGCCGCCGACCAACAAGCGGTAAACGTCGTTCTTCCGCATCCCGAACTTCTCCGCCACCGCTTTCACCGCGTCGTTTCTGCGCATCCCGCTTTCGCGCAGCCGCTCGAATTCTTCGCGCAGCGTCTCCGTAGACACCTCTTCCGTTTCTTTCGCCGCCGCTGCGAAGACCAACGTGATCTCCCCGTGCACGCGTTCCCGTTCGCGCAGCGTCGCCAGCACCCCGGAGATCGTGCCGCTGACGATTTCCTCATGCATCTTGGTCAGCTCGCGCGCGACGGCGACCTCGGTGTCGCCTAACACCTCGAGCGCGTCTTCGAGCGAGGCGATCACGCGCTCCGGCGATTCGTAGATGACGACCGTGTGCGCAAGCTCCGCGGCGCGACGATAGAAATCGAGCCGCTCGCCCTGCCGATGCGGCGTGAAGCCGAGGAATGTGAAGGGGAGGGGAGCGATCCCGCTGGCGGCCAGCGCGAGGACGCCGGCAAACGGTCCGGGAACCGGCTCGACGACGAGGCCGCGATCCCGCGCCAGCCGCACGATGCGATAGCCGGGATCGGAGATCACGGGCATGCCCGCGTCGCTGACCAGCGCCAGCGTCTCCCCGCGCTCGATGCGATCGACGAGCGCGCCGGCCTTCGCATCTTCGTTGTGCTCGTGATAGCTGTCGGTCGGCCGGTCGATGCCAAAGTGCGTGAGCAGCTTGCGCGTGTGACGCGTGTCCTCGCAGAGAATCAGATCGGCGGACTTGAGCGCCTCGACCGCGCGCGGCGGCATGTCGGAGAGATTGCCGAGGGGCGTGCCGACGAGGAGAAGTTTGCCGCTCATCGAAGGGAGTATATGGACTGCGGTGGCAAGGCCGCCGCTTTCAACAGCGGCAACTAGCGTTGCCGCAGTCCAAAGCTCCGTGACAACAAGATCGCCGCGCTCGAAGCCACGTTCAGCGACTCCACGCGCGTCGACATGGGAATCGAGATCGCGCGTCCGGAAGCGCGAATCCCCTCCGACACCCCCGCCCCCTCGTTCCCGAACACGAGCACCGCGTCGCGGGCAGGAGGCTCCGTCATCGAGCCATGCATGTCCGCGTAGAACACATTCGGCGCGTCCAAAGACTCGATCGCTGCCACCGCCACGTTGAGAATCGCGCCGACGGATGCGCGGATCGCTTTCGGCCCGTACGGGTCGGCGCAGCCGGGGAGGAGCAGCACGCCCGCGGCATCGAAGGCCGCGGCCAGGCGGACGATCGTGCCGACGTTGCCGGGGTCCTGCACGGCATCGAGAGCGACAGCGACGGTGTCACGGCGGGAGAGGATGTCGCGCGCCGAAAACGACGGCCGTTCGAACAGCGCGAGCACGTTCTGCGGCGCGCGGGTGTCGCTCAATTGATCGAACAGCGCGTCCGTGAAATCGACGCCGCGCTCGACGCGCGCGATCGGCTTCCAACCCGCGCGAATCGCATCCGCGACCTGCTTCGGTCCCTCGATCGCGATCTCGGCTGCATGCGTGCGAATCGCCTCGCGAATCCTCTGGAACAGCGGATTCTGCCGGCTGCTGATCGCGTTCTTCATTAGAATGCGCCGCCGATGATACTGAAGCTCATCAAGATGGCCACCGCGAGCGCCGTGAAAGTCTCGCCATGGTCGGCGGTATGGACGTTTCCGAGCATCCTTGCCTCCGCGTTCATCATCGCCTGGGGCGCGGAGGCCGCGCAGTTCCTGATCTCGCAGGGGCTCGCGCTCGCGATCCTGGCCTGGCTGCAGACGCTCCCCGAGTTCGCGGTCGAGGCGGTGATCGCCTGGAACGCGGGCAAGGATCCGTCGCAGACGCATCTGGCCATCGCGAACTTCACCGGCAGCCTGCGCCTCCTCGTCGGCCTCGGCTGGCCGATGATCTATTTCGTCGCCGCGATCTTCGGCTGGAAAAAGAAGCGCGACTTCGTGAAGCTGGAGCTCGAGCAGGAGCATTCGATCGAAGTCTTTGCGCTCCTGCTGCCGCTCCTCTACTTCACCTTCATCTGGTGGAAAGGCTCCCTCAGTATGTGGGACGCGTTTCCGTTGACGGCGTTCTACGCCCTTTATCTCTGGATTCTCTGGGGCATCCCGCCGAAGGAAGAGACGGAAGAGACCCTGGAGGATCTCGGCACCGTGCCGCGAAAGATCCTCGAGCTGCAGCCGCGGGCACGCAACGCGACGATCTGGGCGCTGTTCCTCGCCGGCGGCGCCATCCTCTACTTCTCCGCGCACCCGTTTCTGAACTCGATGCTCGCCATCGCGGGCTCGATGGGCGTCTCGACCTTCGTCTTCGTGCAGTGGGTCGCGCCGTTCCTGTCCGAGTTCCCGGAGAAACTGAGCGCCTTCTACTGGGCGCGCAAAGTCAGCGTCGCCGACGTCGCGCTGATGAACATGGTGTCGTCGAACATCAACCAGTGGAGCATCCTCTCGGCGATGATTCCGATTCTCTTCGTGATCAGTGCCGGAGAGATCAAGCCGCTCGTGTTCGATGAGTTCCAGCGCCACGAGATCATCCTCACGATCCTCCAGAGCTTCCTCGGATTTTTGCTGCTCCTGAATCTCGAGCTGGTGATGTACGAGGCGGCCATCATCTTCGTGTTCTGGCTCGCGCAGTTCTGCATCCCGTCGATTCGCGAGGAGATGATCTGGGTCTACGCCGGCTGGTGTCTGATCGAGATCCTGAAGTTTGCGTTCGCCGGAAAACCGCCCGCGGCGTGGACCGCTCTGCGAGAGACGCTGAAACTCCGCTTCGCGCCGAAAGGCGAGGGATGATACAAAGTGACATGCCCACCGCCGTCCGCCCCACCATCCGCCTGACGAGCCGCGTTTCGTCGATGCAGGAGTCGCCGACGCTGGCGGTCCTGAATCGCGCGACGGCGCTGATCGCGCAGGGCGTGGACGTGGTGGACTTCGGGCCGGGCGAGCCCGATTTCGCGACGCCGGCGTCGGTCTCCGAGGCGGGCAAGCGCGCGATCGACCGCGGCTTCACGAAATACACGAACGCGAGCGGGATCAAGCAGCTGCGCGAGGCCATCGCCGCGCGGTACAACCGCCGCTACGGCACGCGCCTCGGCATGGAGCACGTGATCACCGGCTGCGGCGGCAAGCAGGAGCTGTTCAACCTCGCGCTCGCGCTCGTGCGGGAGGGCGACGAAGTGATCATCCCGTCGCCGTACTGGGTGAGCTTCCCCGATCAGGTGGCGTTCGCCGGCGGCAAGCCGGTCTTCGCCGCGACGCGCGCGGAGGATCAGTTCCGCCCGACGCTCGATCAGATCGAGGCCGTGGCGACGGAGCGCACCCGCGGCGTGATCCTCAACTCGCCGTGCAATCCGACCGGCGCGGTGATCCGCGAGTCCGAGCTCGAGCGCATCGTCGAATGGTGTGCGTCGCGCGACGCCTTCCTGATCTTCGACGAGACGTACGAGCTGTTCGTCTACGACGGCAACGAACACGCGTCAGCGATGCGCTGGTTCGAGCAGTATCCCGAGACCGTCGCGGTCGTGAACTCGATGTCGAAGACGTTCGCGATGACGGGGTGGCGCCTCGGCTACGCGGTCGCGCATCCCGAGATCATCGCCGCGCTCGGAAAGATTCAGAGCCACTCGACGTCGAACCCGAGCTCGATCGCGCAGCAGGCGGCGCTCGAGGCGCTGACCGGCGGCAACGAAGACGCCCAGCGGATGCACGACGCGTATCGCGAGCGCCGCGCGTGGCTCGTGCCGCAGCTGAACGCGCTCCCCGGCATCTGCTGCGCCGATCCCGACGGCGCGTTCTACGTCTTCCCCGACGTCCGCGCCTACTTCGGCAAAGCCGGCATCACCGACTCGCAGTCCTTCGCGTCGTACCTCCTCGACGAAGCGCGCGTTGCCGTCGTCCCCGGAGGCGCCTTCGGCGCCGACGACTTCGTGCGCATCAGCTACGCGACGTCGATGGACCGGATTCGCGAGGGGGTGGCGCGGATGAACGCCGCACTCGGCAAGCTGTAGCGCGGTCATGAGCATCGCGCGGTCTTCTGGGCGTACTTCACCGGCGCCACCTTCATCGCGGCGGCAGTGGCGATCCTCCTCGGCGTGTACGCACGGCTGGCAGCCGTGCTCTCGGTGTGGCAACTGGCGCTGTTTGGGCTGCTCGTGTGGATGCCGATCGTGGCGTCAGGCCGCCTCAGCGCCTTCCAATGGGGCGAGGTTGTCGTCACGGTCGCGCTGGCGGCCGCGGCCTGGGTGGTGGCGGACTCCTACAAAGGTGTTATTCCGAAATATTGAGAGGACCCCGCCCCGTTCCGACACGCGGTCAATCCCGAACATGAAGGAGATTTTGTGAAAAAGACACTTACGACCATGATCGCGCTCGCGTTCGTCGCGACGCTCGGAATGGCGCAGGACCAGCCCGCGCCGGCGAAGCCGGCCGCGCAGGCCGTGACCGACCCGATTGTCATCGCCGCCGGCGATCTGACGATCCGCCAGTCGGAATTCGAAAACGCGCTGAAGACCCTGCCGGCGGAGTATCAGCAGTACGCGATGGGCGCCGGAAAGCGGCAGTTCGCCGAGGACTACCTGCGCATGAAAATGCTCGCCACGGAAGGCATGAAGTCGGGCATGGACAAGGATCCGGAAGTCGTGCGCCAGCTCGCGCTGATGAAGGAGAACCTGGTCGCCAACGCGCAGCTGCAGAAGATCGAGAAGGGCATCACCTTCACGGATGAGGACCTCAAAAAGATCTACGACTCGCGCTCGAAGGATTACGAGCAGGTCACGGCGAAGCACATCCTGATCGCCTTCAAGGGCAGCCCGGCCGCGCAGCCGAGCAAGCCGGAGCTGACGGAAGAGCAGGCCAAGGCCAAGGCCGCCGAGCTGCGCAAGCAGATCGTGGCCGGCGCGTCGTTCGAAGAGATCGCCAAGAAGGAATCGGACGACACCGGTTCCGGCGCCAACGGCGGCGACCTCGGCGATTTCAATCACGGCCAGATGGTTCCGGAGTTCGAGACGGCCGCGTTTGCCGCGAAAGTCGGCGAGATCACGGAGCCGGTGCGTACGCAGTACGGCTATCACCTGATCAAGGTCGAGAAGCACGGCCTCACCCCGTTCGACGGCGTCAAGGCGTTCCTCGAGAAGACCGAGCGCCAGACGAAGCTGCAGGCGACGCTCGACGCGATGAAGTCGAGCGCCAAGCCGACCTTCAATGACGCCTACTTCACCCCGCCGCCCGCCCCCGCGCAGGAAGCGCCGAAGGCGGAAGAGGCGAAGAAGCCGGAAGCCGAGCACCAGCACTAAGCGATTCCCGTGGAACGGCGGGCTTTAGCCCGCCGTTTCTTTTTCGGCGGGCTAAAGCCCGCCGCTCCACCTCATGCTAGAGTGCGCCGCATGGAGATTCCCGCCAAAGTCTCGGTCTTCAACCGCACGTTGGAGATCAAAGGGAAAGCCGGCACCCTGATCGCCGTCAACGAAGACGGCGGCTATTACGAGGTCATCCTCGAAGTCCAGCAGCGCAACCACACCGTGCTGTTCCCGATCGCGGAGACGGTCGTGATCTTCAACGAGGCGTTGCAGACGATCTCGGCGGACTTTGAGGTTGAGAGATAACCTGGCGTCCTACTCCACCTTCTTCCCGAACAACCACGCCACGATCACCCCGATCAAATACAGCAGGATCATCGGCACCGCGAGGGACGCTTGCGTCACGGCATCCGGCGTCGGGGTGACGACCGCGGCGATGACGAACGACAGGACCACCGCGTACTTGAACTTCTGCATCAGGAACGCGGGGGTGACGATGCCGAGGCGGGAGAGGAAGAAGATGATGATCGGCGTCTCGAACACCACGCCCGAGGCGAGGATGATCGTGCTCGAGAACGAGAAGTAATCATCCACCGTGATCATCTGCTTGAACTGCTTGCCGTTCTCGATGAAGAAGCCGCAGGTCGCGGGGAGCAGAAAGCGGTAGCCGAAGTAGCCGCCGAGGAGGAAGAAGACCGAGCCGAAGATGATGAACGGCAGGGCCATCCGCCGCTCGCGCTTGTAGAGCCCCGGGGCGATGAAGAGCCAGACCTGCAGCAGGACCACCGGCGCGGCGACGAAGAGGCCGCTGAAGAACGCGACCTTCATGTAGAGGAAGAAGGGCGCGGTGAGACGCGTGTAGGCGAG
>DATFHJ010000056.1:0-24502 GCA_035248585.1 Thermoanaerobaculia bacterium
GACATGGACCGAGTTCGCCTCGAGGAAGTCGATGTATTTGCCGGGAGTGACATACCCGGTCTGGACCGAGCCTCTCTCATAATGGCGCGCCACATACCCGTTGAGCGACACCTCGGTCGGCACGAGGTTCGTCATCTTGTAGAGGCGGACGTTATACCCCCTAAACCCCGTCTCGAAGCCGACCATCGTCAGATAGCCGCCCGAATCCGCATTCGAGAAAACGCTGACCGCGGTCGTAATGCCGGTATCGATGCCGACATTGGAGAGCGTGTGCGTGGTCTTCGTGTACGAACCGGCCGTGTCCGGCGCGATGACGTGAATCACGGGATTGGTGCCGGCGAGCGTGGCGGCGAAGAAGTTCGTGCCGTCGCTGGCGATGTTGCCGAAGCTGGCCCGGAACTGAACGATCGGAGCGCCGCCGCGGACGATGGCGTCGTTGGTGTAAACGCGGATGCCGTCGTTGTCGAGCACGGCGATGCGCGAGCCGTCGGCGTTTTTCGCGAAGTCCTTGAAGATGGGAACGCCGCCACCGACCGACTGCGGACTCGTCACGTCATTGACGTTGACGACTTTCTGGGTGCGGGAGATGGTGCTGTCCGAGTAATAGAGGACGTACGCGTAGTAGTTGCCGTCCGTGGTCTTCACGGACATGCAGCGGTTCGTGGAAATGCCCTCCCGGTAGAGGGAAGTCATCGCGCCGCCGCCCTTCCCGAGATCGTCCTTCACGATGCCCCAGCCGATCGCGTCGGCGGGGATGTACACGTTTCCGCGATCATCGAAATCGGGGCGGTAGGTACGGCGCTCGCCGTCGCCGCCGGAGAACCCTTCACTCCAACCCTGGAACGGATAGAAGATCCGATCGGCCTGGAACACCTTCTCGCGGCCGGGACCGGCCTTGATGCCGTTGAGGCCGTTGATCGGAGTCATGGCCTCGCCGCCGGCGAGACGCGTGAAGAACGTGTCCATGTCGTAGGCGGCGACGATGCCGCCGAGAATCATGTAGATGCGGTTGTTTCTCGGAGAGAAGTAAATCTGCCTCGTGCGAGCCGTGCCGGTGGGAACGAACTCCCACTGCTGGGTCGTGTTGTCGGCGTAGCGGCCGACGAACTTGGTCAGCGGGGAGGAGTAGGGCCAGAGCTTTTTCCCCTTCTCTGAAGCGCTGCATCCCGGCGTGTTGCAGGTGACATCCGTGTCGGGAGTAGGGGCCGGCACCGGCCAATCCTGTCCGAAAGCGGCGCCGGCGAAGAGCGCGCAGAACGTCAGAAGAATCAGTTTTTTGCCCCAAAAGCTCACGTTGAAGGCCTCCGATGGTGACTGCGGACGATGGATATGAGAACGACCTGCGCGCGTATCGAGGACCGTCAGCGCAGCAGACAAAACTTATTGTACCTACCAGTGTGCGGGTGTGTCACGTATTTTTTTCGGACCCCTGAAAAGAAAAAAAGCGGGCCGGAAAATCCGGCCCGCTTCCTGGACTGCGATTTGTTGCAGATTACGGGGTGGTGTTGGTGCCGCTGTACGGATGCGTACCGACCGGGGCGACGCAAACGATGGTCGGCGGGCAGACGAAGATACCGCCAGCCGGTCCGATTTCGGGCGACGGAGCAACGACGGTAGCGGAGCAACCATTGCCCAGCTGCGCGGCGTCGAAGTCGACCGAGTAACGGCCCTGGGCGAACATCGAAACGATGACCCAGTTCTGGCTCGGGCGGATGCCCGTAACGCCGTTGAACGAGTAGCCCGTGGCGTTCGGGTTGTTGAGGTTGAGGTACATCCAGCCGGAGATGTCGGGCGAGCCGGCATGCGGCGGGTAGAACGAGGTGTTCGCGGTGCTGGTGATCGAGGACTCCGGAAGAACCGGGGCACCCGGTCCGCACGTCGGCGAGCAACGGACACCGCCGCCGAGGGCGAAGGAGTTCTCACGCTCGTCGAAGCGGATGACTTCCGCGTACGGGAGGACGGAGTTGTTGATCGTCGCCGAGCACGAGGCACCGGTGATCAGACCTTCACGCCAGATCTTGTAGTTGGTCTGGAAGCTCGAGGTACCACCCTCGATCCAGCGGGCCGCGAAGGTCGCGGGCAGCGGAACGCGGCGGTCCACACGGCGGGTCGCCGCCGGGGTGTAGCGATCGTAGAAGGTGTACGGGAGGTTCGTCGCGACGACGCCAGCCGGACCACCCTCGGGGATGGCCTTGATGTGAACCAGCGGGTTGCCCTGAGCGAGGTTGCCCACGGTCGGGTCGCCGTTGATCTGCTGGTAGTCGCCGATCAGAACGTTGTCGAACAGAATTTCAGTCGTGAAGTAGGTCGGCGAGGTCGGGAGCGAGATCGAGCAGTTGTTGGCAACGTCGATCGTCACATAACCACGCGCGTTGCTGTGGGTGCCACCGATACGGCTGGTGCCGCAACCGATGAACGGGTTGGAACCGGCGACGTTGTAGAGACCCGTCGTCAGTGCCGTCTGCACGGCGGCAGTCAGCTCGGCCGAAAGCTGGCCGGGGAGCTGCGTGCCGGAGCAGTTGCCGGCGCCCGAGAAGTTCGGGTTGGCGTCATTGAAGTCCGGAGCGGAACCGGTGGTGGCGACAAAGCCAACGCCCGTCTCGCTCACGTTCGGCGAAATGCCGAAGTTCGTCGACGAGGTGCCGGGGCCGCCCGGAGCCACCACGCCGCGCGCGATGACGTCATACAGGTTGATCGACTGCACATCGTATCCGGTCAGGAAGATGTTGAAGTCGAGAACCGGGAAGGACCAGTCGGTCCAGACCGTGACGTGCGCGATCTGCGGGGACGACGACACGTTCGTGATCGTGAACAGAGTCGTGTCGCTCGAGCCGGCGGTCGCGGTGATATTCACGTCGAAGAACGGCAGCAAGAGGGTCGCCGCCGGCATGTTCGTGGTATCGCACGAATCGTCGTTGTTAGTCGTCGTCGGGTTGTTGCCGTTCGAGAACGTGGCGTTCGGCTGCAGCTCAACGCTGCCCATCCGCCCCGCTCCGAACGCCGACCCGGCGATCGCGAGCATGGCCACAAGGGCCAAAATCATCGTTTTTCTCATCTAGTTCATTTCTCCTACACTGATCTTGGACGATACAAATTCGGTCAAACGCTCACCCTCTGTCGTCGTATAACTGACCACCTCCCGACATGAAGTTGCATTCCTAGGTCAAACTGCCGTAACAGTATTGCGGTCGTTTTCAAATGTCAACATCAAAATCGCGGTTTTATGGGATTACGTCATGAGGCGGGGCCGCGACAGGCTAAAAGCGCCGCGATTATAGCGATCCGCAAGATGGCGGCAACCAAGAATTTCGGTCGCCGGATGCACGGGAAGGCCGCGGGAGCGAAGCCGTTTGCACGCGCTCCGCTCCCCGAAATATGAGGAGAAGCTATTCCCTGGCGGCGGTCTTCGCGGTGTTGTTCGCCACGGGGCCGCGGTTGAGGAACACCCGGATCGCGCCGTCGCGATCCGCCAGCGCGGTCTGGCCGGCCGTCTCGTACATGAGGATCACGTCGGGCCGCTTGTCGCCGTTCACGTCGGCGACCTTCACGTCGTAGTTGGCGTTGATCTGCATCTTCAGCCCCTCGACGGCGGCATCGACGAATCCACCCTTGCCGTCGCCGAGGAGAATGCGCGCCTCGCGCGGCTCATAGCGCGTGAAGATGACGTCTTCTTTTCCGTCGCCGTCAAAGTCCGCGGCGGCCATGCCGTTGGCGGCCTTGCCGCTGGCCCAGCGCATGATCGGCTCGCGCTTGACACCCTGGTCGGTGACGGTGATCCGGTCGATCGCCGAGACGGTGGTGAGCGGCGGCGTCGGAACTTTCGACGGCTCGACGATCGGATCCCACATGCGGACGTAGGAGATGATAGCGTCGGCGCGGTTCTTCGCGGAGAAGTTTCCGGCGGTGCTGGCGAGATACATCGCATTCAGAGGCAGCACGTCGTCGATCGCCGAGGGAACGAACTTCCATGTGTTCTTGCCGGCGCTGAGATGCACGACCTGGTTGATGCCCTGATAGACGGAGGCGACGACGAAGTCGGGAACGGTGTCGCCGTTCAGATCGGAAACGGTCAGCCAGTCGCCGCCGACTTTGATCGTGTCGTCGACGAGATCGACTTCCTCCCACTTCGTTCCCTTGTTGCGATTCATGAAGGCTTTCAGCTTCGCGCCGCTGCCGGTGGCGAGGCTGGTCGGGCCTTCGCTGCTGGCGACGAGATCGGGATTGCCGTCGCGATCGACGTCGGTGACGACGATGCGGCGGGTCGGGAAGTTGCGGGCCAGACCTTCGTCGACGGCGGTGAAGTTTCCTTTGCCGTCGCCGAGGAACACGAACACGCCGCGAAGGTGCACGGCGAAGGCGAGGTCCTGATGGCCGTCGCGATTGAAGTCGCCGGCGCCGACGCTGCCGTAGTCGAGACCGCGCGGCCACTTCACTTCCTGCCACCAGCGCCAGTGACCTTTTCCATCGCCGAGGAAGATGGCCGGAAGCGTCGTGCTCTGGCCGCCGCGCTCGGGCGGCGCGATGAGATCGAGATGGCCGTCTTCATTCATGTCGGCGACGGCGAGCGAGTTTCTCCACGAGCCGCCGGTCGGCAGTCCCTGCGACGCTTCTTCGAAGCGAATGACTTTGTTCGCGGGCGGCGGATCGAGCTTCACGTACTGCGGGCGCACGGTGCGCCAGTAGTTGTAGGTGTCTTCGTTCAATGCCGCCGGGGCCGCCGCGAGCTCCGTCATTTTTTCCGCGGCCGGCATTTCCGGGATCCACACCCACACGTACTTGTCGTTGTGCTGATAGAGCTCGTAGCCGAAATTCACCATGCCGAGCGGGCGGACGAATCCCGGCTCCTGGTCGTACACGGCCAGACGGCGCTCATAGCGGGAGATGTGATAGAGGTTGCCGAAGCGGCCCCACACTTTTTTCGGATCGGGATTGACGCCGGGATCCTCCGGGGTGCTGAGCCGCGTCTTGCGCTGCTCGGGCGTCTCGGGCCGGATGTAGGTCGGCGCGCCGCCCTCCGGCATCTTGTCTTTGTCCCATGCCGCGGAGGCTGACGTTGCCGCGGGCGCGGACACTTGCTGCTGCTGCGGCGCCGCGAAGACCGCGGCCGCGAACAGCACACTGAGAACACTCGCGAAGAATTTCGACATGAACACGATCTCCCTGAAAAGCTGATGGCGGATGGCAGATGGCGGATGGCAGAACCCGGCGTCGTCTCACGCCATCTGCCATCTGCCATCAGCCATCAGCCATCCAAACTAGACGTAGTCGGCCAGCGTCGCCTCGGCGCGCCGGAAGACCAGCAGGCCGAAGGCGAGCACACTCGCCACCACAACCAACAGAAATACGATGGACGGCGCTGAAGGTAACGGTGTGCCGAGCATGGCGCTGCGAAATAAACCGGCCAGCGGTGTCATGGGATTCCACGCGAAGATCGCTTCGAAGCGCGGCGAGGGCGGATAGAGAATCGGGCTGAGGTAGAAGGCGATCGTCAGCGCGAAGCCGAGGACCTGCGCCAGATCGCGAAAGAACACCTGCGTCACGGCGAGCATCCAGCCGATGCCGAGCTGCAGGCCGAACTGCAGCGCCAGAGCGATCGGGAGCAACCATAGATAGCGCGGCACTCCCCCGCTGAAGACCGAGAACGCCAGGGCGATGAGGAGGGCGATCAGCTCGAGGAGAATCGCCGACGCGTTCGGCACGATGACGAGCATTTCGGTGCGAAACGCCATCCGCTTCACCATCGCGCTGTTATCAATGATGGCCGTCGCCGAACGGTTGAGCCCCTCGGCGATGGCCAGCCAGGGGATCAGCCCGGCGACGAGGAAGTAGATATAAGAGGTCTGCCCGCCGGCGGCGCGCATCGGGATGAGCGTGCTGAAGACGAACCAGAATACAAGGATGAGCCCGAGCGGCTGGGCGATGGCCCAGGCGCGGCCGAGGGTCGAGCCCGCAAAGCGTGCCGCGAGGTCGCGTTTGACGAGCTCACGCAGAAGATATAATCGGTTGGTCACGGGAAGCCCGCCGCTCCATCTTGACAATCTTGCGCTGTGCGCGCATATTTGGGCGGCTGCATTGTTATCGTAGCATAAAGTGACCGGGAATGACCGCTAGTTCGCCAGTTCAGGTTCAACTGATCGGCCGGAAAATCCGGCAGCTCCGCCGCCAGCGCAAGCTGACGCAGGTGGAGCTCGCCGAACGGATCGGCGTGCATCAGTCCGACCTCTCCCGCATGGAACAGGGAGAGTACAAGGTCGGACTCGATACGCTCCTGCGCATTCTCCAGACCTTCGACCTCAGCATCGGCGATTTCTTCGACGAGAGCGGTCCGGCGGAGAGCATTGCCGAGCGCGTGCGGCGGCTGAGCCCGGGCGCACAACGCGAGGTCGAGGACTTCATCGAGTTCAAGCGTCGCCAGGAAAGCGGCGATTTCCGCGAGGAAGACGGGGAGAGCGGGGGCGAGGATGCTTAACGCGGATCGATCTGAACAACTGAGGCAGCTCGCGCTGACGCGCGCGCGCAGCGAGCAGTTCGATGAAGCGCTTTCGCTGTACGACGAGGCGCTGACGCTCGCGGATGACGACGAACAGCGCGAACTGATCACGATCTGCAAGGCGGACGCGATGATCGGCGCCGGCATGACCGGTCCCGAGGTGCAGCGCCTGCCTTCGATCCTGATGCGCCGCCGGAACCCGCAGCACACGTTCCTCGCCGCGTACGCGCTGATGTTCCTGCACCGGAACGAGAACAACATCCGCCGGGCGATCACGTTCGGCGAGACGGCGCTGCGCGCGGCGACGGAAGCGGACGATCCGTTCCGGAAGCTGGCGGCGCTGAACGATCTCGGCATCTGCTACGAGATGAACTCGCAGTTCCAGAATGCGATCGAGTGCCTCGAGCAGGCGCAGACGCTCACGCCGATGATGTCGGATGAGCAGATGCGCACGTTCACCGAGGTCGCGATTCTGCGCAATCTCGCGTACAACAAGATCCTCGCCGGCGAGACCAGGGAAGGCATCGAGATGATGCATCGCGGTCTCGACTCCGGCGCCGTGCCGACGCAGCTGTCCGACTCGTACATCGAGCTTTGCTTCGGATACCTGCAGCTGCACGACTACACGAAGGCGAAACATTACGGAGAGATCGGACTGGCGCTGGCGGAAGAGCCGCGGCAGGTCCGCAACGCTCACTACCTCCTCGGCGAAGCAGCCTACGAGGCGGGTGATCTCGAGGTCGCGGAAGCGCACTTCGACGAGCTGACGAAGTTCTACCCCGAGTTCCGCAATCTGAAGAAGCTGCTGTTCGCTCTCGACCTGCGGAGCATGGTGAACCTGAGACTATGAAACGCCTCCTGTTCCTGTTCGTGCTGCTGTTCGTCGTCCCGGCCGCGTTCGCGCAGTCGACGTCGAACGTGCTGCTCACGAACAGCGGTGTGCTCTATCGCGTGAGCGCGGAGCGCATCGAAGAACAGGCCGACATTCACGCGCCGTCGGGCACGTACATCGCGCTGTCGGTCACGCAGCCGGACGCCCCGGCGAAGAAGCTGGTCGTTCCGGCGACGCTCGTGGGCGGATGGAACTCCGATCCCGCGCTGGCGTACGACGACGACTCCGACACGCTGTTCATCTTCTGGCAGTACTCGGTGAATCCGATGGCCAGCGAGCTGCGGTTCATCTCGCTCGACCGCGAGGGCAACTGGAGCCTGCCGAACACGTTCGAGCAGGCGTCGTATCGCCTGCGCCGCAATCTCCGCATCGCCCTCACCCACTTCGCCGGCGAGCGCGAAGACAACAGCAGCAACATCTCGCCCGTGCCGGAGATCAATGTGCACGCGACGTGGTGGGAGTCGAGCGGCGCGGGTGAGCGCGCGCGCTACGCGATGCTGACGCTGCGCAAAGGCGAGGTCGCGATTCAGGTGCACGATCTGTCGGACTTCGTCGGCAAGAACACGCCGAGCTACGAAATCTCGGATGAGCTGAGCCGCGAGCTGTTCCGCCAGCCCGCGATCTTCGAGTCGCCGGAGAGCGACGCCGTGGACGTGGTCTTCGGCGACCTGCAGGCGAATTCGTTCCACCGCGTGACGATCACCCCGATCGGTCACACCCGCATCCGCATCCCGATCGGCAAGGGCGGCCGCGACTTCGGTCCGCCGGCGTCGTTCACGATGGCGGCCTACGGCCGCATCGAAGCGATCTCCCCGCATCCCGATCGCCTCATCTTCTATTACGAAGAAGAGGGCACGGTGCGCTACATCGTGTTCCGCAACAACGAGTGGTCGGCGATGCGCAAGATCACGCTCGAAGACGGGATGACGCGCGACATGGCCGTCACCGCCATGCGCGGCCTCGTCGGCGCCCACTAGCGCGGTCGCGCAACCCGCAACCGCGCGACCGAGAGATCAGATCCGCGGTTTCGAGTGCTTCACCGAGGTGATGATCCCTACGCCTACGAGCAGAAGCGCTCCGATCCCGATCCAGAACGGCGCGACGTCGTACTTCCACGCCACCAGCGCCAAGGCCACGATCACGATCAGCCATCCGATGAACGACAGGTTGAACCAGTTCACGTCTGTACCTCCGTGGACCGGAGTCAGCAAATAGGTTGCCTGAAGTCGGCTCGCAGGCTCCTCATTCGGGCCGCTCGACATCGAAGGCGATTTTCCAGGCGCCGGCGCGGTCGCGCTTCCAGACGCGCGCGTAAACGCCATGGTTTTCTTTGCCGCGCTCCCAAACTCCGTACGTGTAGCCAAGGTCGGCCGCGCGTGACAACCCGCCGCCGCTCGCAATTCTCGCCGTGACGGCCGGATGCGCGGCGTCCGCTGCCACAATGGCGTCACGGCCGGCGAGCGGCGCAAGATCCCAGCGCAGTCCGCGTGCGTCGTCGAGATACATCGCGCCGGCGTCACGATTCAATTCGGCGTCGAGCTTGAGGAGGTCTTCGACCGTCGCGGGATCCAGCCGTTCCGGCTTGATGATCCGCGCGCGCTTGAACCGTGCGCGCCACCGTGCAGCCACGTCGGCGTCCTGGGGAACGCGGGCGCCGAGGTCGAGAACGACCTTCCAGGCACCGGATTCATCCCGTCTCCAGATGGAGAAAAAATCGCTCTGTCGCGGAGGAGCGGACGGATTCGAGGGATCCCGCGCCAGAACCGGACCGGTGCTGTATCCCAGGTCCCCCGACAGCGAAACGTCGCCGTATGCGGGCTGCCAGAACAGCGCGCCGGGCGGCAGTGCCGACTGTGCCGGATCGCTCATGGTTGCATGAGCGTTGATCGCACGCGGGCGGAACAGAACACCCGATGAATCGAACCAGCGAAGCCAGGCGGCGCGTTGACCGAGCATGACGCCATCGCGAGCGAATGCACGCTCCGCTTCGACGAGCTCGTCGAGCACGTTCGGCGGCGCGGGCTGCATTGCGTCGACCACGACCTTCCAGTCTTCCTGGCCGGAACGCTTCCACACATGCACGTACATCCCTGTCTCGCCATTCAGTTCGTACGTTCCGTAGGTGAAGGCAAGATCGCCGGACGCGGCGACGGAGCCGCTCAGCGGCTCTCCAATGATCTCGGCAGGGATGGCCGCCGGATTCGCCTTCAGCCAGGCCTCGACCGCCGCCTTACCAACAACGGGCATCTGACCCTCTCGATGGAGGCGCACATCAGAGGCGAGTTGCCGCGGAAGCGACGGGACGTGATCGCGTCGCAGCAAGCCTGCAAGCTCCGGCTCCCCATTCGCGTCGCGTGGCCTGGCCACCGGCTTCCCTTCGCCGGCGAACGCGAAGGGCGTATCGATCGGCGCATACGCCCGCGGCGTATTGATCCCGAAATCGAGTTCCACTCTCCAGACGTCGCCGCGCCGCCGCCAGATCGTGAAAAAGACGCCATGCTTCGGAGGGCGATGCTGGTCACTCTGATCCGTCACCAGGAACGGACCGAGCAAGAACCCCAACTCGCCGGAGCGGGAGACATCGCCGTACATCGGCGTCCAGGTCCCCGTACGCGGCGGCCGGGGCGCCGGCGGAGCATTCGGCTTGGGCCGGCGGTCCGGGTAGGCTTCATAGTTGACCGAATCGCCGGCGAAGAAGGCCGCAACCGCCTGTTGAAAGCCCTTCTCGACGCTCATCCGCGCAAACGCGCGCTCCGTCTCGACCAGTGATTGCATCGCCGGAGGAATCCGCTGGTCCTCCGCATGCGCCGGCCCACCAATGAGGACCGGGAGCAGAACCGAGAGAAACCGTTGGACGCGTCTCATCATGGAGTCTTTTACAGGAACTTTCAGGAAGCTTCTTGTACGGATGCTCCTGGGATTTGTACAAACCGAGCCCCGCACAAAAGAAAAGCCCGGCCGCCTCTAGAATGGAGTCCATGACTCAACTCCGATTCAAGCTCGGAGGGTATTTCGAATTCGAGCCTGCAGTTCCTCTGCAACGGTATGTGCAGGCCAGTTGGATTCACGCCAGCGCGATCGGGGCGGCGCCGGCGATTCATCGCGTCATTCCCGACCCATGCCTTTCGGTTGCATTTGGGTGTCGCCGCGATGCGAACGGGCGTGTCCAGGATCCGCGATTATGGTTTGTGGGCCCGGTGCGGTTTCCGCGCTTCACAGCCCAGCATCCCGGGAGTGAGCTCGTAGCGGTACGGTTGTTTCCGGAGTGGTCCGAACATTTTCTCGACATCGATCCTGGCGAGCATCCCAACGCGATCGTGAATCTAGCCGAAGTCAGCGACGGACTGGAGCGAGATCTTCTGGACCGGCTGACTCAAACCCGATCCGCGCGGACGGCGCTGGAGCTGCTGCTCTCCGCCTTCACGCGCCGGGCTCGGGCGAGACGCCCGCCTAACGACCGCCAGTCGGTGGCCTGCAACGCATCGACGCTGCTCCGCCGCAGCGGCGGGCGCATGGCGATGGATCGTCTCGCAGCCGTTCTCGGGATCACGGCGCGGCATCTCCACCGGACCTGCACGAGCCTCGTCGGGCTGTCTCCCAAAGCGCTTGCCCGGACACTTCGGTTTCAGCGCGCCCTCCTGGCCGCGGATGCAGTGCCCCGTCCTGACTGGAGCGATCTCGCCGCGCGGTTCGGCTACGCGGATCAGGCGCACATGATTCGCGAATTCAAGGAACTGACCGGCTTGACGCCCAGGGCGCTGCATCGAGAGCGCCGCTCGGAGTCCGATTCGTTCAATCTTTCGTGAGGCGCGGCCGCGAGACTGTGGCTCATGATTCGTCTGATTGCCGTTTTGTGGCTCTTCTGCGCTGCCCTTGCCCATGCCGAGTCCGTTCCGTTCGATGCTGACCATTGGACGATCGACGGGAAAGAGAGTCGATTCGAAGACTATCGAGGAAGAAGAGCCCTCTTTCTCAAAGACGCACGCGCGACGTTGAAGGACATGACGATGCGTGACGGCGTGATCGAGTTCGACATGGCATTTCCGCTCGAGCGCGGGTTCAGCGGCGTACAGTTCCGGATGGCAGATGGCCAGAATTACGAGGAGTTCTATCTGCGCCAGCATCTGAGCGGGATGCCCGACGCGAACCAGTATTCGCCCGTCTTTTATGAGATCTCGGGCTGGCAGATTTATACGGGTGCGCGCTATTGCACGCCGGTGACATACACCGACAACGACTGGATGCATGTACGCCTGGCGATCGCGGGCTCGCGCGGAGAAGCGGAAATCGCGGGGAACGTCGTGCCGATCGCTGAGCTCAAGCGCGATCCGATCGACGGGACGGTTGCGCTCTACGCGAGAATCGCTGGGGCCAGGTTTGCCAATTTTGAAATGCGTCCCGGTCCGGTCGCCTTGCGCACTGCCGAGGGAAAGCCGGAAGAACGGCCGAGGGATGTGGTCGAGGCCTGGGACGTTTCCGATCCATTCGATGAGAAGTTGCTCGACGGCAATCTGGAGTTCATGCGAGCGCTCCACTGGACGCGTCTCCAAACCGAACGAAACGGGATTGCGAATCTTGCCCGGCTGACCGGTACGTCGCCCGCCGCGAATACCGTCATCGCCCGCCTGCAGTTTCAATCCGACAAGGCCACTACACGCAAGGTTCGCTTCGGTTTCAGCGACCGCGTCCGGGTGTATTTGAACGGCAAGCTTCTCTATGCCGGCGATGACGGCTACCTGAGCCGCGATTACCGATTCCTCGGCAGCGTCGGACTCTTCGACACGCTGCCGCTCCTGCTGAGGAAGGGCCACAATGAGCTGTTGTTCGCCGTATCGGAATCGTTCGGCGGCTGGGCCGTGATCGCGCAATTCGTTGATCCGTGACGGTGCCGGCCAACTGGATCCTTTGGAACAACAAAAGCCCGGCCGCCTTCCGGCGCGCCGGGCTTTTAGTCTCGTCGATGCGAAGCGCGATTACAGCTCGTAGCCATGAATGCGATGAGCAGCGCGTAGATGACGAGCGACCCGATGAGTGCGAGACCGATGATCATCGCGGTACGGATCGCGCCGCCGGCGCTGGGTTGCGGGCGATGCCTTCGACGGACGCGGCGATGGCGCGGACTCTCCGATGGCGCCGCCGAAGGCGCGTACGGATGCTCTCAGGATTTGTACAAAACGGGCCTCGCGCAAAAGAACGCCCGGCCGCCTTCCGGTGAGGGTCACACCTGAACGGCGCACCGTTCGACCAATACCTCTTCAGCTTCATCGTCTATAGATAGAGGCAGGGTTGGTGGGTGCCACACGAATGACCACTCGTGCAACCAGCGGTTACCCCAACTGTTGGCTTGGCACTCTTCATCCCTCTGCTACTGATAACGCGCTGCTGCGCGGCCACCGTTCACCAGGAGCGGCGTTAACCGGCGATTGACCCTCCATGCGCGTATTGCTCTGCATAAGCGCGGTGTTCGTTCCGGCTCAACGTGTGTACTTGTATGTGCATGTGCTTCCGCACTCCGCAGACGCATAGCCATCCAACCCTGGCGGATGCTCGCTGCCTGGGATCAGCTGTACGGTGCGTCCACTGGCGCGCGTAGCCCGACCGCACACCAGTACGGCGCGTGATCGCTGAAACGGATGTCGGTAAGACCCGCGTTCCGCATCATGGCCTCGATCTGCGCGCGGGTGAACCGGTGCTCGAGGCGCGTGCCAAAGCGGTCCAACGCGTCCGTGCGCATGGAGTAGTACGTGCGGTCACGATAGATACTCAGCGGAAACGACTTGATCGGGATTTTCAGCTTCTCGAGCACGCGGGCCATACGAGCCAGCGGCCAGTAGACGGTCGCGGCGATCACCCGCGTGACCGCAACGCGTGCGCGACGAGGCAGCCGGGAGATGGTGCGGCGACCGAGCTCCGTCGCCGCCCACATCCAGCGGTACCAGCGTGGCTGATTGTCGAAGGCGTAGTAGAGATAGACGAGGAACGGCGCGTCTTTCTTCAGTTTGCGTGCGCAGTCGCGCATGCCCGCCGCGGGATCGGGAAGATGATGGAGAACACCGAGCGAGTAGCCGAAGTCCATCGATTCGTCCGCGATCGGCATGTGGCTGACACCCGTCCTGTGGAAGACGCAGTTCGGCTGGTCGCGCAGAGCGCGTCTCGCTACTTCCAGCGCGTCGCTTGGATCGATGCAGTGCAGCCTGCCGACGCGGGGCGCCACACCCCTGGCCCAGCGCCCGCTTCCACAGCCGAGATCGAATCCTTCGGCGTTCGCCGGCAGCCGCTCCCACGGGAAGATGTGGAAGTAGCCCGCGAACTGCTGCTCGTAATCGGGTCCGACCAGGTTCGTCTGGTCGTATTCGCTCCACTCTTCGCCGAAGCTCCGGACGACGGATGGGTCGAGGTTCTCATCGCTTCTGGTCATGATCGACAGTGCAGCTCCGGCGCTTCGAACATCATGGTCAGACGGCCGTGCTATATGCAATCGAAATACGTCAAGTGGCCGGCGGATGCGCCACGAAGCGATCGTATTTCAGCGGTCAGCAAATATTCCAAGCCCTTCACCGTCTCCTATGTTCGGACGTGTACTGCCGTTCGGACCCAAACGTCGACGATTGAGCTCTTCAGGTCCGCCGGTCAGGCTTTGTTCAACCCGACGTGTATAACGGTAGGCACTTGTCCATCACCGTTTGGCGCCATTCCGCAAATGAGTTTGACGTACTCGCTCGAAGATATCGCGCGCACGACAGATGACATGGTCGTGCGGCGCCGATTCGATCAGCGGAATCGCTTCTGGCTGCAGGTACTGCTCGCGTTTTATGGCTTGCTCACCATCGTCATTACACAGCAGCGAAGCGATTCGCCACTCGACGTCGTGATCAGCACCGTGAATCTGGCGTTCATCGCGTCCGTGTGGTGGGCCGCGCGTGATTCGTATCGTCAGCAGCCGCGCGCTCTCGGCCGATGGCTGCAAACGCACGTTCCCGCGACCGTGCTCACGTACGCGGTCGCGCAGTACCTGCTGCTGTTTGGTCTCACCGGCGGACGAAACACGTTCGCGTGGTTGATGGTCTTTCCGTGGTCGCTCGTCGCGCTGCGCCTGACCCTCGCCGAACACGTTCTTCTACACGCGATCCTCACCGCGGGCGCGCTGATGATCCCGACGTTCGCGAGTCCGCCGTTCAAACACGTGAGCGCCTTCTACGTCGGCATTGTCGTCAACAATGCGCTTCCTCTCGCAATCGAGTGGTTTGCCACCTCTCGCCTGCGCCGGCAGCTGCGTCGCGATTGGAACGAGCGCCGGGCCAACGCACTGGAACAGATCCGGATGCGCGATGAACTACGTTACGCGCGCGAGTTGCAACTCAGCATGCTTCCTCAATCCGCGCCCTCGCTCGGCTGGGTTGACCTTGCCGCGATCTCGATTCCCGCGACGGAGGTTGGCGGCGACTACTACGACTATTTCGTCGAGCAGGATCGCGTGGCGCTCGTGTGTGGCGATGTGGCCGGACATGGCATGGCGAGCGGTCTCGTACTCTCGGCGCTGCGGAGCGGCTTCACGCTTCTGCGCGATTCCCTGGCGGATCCCGCCAGCGTGCTGCGTCGACTACACGACCTCGTGGCGCAGACGAGCCGGCGGCGAATGCTCGTCACCGTGGTGGTCGTGCTTCTCGATCGAGCGACCCGGCGCATCACCATCGCCAGCGCCGGCCACCCACCCGTGCTCGTTCGTCGGGCCGATCGCCGCGTGGAGTTGATCGATCTCTATGCACCCCCGCTCGGCGTCCGGCTACCGATGAGCATTCCGCAGCGCGTGCTCGCCATGGCCCGGGGCGACATTTTCATTCTTCACAGCGACGGCATTTACGAAACGCTCAGTGCCACGGGCGATTCCTACGGCCTGGAGCGTCTTGCAGCGGTCGTGCGGAGCCACGACGGCAGTGCTGCAGCGTTGCGCGACGCGATCATTGCCGATGTGGAGAACTTTCGCGGGAGTGAACTGCAGAATGACGACGTAACGTTGGTCATCGCCAAGATTGAGTGAGCGGCGCCTCCATTGGGAGAAGGCGGCGCGGGCCTCGAACGTTCCTGGTCCAAACCCCTCGCCGCCGGCGTGCGCCAACGCGACGCCGACAATGCCTAGTCGGTGTTCACGCGCACCTTGGCCATCTCCGTTTTCTCGATTCGGCGCATCTCGGCGTTGATTTGGCGCTGCGTGTGCCATGAGCGCGGCGTCGTAGCGATGGCGGTGTTCGTCAGCGCGAATGCATCGGGCCACTCGCGCGTGGTGGTCATGCGCGTACCGGCCAGCGGCGTCAGGCCCGGCAAGTAGCTGATGCGCCAGCGCGTACCGAAGGCGCGAAACTCGATCGCGCCGAAGCGAAACGTTAGCTTGTGAGGC
Source organism: Thermoanaerobaculia bacterium (assembly GCA_035248585.1). Classification (GTDB taxonomy): domain Bacteria; phylum Acidobacteriota; class Thermoanaerobaculia; order Gp7-AA8; family Gp7-AA8; genus QHVT01. The sequence continues at coordinate 15,778 of DATFHJ010000056.1, forward strand.
CGCGGTGGCGGCGGCTCGGGAATCGAGGCAACAAACTTTCGCAGCCTTTCCGGCGACGCATCGATATGCGGCGGTGATTCCTGCGCGGGCAGCGAAAGAGCAGCTGTGAGAAACAGGAGAATCGCCGGGCTTGTTTTCATGGTCTCTGCTCCTGAACCTCGGACAGCCAGCGTTTCCGGGACGTTCGTCCTGAAATCAGAAGAGCTTCAGCATTTCCGCGAGCGTCGCCGAGATCGGTATATCTCCCTCGGTCCAGAGATCCTGATCGGCGCGCGGTGTCCACAAGAGCCGCGGGAATTCGCGCACGTCGTCACTTCCGCAATCTTCTGCGGCGTCCTGCCGGGGAACAGGCGCGGAGTTCTCAGAATCTTTGAATTTCGAGGGTTGCACGAGGTGACGCGCACGAGATCGCTCGTGCGCGTCACCATGAGGTCGTTTGTGCTGCCGAGTCTGGTGGGACGTGGTGGCACTGCAGCCGCTGTCGAGTGGGAATCGCAGGTTCGCAGGTCGATCCGATGAGGTGGGGTCGGCAGTCATGAAAACAGCACTCACGTCGTATATAGACGGCGACAGCGGCTGTTTATTACTCCTGCCCCATGTGTGAACCCACCATTACCGAGCGCAACCTTTGCGTTTGTTCTGTGCCGTTAGTCTCTGAACCGGCGAACCTCGTCAATCGACGATTGTGGTGGTCCGCCCTCCTTCTTCTGTCCGGTCCACATCGAGTCCCGTCGCGAACACGCGTGTAATGCCGCCGCGATGCGAGAGGCGAACTCCGGCAAGCGGAAGTGTTTCAGTGCGTACTCCCGACCTGCTTCGCCCATGAGCTTTCGCTTGAGCGGATCGCGCAGCAAGAGCGACAATGCCTCAAACCATTGGGCTTCCGAAGTGACCAGCAAGTGCGTACGTCCGGCCTCTCCGAGCGCAGCGGCAATGCCAATCGGATCGGCGACGTATGGGATGCCTGTCGCGAGATATTCGACGGCCTTGAGTCCCGACTTCCCTGCAACGAACGCATCATTGGCTGGCAGCGGATACACGCCGATGTCCAACAGGCGAAAATCCTCGGCTTCACGTTCCGGCGCCCATCGCACATTTTCGACTTCGACGCCTCGAATCGTCACCACCTCTCGCCCGGACCCGACGATCCGAACACGGAAGCGGTGAGTACGTGCCAGCCGCTCGAGGATCGGGATGATCGCTTCGAAATAGGGATAACTCGAGTGGGAGCCGATCCAGCCCACGAGCGGAACGTCACGAGACACGCGGACCTGCGGCGGATGAAATAGTTCGGTGTCGACGATCGTCGGAAGCACGATCACGGCGGTCTTACCCCTCTGCCGGGCATGCGCTGCAATGAGTTCGCTCCCGCAGATCACAACATCGGCGTACTCAATGAGGCGATCCGTTTTCCCCCGCCACTTCAGGCGGGTGGCGAGCCCGCCATAGGTCAGGCTCGCCTGTTCCACGAACGTCGCATCGTCAAGGTCGAGCGCGAGTGGCCGACGGAAGATCCGGTGAGCCAGCCATTCGAAGATCGGCGGTCCCAGGAGCATCGCTTCCCGATGGACAAACACGACGTCGGCCGCCGCCAGGCGCGGCAGCAGCAGCAGTCGGCGCAACAGACCGACGGCGATGGAGACGACATTGCGCATCCAGCGGCGGCGGTCATAAAGATGCTGAAATTGCTTCGCGTCGAGAAACGGGAATAGCGACACCCGGAGGCCAGACTTCGCAAGGAACGGCACATACTGCGCAATGCGATAACGAGTGGCGGCCACCGTATTCGGATACGAAGCCAGGACCACGATCTCGAGCGACCGTTCGGCCCGCGAATTGGCCGGCGTTAGGCGCGACGCCGTCATTCAGGGTGGCTCCCGACGTCGGCGGTTTTGGTCAGCACGTATCGGATTTCGTAACACGGGAAGAGATAACAGAAGTTCTCCTCCCACAGCTCCTGCATGTAGCGGCAGGAATTGAACAACGTACCGATGAGACGCTTGAGGGCGTGCCGTCCATAAAAGGGAATGGTCGATTTGAAACGCAAATCGACACATTCCAGGGTGAGGTGCTCCCGCCGCACATATCCCGGGATGTTCTTTCTCCGAAGGACGTCGCCTGGGCGAGCATAGTACGACATCGTGTAGAGACCGAAACCCGGCACCACCGTATGGGTTGGGTCTGAGAAATAGTAAGGATTCGAAAAGTGCGGCACGATGGCTTCGATCTGGCCACCCACCCGCAGCACCCGGCTCATCGCGTCAAGCATGGCTGCCGGGTCAGGAACATGCTCCAGAAAATGCGACGACGTAACCAGACGAGCGCAGCCAGGCGGCATCGCGCGCAGGACTTCGAGCGCTTCGCCCACGATGTCGACCGCCGGAGTATCGCATCGATCCACAGCAATCGACCCGGCGTAGCGCCGGGTTTCGCCAGATCCCAGCTCGATGATCACGTCGGAGAGTTCCTGCGGCCGCTCCAGAAACCCTCGCTTGTCAAGCATCGGTCCTCCTTTTTTCGCTGGTGAATCCCCAAAGAACCCTCGAGGGCCACGACGCTTTGCAGTCCCTTAGATTCGAGACGCAGAAAGGGACACAATATTCATCTTGAGATGAGCCTGAATCGAACATTAAGCTGCTCCCGCATGCTCCGTTCCATGGTCAATTTCCTGTTTCTGATCTGCGCAGGATATGGTTTGTGGCGGCTTTGGCGGCTCGCAGCGGGATCGTCATCCCTGTTTAGCCGAATCATCGCCGGCGGTCTCGTCGTTCGTGGTATTACCGGGATGGCGCTGTTCTGGATCTCGTACCTCGCTTTGCCGGTCGCCCGATCACTGCAGGCGGGCAATGGATTCTGGTTTTTCGGCATCGACGGAACGACCTATTACGCCATCGCCGAACAAGCGGCAGCCGGCGGACCGATCGCAATCCTGGGGATCTCCGACACCACCCCTTCGGCCGTATACGTCAGGTTGTTGGCCATCGGCATCTGGCTTTTAGGTGAGGTACCCTCCGTGGCATTACTGCTGAACGCTGGCGCCTATCTCGGCGCAGCCGCGTTGATTGTCGAATGGGCGCGTCGTAACTCCGTTCCCACGACCCGTACCGCGATTCCGCTCTTCGCGATCAGCTTCCTCCCGGCGTGGATTCTTTGGTCTGTGCAGCCGTTGAAAGACACCGTATTCTGCTTTTTCATCATTCTATTCGCCGCCAGCATGGACTCCTTTCTTCGAGGCTGGCAAGCGGACGTTTCGAGAGAGACTTGGAAGTTGGTTCGTGCCGGAGCGCTGCTGGCGGTTTCCATTTACGCCCTCGCCGGCATTCGCTGGTATTACGCGGTACTCGCACTCGCAGCCTGGTCGACCGTGATGTGCGCGCTGCTCGGCACCAGAGTGGCCCGCCGTGGCTGGCTCCCGCGCGCCGTTGTTGCGACGTCGGTTTTCATCGTAATGTGGCAGTTGTTACTTCTCGGCGCGGGACCGTACATTCCCACCACGTTGCGGAGCGTCTTTCATCCGTTCGCGCCTCAGGCGGGCCGGCTCAGCGAAGTCGTGGAAGACGCACGCGACAATCTTTCTAATTACTCGACGGCGGGTACGCGACTCCGAACCGCCAGCGCCGTCGAGAGGTTGGAACGTTCCCTCGCAGCCTCGCCGGCTCGGGCACCTCGTGGCAGTGACGTTTTGTCGAGCGAGCTGACCGCTGCTGACCTCCCGCGAACCATTCAGGGGCGGCTGATCACCGGGCTCGCAGCACTGCTCCTGCCACGCTTCATCGCACAGAACGTCGGACTGGTGAACATTGGTGGCGGGCGAGGCTTCTGGTGGTTTGCAGACATCGATACGATTGCCACAGGGCTGCTCCTGGTGACGATTGCCACCTCGCTTCGCCGCAAGAACTGGCGTGAGCCGATGGCATGGTACGCGCTCATCGCCACCGCGATGATCGGAGCGGCCACGGCGTATACGATCAGCAATTTCGGCGCGCTGTTCCGGCATCGACAGATGTTCGTCGCTACGGCCTTGCTGCTCCTGGTTTGCGTCTCGCGCTCGAGCGTCGAGGACAGGCCGGCCGCATGCGGCGGGGAGGAGCGCACGGCGGCCTAGGGTGATCGCCTCATGTTTTGCCGGCGACCACCCTCAAGAGCGCGTCATAGGTCTCGAACGTCGCGTCGACGACGTGATCGAGTGTGAAGCCGGAATGAAAGCGCTCGCATGCCCGCTCTCCCATGGCCTGTCGCCGGTCTGGATCGCACATCAATGCCGTGACTGCGCCCGTGAGCGCATCCACATCGCGGGGCGGCACGAGCAACCCCGTCTCGTCGTGGACCACAATGTCGCGACAGCCGGCGGTATCGGTGGTAATACAGGGTACACCTGAGGCGGATGCCTCGATCAGGACCTTGGGTACGCCTTCGCGATAGTACGTCGGCAAAACGCACAATGCCGCTCGACGGAAAATATCCGCCATGTCGGTACGCGCCCCCCAGAACTGCACGATTCCCTCTTTTCGCCACCGCTCGAGCTCCGCGGCCGTGACGCTATCGAGACTTTCCGGATCGGGCGCGCCAATCACAGCGAACTGTACGCGCGCATGTTTCAGCCGACGGGCCATCGCGATGAATTCGGCAATCCCTTTACTTCGCAACAATCGTGAAGCGAACACCACCAACGGCGGCTCCCGCCGCATTTGCCGAGACGGAAAAAAAATCCCGGGATCCACGCCGGAACCGCGAATGAGAACCGCTTGTTCGGCGCTGCTCCACCCACGGCCAGTGAAAAGATCACGATCTTCGACATTTTGAAAAACATAGCGAACCCGAGGATGGCGCAACAGCTTGTCGAAGCCCACCGCCACACAGCGCCCCACCAAGTTTGCTCGCCGCCGGTCGAAGGCGTAGCCCAAACCGGTAACGGCATTGACGACTGCCGGCACTCCGGTGATCCGCGCCGCGAGAGTACCGATCATCACGGCCTTGAGTGCGATGTGGTGAACGAGATCCGGGCGCACCGTCGCATAGAGCCGGATCAAATCCGCCAACGCCGCCATATCCAGAGCCAGTCGCGGCCTGCGACGCAGCAGGATCTTGTGCCACTGCAGTCCATTTTCCTGAATCATCGTCCGTAGTTCGCCGTCCGGAGTAGCGACGTGAACGTCATAACCCCGCTGCTTCACGGCAAGCGCCAGACTCAGGCGATGCGTTACAAAGAACGCGGCCTCAGCGCCAACGAAAAGAATCCGTGGGCGGACTGCCCCCCGACCACGTCGCGCGCCGGAGAAAAAACGCGAAGCGAGTTTTTCGGAAGCGATCCGCGGCTCCAGATGAAAAGGGTGCGCCACTCCTTCTTATTGAAGACGGGAAATGGATGGTCATATGTGCGCGGCATTGAACGACCAGGGCCGTGATATTCGCAGGCAGCCTCCGAGCTAGTCGTCGTCGTCGAGGGGCGCGCAAAGAGCTTCGTATGTTTTGTATCATGACAACGATGCGGCGTACGATCAAACAGTTTGCGGCACTCGCCGCCAAGACGCTTCCAGTAGAAGAACCGGTATTCGAATTCGGCGCGTTGCAGGTCCCCGGGCAAGAAGGCTTTGCCGACATTCGCCCGCTGTTCGCGGGAAAGGAATACGTCGGGGCTGATATGCGGGAGGGACCGGGAGTCGATGTTGTGCTCGATCTGCACTCGCTCGATGTGCAGACCGGATCTGTCGGAACCGTCCTGTGTCTGGACACCTTTGAGCATGTCGAGCACCCGCGCGAGGCGATCAACGAGATCCACCGGATCCTGAAACCGGCGGGCGTGGCGATCATCACCAGTGTCATGGATTTTCCGATCCACGATTTTCCGCACGACTACTGGCGCTTTACTCCGGACGGGTTCAAATCCTTGTTGCAACCGTTTCATCATTCGTTTGTCGGGTATGCGGGCAAACCCGAGTTCCCTCACTCGGTGGTCGGCGTGGGGTTCAAAGGACCGCCACCAGATCTGTCCTCGTTCATCGCCGCGTATGAAGTCTGGAAGAAGCGACAAGGCCGACTCTGGAACCTGGAGCTTGTGGACGTCGTCAAGCTTCTAACCCCCCCTATCCTCACCCCGCTGCTGGCTCGCATCTATCGCTCCGGCCGTCGAGTATTGCCGCGGAGCGTTCAATGAACGCTTGTTCCACCATACCGCGCTATCGAGTTTTGGTGCCCAAATCAGGGGCACAACCAGAACGCGTGTGAGAGCGACGCCGATCCCGAGGCCGATCGGACCCATAGCCCACGCACACATGGGCGTCAGGACCGCAAGCATGACAGCACCGGCTGCGTGGGCAAGGAAAAGGGCGCGGTCTCGGAACGTGATCTGAAGCGCGGCGGTCCAGAACACGACCCATGGCTCCACGATGGCCGAGCCGAGAACCAGGCCGATCGTCCAAAGCATCCATGGCGCGTCGTAATGCAGAAATTGATGGGCCGCCCAAATCGCGCACGCCACCGCCGGGGCCATTAACAATGCCGTTGCGCGGATGGCGAACTGCAGGGACGACCGCATGTGGGACATGGCCTCCGTGGGGGTGCGGGACCCTTGCGCCTGCCGGAACGCGGCGGTCGCGACTGCGAGAGGCAGCAGCGCAACGGCGCCGAGGAGTTGCATCGAGATTCCTAGGACGCCCGCCGCGACCGGACTGACAAGAACGTGCACCGCCGGGACCAGGCCGCGAGCCACGGCGGCGGTTGCGACACTGCCGAATAGCAGGTGCTTGGTGCGGTTCCACTCTGCTCTCCACGAAAACCGCCTCGGGTAAATCATCCCTCCCCGAGAGATCATGACCACCAATTCCCCGACTCGTCCGGCGTGGATCGCGAGTGCGTAGCCGAGCAATGTCGGCCACCGTCGCTGCATCAGCGCGCTCAGCATGACCGCCGTGATCAAACCCACGGCCGGCCCGGCCGCCAAGCTGTAGAAATCGCCCAAGCGGAGCGCGCGACCGGAGTACGTGTTCGCGGCGACAAGCCAGATACCCGAACTTACGTACACGAGGATGATGGGTAGAGGAGCGATCGCGGTACCGACGAGGCTCGCCACAGGAAAAATGACTGCGAAGACCATTGCGCGATAGGCCAACGCTCGGCCTGTACCTTCACCGTCCCCCGAGCGCGCGATGTCGCGCTGTCCTTGAAAGTCGGCGAGCTCCGCCGCCAGATAGGGCAGCGCAAGCAGGGCGGCGACGGTTCCACCGGTGACGAGACCATGGCTGCGTGCCGCAAGGGAGGTCAGAATCAGCGGCACGGAGCCGCTGCACATCCGGCCAATCATCGACAAAGCGGACGAAAAGGCTAATCGCTTCTGTCCGGCCATGCCCCGGTCGTCATCATATCGTAGCGGTAGCGGACGCGCGCGAGTCCTGACCCGATCGTCCAGCCCAATCGGCGGAAATCCACGCTCGGTTTTAGCTTCATTGTCGATGACCGATGTGCGCGGCTCACAAGGAGCCCGCAGCAGTATTGTGAATTGCCGCATCCCGCGGGATCACGTGCGTCGATTTCCGCGATGTCCGTGAGGTAAGCGGCTAAGGCCGAAGCACGGACCTGGTTCCATCTCGTATGTCCATGAAATCGACCGCCTGGACGTACGTGCTTTCGATCGACAAGCCCTGCCTATATACGAATCGGGGAAGCAGCAATGCGTTTCGCGCTGCATCGAGGGCGGACCGGAGCTCCAGGATGTGCGCTGCCTGAACCTTCTTTGCCTCAACTGATAGATCCGCCCACGTCGCCGCGGAAAGGCCGGCACGGGCCCGCAGTGCATTGACGGCCGACCTCAGTTCGTACAAGTGGCTCGCCCGAAGAGGCGTGAGAGATACGAGCGGGTCGTCTGAGAATACGATCGTCGTGGCGGGTGCGGTGAGACTGTCCGCCGATACGAGACTCGAGGTGACGGCGCGTACTCTGTAGAGGTAGGCCGTGGACGGCGCAAGCGAGAGATCGTTGTACGACGTTCCATTGAGGACCGTTGCGACGAGTGCATACCCCGCCCCGGAATCGCGGAAGACCTGATACCGGTCAGCGGAGGCAACCGGGGTCCAACTGACGAGGATTGCAGTGGTGGATGAAGCAGCGGCGTTCACGACAGCCGGCGGAGGCGGCGCGGCGGCAACGTAGGTGTACATCTGCGGAGAGGTAGCGGCTCCCCCCGCGTTTGTCGCGACGACGTCTACTGTTCCCGCCACGCGTGCGGGCGTACTGAAGGTGACGGTGGTCGCCGAAGCAGCCGTCACCGTCGCGCGCTCGCCGCCGATCCGGACGGTCACTCCCGCGAGATTGTTGCCGCTGATCGTCACCGACTGGCCGCCGTTCGTCGGTCCGCTGGATGGGTTGATGCTCGTAATCGCCGGCGGTGGGACGTAGGTGTACGGAACGATCGCCGTCCCACCGGCAGTGGTGATCATCACATCCACAGAACCCGCCGCACCCATGGGCGTGGCCAGTGTAATGCTGGTCGCTGCAGTGCCAGTGATGACCGCCGCACGAGTACCAAACGTCACGGTCGCGCTGTCCAGATTGGATCCCGTAATCGAAACGGCCTGCCCTCCGGATGTCGGTCCACTCGATGGAAGGATGTTCGTGATCGCCGGCGCGGCCACATAGGTGAAAGGAGCGGTCCCCGATCCGAAGGCGGTCCCCATAGCGATGTGCACAGTCCCCGCGGAATGCGGAGGACTGACGAAGCTGTGTCTCGTCG
>DATFHJ010000057.1:0-20691 GCA_035248585.1 Thermoanaerobaculia bacterium
TTTTTTCTTCGACTGCGCGACCGCTTCGGGATGGACGAAGAGGAAGAGGAAAAGGGTCACGAGGGCAATGGGGCGGAGACGGCCTGAGGTCATCGGGTCGGAGAATAGCAATATCGGTGCTGATCGATGAGAGGCACGAGTTGCAACAACGATGTGACGACGCCGTCCGGCACGATCTCCAGTCCGTGATCGACCGCCGGCGCGATGGCATCGCCGCGCACCGACGGCGTGAAGTGCACCGCGCGCATGCCGCAGCGCTGCGCGCCGTGGACGTCGACGTAGAGGTTGTCGCCGACGAACATCATCTCGTCGTACGCGACGCCCAGGCCGCGGCGCAGCTCTTCGAAGATCGACGGCAGCGGCTTGCAGTAGCCGTGCTCGTTGGAGAAGACCATGACGTCGATCGCGTCCGCGAGACCGAGGCGGGAGAGGATCTCGCGCAGCGCATAGCCGGGCGTGCGGCCGGTGTTGCTGATGAGTCCCACGCGCAGCCCGCGCGACCTCAATTCGGCGAGCAGCTCCGGCGCGCCGTCCACGACCCGCGGCGGAATCTCGATCGCGGCCGTCGCGTACGCGTGCTCGAGCCGCGCGAGCGTTTCTTCGTCGAACGTCGCCGGATCGAGCTCGAGCAGCTCGAGAAAATGCTCGACCTGGCGGCGGCACGGGATGTCCCGATCCTCGGACCAGTACAGCTCCTGGCAACGTTCCCACGATCCGCGATGCGCCTCGTCGATGTGCTCGGCGTCCAGCGCGAGGATCTCCGCCATGCGCGTCAGGCGCAGATCCTTCTGCAGCAGCGACACGTCGGACGTGTTGGTGATGAGCGTTTCCCACAGATCGAAGCCGATGGCGCGGATCATCAGTTCAGTTTGACCCGCCCGCCGAAGCCTTCTTCGTATCCGTGAAAGTATTCGAGCGCCGGCTCGGGATAGCGCCAGCAGTAATAGCCGCCGCCGCTGTCGAAGTCGACGAGCCAGAGCCCCTTCACTTCGACGCCGAGGCCGAGGATCGACTCCGCCCATTCCATGACCACGCGCTGCTGATCCTCGTCCGCGTCTTCCTCCGGCAGTTCGCTCAGCCGCTCCACCGCGGCCTCGGTCACACGCTGCACGCGCGGCAGGAGCGCGGTGGCTTCTTCGTAGGAGAAAATGCGTTTGTTCACTGCGCGGAACTATATGCGATGGCAGTTGGCGGTTGGCAGTGCAGAAGTCCATGTGCTAAAACCCGTCCTGCATTTCACGAGGAGGGTCGCCAATGGCCGGAGTTGAGGAGAGGGTCAAGTCCATCATCGTCGAGCAGCTTGGGGTCGACGCCGAGGAGGTCACCCTGGATGCATCGTTCGTTGAGGACCTCGGCGCGGATTCGCTCGACACCGTCGAGCTGATCATGGCCTTCGAAGAAGAATTCGGAGTCGAGATCTCCGATGACGAAGCGGAGAAGATCCGGAAAGTCCGCGACGCCATCGAGTACATCGACAAGCGCGCCAAAGCACAGTAAGGCATACACACGCGATCTCGCGCGTTGCTGCGTGCTGCGCTCACTGCAGCACGCACTTTTTTTGTCTTGCCCAAAGTCATGACCAAACGTCGCGTCGTAGTCACCGGTCTCGGCATGATCTCCCCTCTCGGCGTGGGCACCGAAGCCACGTGGCAGGGGCTGCTCGAAGGCCGTTCGGGCATCGGGCGGATCACCCGCTTCGACGCCAGCGCCTACCCGTGTCAAATCGCGGGCGAGGTGCAGGGCTTCCAGCCCGAGAAGTGGATCGAGAAGAAAGAGGTCAAGAAGTCCGACACCTTCATCCACTTCGCCGTCGTCGCGGCGCAGATGGCCGTCGATGACGCGGGCTTCGATCCGTCGCAGAACGATCCCGACCGCGTCGGCGTGATCATCGGCTCGGGCATCGGCGGACTGCCGCTCATCGAGGAGATGCACAAGAAGCTCCTCGAGCGCGGGCCGTCGCGCATCTCGCCGTTCTTCATCCCCGGCCTGATCGTGAACCTCGCCGCGGGACACATCTCGATCCGCTTCGGCTGCAAGGGACCGAGCTCGGCGCCGGCAACCGCGTGCGCGACCGGCGCGCATGCGATCGGCGACGCGTTCAAAATCATCGCCCGCGACGAGGCGGACGTGATGTTCGCCGGCGGCAGCGAAGCCGTCATCACGGCGCTGGCGGTGGGCGGCTTCTCGGCGATGCGCGCGCTCTCGACGCGCAACGACGAGCCGCAGCGCGCGTCGCGTCCGTGGGATGCGCAGCGCGACGGCTTCGTCATGGGCGAAGGCGCGGGCGTGCTGATTCTCGAAGAACGCGAACAGGCCATCGCCCGCGGCGCGAACATCTACTGCGAGATCACCGGCTACGGCATGTCCAGCGACGCGTTCCACATCACCTCGCCCTCGGAAGACGGCGACGGCATGGCCCGGGTGATGACGCGCGCGCTGAAGGACGCAGGCCTCCAGCCGGCGGACATCGATTACATCAACGCCCACGGCACCTCGACGCCGGTCGGCGACAAGACCGAGACCATCGCCATCAAGCGCGTGTTCGGCGAGGGTGCGTACAACGTCCCGGTGAGCTCGACGAAGTCGATGACCGGCCATCTCCTCGGCGCGGCCGGCGGATTGGAATCGGCAATCGCGGCGATGGTGGTGCGGCACAACATCCTCCCGCCGACGATCAACTACGAGAACCCCGACCCCGAGTGCGACCTCGACTACGTGCCGAACACGGCGCGCGAGAAGCAGGTCACGCACGTGCTGTCGAATTCGTTCGGCTTCGGCGGCACGAACGCGACGCTGATTTTTTCGCGGCACTCGTAGCAACCCGTACAATCCCGGCATGCCCGATTTCTTCGGCCGCGTCGCCGCCGCCGCGCAGTGGGATTCGTTTCGTCTTTCCGAGACTCTCTATGCGCGCGGCGCGTTTCTGCCGTGGCACGAGCACGACGAGAGTTACGTCACGTTCGTGCTCGCCGGCGGGTATCGCGAGCGATCGCGGGCGCAGACGCGCGCGTGCGGCGCGCGGACGCTCGTGCTGCATCCGGCCGGCGATGCGCATGAGGATGATTTCGCGTCGCAGCCGACGCGCTGCCTGAACGTCGTGCTCGATCGCTCATTCGTGCGGCGGCTCGGCGTCGCCGCGGACGCGCTGCACCGCGGCGAGGTCGTTGAAGGCGCGGAGATCACGAGCATCGCCACGCGCCTCGCCTGCGAGGTCCGACGCGAGGATCAGGCCGCGGCGCTGATCATCGAGGGATTGCTGCTGGAGCTCTTCGGCGTGATCTCGCGAACGGAATCGACGACCGGCTGGCTCGACGAAGCGGATGCGATCGTGCGAGCGCGCTTCGCGGAAAAGATTGGCCTCGGCGACGTCGCGAACGCGGTCGGCGTGCATCCGGTGCACCTCGCGCGCTCGTACCGGCGGCGATTCGGCACCTCGGTCGGCGAGCGCGTGCGCGCCTTGCGGCTCGACTCCGCGCGCGAGCAACTCGCGGCCGGCGCCGCCGTGGCCGCCGCCGCGGCAATCGCGGGGTTCGCCGATCCGAGTCACTTCACGAAGGCCTTTCGCCGCGCCCACGGCGTCGGGCCGGCCGAATACCGGCGGCGGATGTTTCGCGCGCACCGAAACGCTTCGCGCTGACCAAATCCTCGGCCGTAGTGAGGCGTATTACCCGGCATGATCGCCGGAAAACTCTTTCTCATTTTTCTGCTCCTCGCCGAAGGGAGCGCGTTCGACCGCGCCCAACGCGCCGTCGGCGCCGTGCGCATGAAGGAAGCGCTGGCGCTGTACGCCGAGGCCGCGCGCACGGACGCCGATCCCGAAAAACGCGAAGAAGCGGAAGTGCGCGTCGCGAATATCGAGTGGCGCGTGTTGCACGACTACGATGCCGCGCGCACGCGGCTGCGGAAGCTCGGGACGGCGATGGCGTTGAACGAGCTGGCGCGCGTAGCCATCGATCGCAAGGAGTACAAGATCGCGCGCGAGGAAGCGACGAAGGCGATCGCGGCGGCGAAGAAGAAACGCGAGCGGATGCGCGCGACGATCCTGCATGCGGACGCGGTCGTACGCGATCCGGCGGCGACTCCCGACGATCTGCGCGCGGCCGTGCAGTCGATGCGCGAACAGGAGCCATATCTCGAGGTCGCGCGGATTCTTACGAAGGCCGCGCTGCGCATCGGCGACGGCGCGGCGGCGCTGGAAGGGATCAATGCCTACTACCACGTGTCGCAGTACAGCGCGCCGCCGAACGCCATCGCCGAGGGATACGCGGCACTGACGCGGCTCCTGCCGTCGATGAAGGAGCGCGCGCAGATCGCGAACGCGCTCGCGGCGATCCGCTTCTTCGACGAAGCCGTGATCGTGCAGCCGGGCGGCGAGCTCGGCGCGTACGCCGCGGCGCTCCATCGCATCGAGGACGCGACGAACGAGTACTACCGCAAGCTGGCCCTCGGCGGCGCGGCCGAAAGCGAGCTGCGCGCCGCGGTCAAGCGCGAGCGCCTGAGCAACAAGTACGGGCTCTACACGAACATCGGCAAGACCGGCGGCTTCGTCGATCTGCACATGGGCCACATCGTCACCGACTCGCAATTGCGGGTCGAGCAGTACGGAAAGACGGCGACGGTGCGCTTCATCGCCATCGACGCGCTCGTCTCGAACGGCTTCAGCGAGTGGGTGCGCGACGGTGCGGCTGGCGACGGCGGCTGGGCGAACCCGAAGGAGATCTACCAGGTGCGCCCGCGCTACGCCGACGGACCGCTGCGCGAATGGGCGCTGGTGACGGATCCGGAGCGGCGCGCGGAGCAGGAGAAGAAGATCGCGGCGGAGACGGCGCTCGATCTCGAGCGCGCGAAGGCCAATCCGATCCAGCACTTCTTCGGCCTCGCCTTCCGCATGCAGCAGCAGTATCTCCAGCGCGTCGCGGCGGAGACGAAGTCGCGCGACGCGTTCATCGCGCGCGTGGAGCAGGACGAGTTCACGTCGTCGATCGTGCTGCACGAGGGACGGCACGCCATCGACCGCGCGTCGGGCAAGCGCTACGAGGTCTACGAGCTCGAATACCGCGCCAAGCTCTCCGAAGTCGCACTCGCGCCATCGCCGCGGCAAGCCCTGCAGAGCGTCCTGCACTTCGACATCGGCGGCGACTCCCCGCACGCAAAAGCGAACGAGCTCTTCGCGAAAGGGCTCGCCCAATGGATGGAAGCACACCGCGACGCCATCGCCGGCTATGACCCCGCACTGCCGCCGCTGCCGCAAGCGGACAAGCTGACGGATGAGCAGATCGTGGCGGCCGTTCGCGGGCTGGACCCAATGGCGAAATGATGTGGAGCGGCGGGCTTCAGCCCGCCGGGGGGGTCGGTGGGCTGAAGCCCACCGACCCCCCCATTTTCCTTCCCGGGCGAGAACTTTGCATTGTAAAGTACTCGCCATGCCCAAACAGACGTCCAAATACGACATCGCCGTGATCGGCGCCGGCCTGGCCGGGCTCCAGTGCGCGCGGCTCCTCGCGGAGCGCGGCTGCAAGGTCCTCCTCATCGATCGCAAGCCGTCCATCGCCGCCACGGTGCAGACGACCGGGATCTTCGTCCGCAAGTCGTGGGAGGATTTTCCCCTGCCCGAAGAGCAGCTCGGGCCGCCGATCCGCAACGTGATGCTCTACTCCCCTGCCCGCCGCGCGCTGGCGTTCCACGCGCCGCACGACGAGTTCCGCGTCGGGCGCATGCAGTGGCTCTATCTCTGTCTCCTCGAGCAATGCACGAAAGCCGGCGTGGCGTGGATGCCGAACACGCGCGTGCAGAACCTTGACGACGTGCCGGCGCGCTTCGTCGTCGGCGCGGACGGCGCGCGCTCGACCGTCGCCGCGCAGCTCGGGCTCGACCGCAACCGCGAGTTGCTCCTCGGGGTGGAGGAGATCGTGCCGCCGGTCTCGCGCGAGCGCGTGCTGCACTGCTTCCTCGATCCGCGCCTCGCGCCCGGCTACATCGGCTGGCTGGCGAACGACGGCGAGGAGGCGCACCTCGGCGTGGCCGGATATCGCGACGGCTGGGATCCCACAAAGGCACTGCACACGCTTCGCGACACCGTGCCGTTCCGCATCGGCCGCACGATCGAGCGCCGCGGCGGGTGGATTCCCGTCGGCGGCGTACTCCGCAACATCGCCAACAGCCGCGGCCTCCTCGTCGGCGACGCCGCCGGTGCCGTTTCGCCGCTCACCGCGGGCGGTCTCGACGGCGCGCTCCGTCTCTCCGGCTTTGCCGCCGAGGTCATCGCGCGCTATCTCGACACCGGCGACGCAAACGTGCTGCGGCAATACAACGGCGATCGCTTTCGCTCGCGGTTCCTCACCCGGCTCTGGATGCGCCGCGCCATCCGCACGCTGGCCACGCCCGCGCTGACCGAGCTCGCGTTCGCGATGCTGCGCACGCCGCCGCTGCGCGCGCTCGCGGAGCACATCTTTTTCTCGCGCGGGTCGTTCCCCGACGTCACGGTTGCTGCTGACGCTCGAGCCGCACGTCCACAGGCGGCCCCGGCACCGTCAGCGTGACCGGCTGCCGCATCGGCGCGTAGCCCTGCGCGAACGCGAACAGCAAATACATGCCCGGCAGCAGCGTAACGCGACGCAGGCCGGTGACATCGGACGGCTGTACGCTGAACGCGATCGGGGCCTTCGACACCGCGTCCATGATCGAAACACCGCCCGTTTCGAGCGGCTGACCCGTCGCCGCGTCGACGATGCGAAACGCCGCTTCGATTCCGCGCGAAAGCATCAGTTCCACCGCCGGCGCGCCGCTGCCCGAGACTTCCAGCGGCTGCAACGCCGGCGCGTAGCCCTCGGCCTGCGCGCGCAGCTGATACTTGCCGTCCGCCACGAGGTCGAAGCTGAATCGGCCCGCGCCGTTCGTCCGTTGCTCCCCGCCGAGCTGCGTGATCGCCACAACGGCATTCGGGATCGGCTGGCGCGTCGTCGCATCGAGCACCACGCCCGACACCGTCGCGCCGCGCAGCTCGATGTCGTGCACCATGTCGCCCGTCACGTTCACGCGGCCGGCTTTCACCTGCGCGCCCGTGCCGAAGCGCGAGACCGTCACGTCGTACTCGCCCTGCGCGGAGAGGCGCAGTTCATACGTGCCGTCGCGCGCGATTTCCGACATGCCGAAAGTCGGCCCCGGCTGTCGCACCACCGGCATGAAGTTGATCTGACCTTGAACGAGCTGGCCCTGCTGCGTCACCCGCCCGCGCACGGCGATGCCGGCGTTGAAGTCGAGATCGACCGGCGGGGACATGCCGTTGATCACTTTGGTGCTGGCCTGCACGCTCCGCGGCCGCGGACGCATGAGCGACGCGAAGATCATCACGTCTCCATCGGGAACGCCGGTCAGCGAATACGCGCCCGTCGCATCGGGATGGACGATCGACGCGGAGCGCATCCCGCGGATGTCGACGAACGGCAGATCATTCGGCCCCACGCCGAGGACGCGGCCGGTGACCGTGCCGCCCCGGCCGAGGGTGATGGTGATGTCGTTGGTCGTCGCCGGATTCACGTCCATCGTCGTTTCCGCGAAGCCATCTTTGCGCGCGACGAGCGTGTAATTCCGGTCGGTGAGTCCCGACAACTTGAACATGCCCTCGGCGTCGGTGGACGCCATGCCGAAGCCCGGGCCGCCGCCCGGGATGCCGCGAGTCATCAGATCGGCCTGCGGCACCGGCCGCCCGCTCGAGTCAATGACGCGTCCGCGCAGCTCGCGCCCGCGTGTCAGCTCGATCTCCGTGCGCGTTTCTTTTCCCGGCGCGACGTTCACCGTCACGCTCGCGGGAGCGTAGCCCGAGCGCCGCGCGTCGATGCGGATCGAGCCGCCGGCCACCCCTTCGAGCGTGAACTCGCCGTTCGAATCGGTCGTCGTCGGCGAGGCTCCGAAGCGCATGCCGGGATCGGACGACACCATCACCGACACGTCCGAAAGCGGGCGCCCTTCCGCGATCACGCGTCCCACGACCGTGCCGCCGCGGTCGAGCGACACCGACGCGCTCGCGGTCTTCGCCTCCTCGACCGTCACCGAGGCGCTGCTGCGCGAGAACCCGGGAGCCTGCACGCGCAGATCCCAATTGCCGGGTGCGAGATCCTCGAGGACGAATCGCCCGTCATCCGAGCGGAACGGCCGCGGCGGCAGCATCCGCCCGCGCCCGCCCGTCTGCTGCAGGCTGATCGTGAATTCGTGAACTCCCTTTTCCGTCTCGCGATCGACGACGCGTCCCTCGACGCGGCCGAAGCGCGGCACCTTCAGCACGACACCGCTCGCCGGCGCCGTCACTTCCACCGGATTGCCTTGCACCAGGGTGGGCGGCACTCCTTCGACGACCAGCGTGAGCTTCCCCGCCGCCACGTTGCGCAGCGTGAACATGCCGCCCTCGGTGGTCTGCGTATTCGCCGGCGGATTCGTCGTCGTCGACACCGTCACCGTCATCGGGATCGGCGTGCCGTCCGACCACACCACGCGCCCCTCGATCGGCGCGCCGCGCTCGAGCTCGATCACGAGCGGCGACGAGCGCGCGTTCAGCGTCTGGCCCGGCAGCGTGCGTCGCACCGTCAGGTCGCCGCCGGCGTTGACGTCGTAGGTCCCCTCGGCGAGCTGATACACGATGCGGCCGTCCGCGTCGGCGCGGCAGTCCTGTCCCGTCGGCACGGATCCGCACGGCATCGTCGTCGTCAGGCGCGAGTCCGTCTTGCGCGCGATGCTGACTGGCTCGCGCGGAACCGGCACGCCATCGCGATCGACGAGACGGATCTCCAGCCGGTTGCCGCGCGTGAGGCGGAACACGAGACCGCCCTTCACCTCGCCCGGCTCGAGCGCGTACGGCCCGTAATTTCCCGTCGCGAATTCTTTCTTGGACACGAGCACCGAAATCCCGCGCTCGTTGAACGACGGAAAACGGAGCGAGAACGTGCCGTCCGGCGCGCTCTTCGCGCTCAGCCCCGGGCCGGCGACGGTGATGCTCGCCCCGGCCACCGGCTTCTGCTCGTCGTCGAGGACTTTGCCGGCGATGCGCGCGAACGGGGTGACGGGAAGCACGCGATGCACGCGCGCGCCTTCCTCGAGCCGCACCTCGGCATTGCCGCCGAAGAATGCCGGATGCATGACGAAGAAGCGGCGCGTGCCGGCTTCGAGACCGTCGACTGTGAAATTGCCTTTCGCGTCGGAGATCGCATACGGCACGTACACCTCGGGGGCATCGCCGCGGATCGTCACCCGCGCGCCGGCCACCGGCGTGTCGTCCTTGTTGCTGCGCACCGAGCCCGTCACCGTTGCCGCCGGACGCAGCGTGATGACGTACGGCGGCTTCGTGCGATCGAGATACAGGGAGCCTGCGCGATTTCCTTCGCGCGCGTAGAGGGCCGCTTTTTCGCCCGGCGCGTGCGCGATCTCGAACGAACCGTCCTCGCCGCTCTTCGCCAGCGGCCACGACCACGCGCGCACGACCGCGCCCGCAACCGCTCGGCCCGCGCCGTCGACGACGCGTCCGCGAACGGCCGTTCCCGGTTTCAGCGCGACGTCGAACGACAGCTCCTCGCGAGGACTCGCGCGCAACTGGCGATCGGCGATCGCGTAGTTCGGATGAATGACCTGAATCCGTTCGCTAAAGCCGGTGGGCTCCGGCGCCTCGTAATTTCCCTGCTCATCGGTCAGGACGACATACGAACGTCCGATCGCGACCACCGCGCCGGCGACGCCTTTGCCGTTCGCGGTCACGCGTCCCTTTCGCGCCGCGGCTTTGCGCAGCACGAACGTGCCGGCGTCTTCGTTGTCGAGGATGTCCTGCGAGATCGCCTGCCGTCCCGGCGCGTCGATCATCAGCTCGACGACGGGATTCGATTTCGCGTCGAGCTGAAACGCGCCGCTGTCGTTCGTCTCCGCCGTCGCCAACCACTGCGGCATCGGCTCCTTCGACAACAGGCGCGCGTACGTCGCGTCGATCGTCTCCAATGCGCGGACTCGAACGCGCACAGCGCGCAGCGGTTTGCCGTCTTCATCGAGCACGCGCCCGGTGACGGCGGCGAGGAGGGGCAACGTCGCGAGGAACAGAAGCGGGCAGATCAGGAACCGGAGTCGAGCCACTCCGCAAATTCTACCCTTCCGTACTTCCTGGCGACATCCGCGGGGGTCATTCCGTCGGTTGCTTTCGCGTCGCGCCGCGCGCCATGCGAGAGGAGAAGCTTGGCGATTTCGATGTCGCCGCGGCTCGCTGCACCGTGCAAAGGCGTGTAATCCAGCTGCTGTTTTGCGTTCGGATCCGCGCCGCGCTCGAGGAGCAGCTGCGTCGTCTCGCGATCGCACACCGCCGCCGCGGCGTGCAGCGGCGCCACACGCTGTGGATTCTCCGCCGCCGCATTCACGTCCGCGCCCTGCTCGATCAGCCACCGCGCCAGCTCCGGGTGGCGAAAGAAAATCGCCAGCCCCGCGGCGGGATATCCATCCGCCGACCGCGAGTGCAGCAGTTGCGGATCTTCGTCGAGCATCGTTCGGACACGCTCTTCATCGCCGAGGGCAACGGCCTCGCCGAAGGAAACGGGCGCGCCGCGCTCGACGAAGAGCCGCGCGAGCTCCGGCTTGCCGTGATAGATCGCGAGCAGGATCGGCGTGACGTTGTTCTCGGTCGCGCTCAACAGCGAAGCGTCGGCGTCGATGAAAGCCGCAACGCGCGCCGCGTCGCCGGATTTGATGGCATCGGTGAATTCGCTCATGACGCCAAGATAGCGCCGGTCGTGCCGCGGGCGTTTCTCGAATCTTGCGAATTTGGCGTCACGCCGAATGTCCTCTTGTACAGCGCCGAAAACGACCCGAGGCTCTCGAAGCCGCAGGCGATCGCGACATCGAGCACGCTGCAGTCGAACGCGCGGAGCAGCGCACGCGCCCGCTCGAGGCGCAGCCGCGTCAGGTAGCGATGCGGCGTGATGCCGTGGAACCGCGTGAACAGCCGATGAAAGTGAAACGGCGACAGACACGCCGCCCGCGCGGCCTCGGCGATGCTGACGCCGCGCGCACTGTTCGCGTGCAGATAGGACGTGGCCACGCCGAGGCGGCGCGCGAGCTCCTCGCGGGTGGAGGAGCGAAGCGAGGGGAGATGGGAGATGCGCGCCGCGGCGTTCGCGTGTGTGCGGACAAGCCGAAGCGCGAGCGAGTAAAAGGACGCGCCCAACGCCTCACGATCCCGATACGCCCGCAGCACTTCCTCCACATCAAAATGCAGCCGCTCCGAAAAGTGGAGGACAGGCACTCCTGCCTGTCCATCTAACAACCGCGCGCTCCCATTCACTGTCGCCCGATACGCATCCTCGACAAACCCGCGCTCGAAAAAGAAGCAGAACGTCTCTACCGGCTGCAGAGCATCGACGGTGATCGTGTACTCCTCGCCGTCGTTCAAAAGCAGCGCCGCGCCCGGCCCGAGCTCGTATCGACCCTCGTCCGTTTCCCACGTCGCGCGGCCGCGAATCACTGCCTTTGCCGAGAGCGGACCGGCGAAACGGCTCTCGTAATGCCGCGTCCCGCGTCCATTGAGAATGGCGTTGACGCGTCCGAAAGCGGACGCGGGCGGGTTGATCACGACTTCGGCCACGGCTCTGTCTGATTCTACGTCGGTTAGCAAAACGAAGTTCTCGAAGCGGCATGATTCATGATCTTTCCCAGCAAAAGATGGACAAAACGCCCAAGCGCTGCCAGTACTGCGGGCACTCCCGCGCCGCGCACATCGACGGAATGCGATGCGCGCTCTGCGGCTGCGTGCCGTCGCGGCAGACCTACGTGCAGGACTCGTTCGGCTTCCGCACGTCGCTGCCGGGACAGGTACGGATCAACCCGCGAAAACGGTAACCTCAGCAGCAGGATGATTTCGGCTCGGTTCCTGGTTGCCGATATCATGCAAGAGCAGCTCACGAAGACCCCGAAGCAAATCTCCGTCTCAGAACGAAACCTCCAAAGCGCCGCCGTCCGCCTCCTTCCCAAGCACAACAAGCTGGTCTCCTCGGAGGTGGACTATCTCCGCCGCGTCCTCGGCGACAAGGCAACGCAGGCACAGATCGACGAGAAAGTGAAGCTCGTCCGCCAGCTGCCGTGGCGCGAGATCGTCGGCGAAGCCTGAAGACGGCACTGCAATCGCACTGATGGCGCGGCGTGAAATTCGATGTCGCGATCATCGGCGCCGGCGCCGCGGGACTCGCGGCGGCACGCGCACTCTCCGGCGCGGGAAAACGAATCTGCCTCATCGAAGCACGTCCCCGCGCGGGCGGCCGCGTCTCCACGCTCCACATCCCTGACCTGCCGGTGCCGATCGAGCTCGGCGCGGAGTTCCTGCACGGCGAAGCGCCGGCGAGCTTCGACATCGTCGACGCCGCGGCGCTCGCGGTGTGCGAGCTGCCGGACGATCACTGGTGGTCGAAGGATGGACAGATCACCGAGATCCGCGATTTCTGGGGACAGATCGACCGCGTGCGCGCGCGCATCGGCCGGTTGAAGCGCGACGTCTCGTTCGCGGAGTTTCTTCGCACGCAGCGCGCGATCTCGCCGCGCCTGCGCGAGCTCTCGTGCATGTTCGTCGAGGGCTATCACGCGGCCCACGCCGGCCGCATGAGCGCGCTCGCGCTGCAGACGTCCGACGAAGAGCAGAGCGAGAACAGGCAGTTCCGCCTCGCCGGCGGATACGACGCGGTGCTCGAATGGCTGCGCGCGGGCATTGATCCGCAACGCAGCGAGCTGCGTTTCGGCACTGTCGCGAATCGTGTGCAGTGGTCGAAAGGCTCCGTTTCGATCGAATGCGACACGGCGACGATTCACGCGCGCGCCGCGGTGCTCACGATTCCGATCGGCGTCTGGAAAGCCGGCACACTCGCCTTCGATCCGCCGCTGCGCGAGAAAGAGCGCGCGCTGGCGAAGCTCGAAGCGGGTCACGTCGTGAAGATCGCGTTCCGCTTTCGGGAGCGGTTCTGGGAAGACGTCAACTTCGTGCACGCGCGCGACCGCTTCATGCCGACGTGGTGGACGACCGCGCCGATCCGCTCGCCGATTCTCACCGGCTGGGCGGGCGGACACGCCGCCGACGCGTTGCTCGCGGAGCGGCCGGCGATGATTGATCGCGCGTTGGATTCGATGTCGGGCGCGTTCGGCGTGCCGCGACGCCGACTCGACGCGCTCCTCGCCGGCACCTGGACGCACGACTGGCAAAGCGATCCGTTCAGCCGCGGGGCGTACACGTATGCGGCCGTCGGCGGCTCCGGCGCGCACGACGAGCTCGCGCGGCCGCTCAAGGACACGCTCTTCTTCGCCGGCGAGGCGACGAGCAGCGATGAGACGGGAACCGTCGCCGGCGCGATCGAGACGGGTTTGCGCGCGGCGCGGCGCATATCATCCGTGCTGTGAAGCGATGGATCTTCGCGCTCACGCTCCTCGCGGTGATCCGCGTCGCGGCGACGAACCGCGTCTTCAGCGCGACGCACGATGAGCCCGCGCATCTGTCCGCCGGATACGAGTGGCTGAACGGCAGCTACAGCGTCGACTTGAGCCATCCGCCGCTCGCGCGCGCGCTCTGCGCCTTTCCGCTCTGGCTGCAATCGAATCGCGCGCCGCAGGAAGGCAACGTCATCGATCGCCTGAACGATCTGCTCTATCGCGGCCGGTACGAAAAGAACCTCGCCCGCGCGCGCTACGGAACGCTGCTCATTCTCATCGCCGCGATTCTCGGCGTCGCCGCCTGGACGCGCCACGCCTTCGGCGACGTCACCGCGATCGTGGCCGTCGCCCTCTTCACCAACCTCCCCCCGATCCTCGGCCACGCCGGCGTCGCCACGACCGATCTCGCCGTCGCCGCCGCGTTCCCCTGGGCGCTCCTCGCGCTCGAACGCTATCTCGCCCAGCCCACCCTCGCGCGCGGCGCACTCCTCGGACTCGCCATCGGCTGCGGCGTGCTGGCCAAGTTTTCGTTCCTCGTCTACTTTCCGCCGGCCGCGCTGATCGTGCTGCTCATGCGCCGCCCGCTGCGCGCGAACGTCCGCAGCGCCGCACTCGTCATCGTCGCTGCGCTCCTCATCATCTGGTCCGGCTACCGCTTCGAATTCGCGAAAGCGTCCACGGTCATGGGCGACGACGGCGCGCTCGCGCTTTTCCGTCTGCTCATGCCCGAGTCCATCGCGCAAAAAGCCGTGCAAGTCCCGCTGCCCGCGGTCTCGCTGCCGCTCGGCCTGGCCATGGTCCGCTGGCACGATCAGCAGCCGAACGTCAGCTACCTCCTCGGCGAGACCGGCTCGAGTTGGTGGTTCTACTTCCCCGTCGTGCTGTTCTTCAAAACGCCGCTGCCGTTTCTCGTTCTCTTCGCCTGCGGTCTTCGACGTCCCGCGTGGATGTTCGCGCTCATCACGCTGGCCATCCTCGCCGTGGCCATGACCAGCCACATCAACATCGGCGTGCGGCACGTGCTGCCGTTCTATGTCCCCGCGTCGATCGTCGCCGCGTACGGCCTGACACGACTCCATCGCGCCGCCGCCGCGGCGCTCGCGCTCTGGCTCGTGATCGGCGTTGCCATCGGACATCCCGACTATCTCGCCTGGTTCAACGAAGCCGCGGGCCGCGATCCATCGCGCATCGTCGTCGACAGCAATCTCGAATGGGGACAGGACGGACTGCGTCTCGCGCGCGTCGTGCGCGAGCTGCATATCGATCATCTGAAACTCTTCTACGCGACGAACCTCCGGTTGCCGGAACATGGCGTCGACGCCGAACGGCTGTCGTTCGGGCCGCAATCGGGATGGATCGCCGTCGGCGAAGCGCCGCTGCGCTTCTTCGGCAAGCCGGAGATGTTCGGCTGGCTGCAGTATTACCGGCCGGTGCGGCGCGTCGGGAAATCGGTCCGGCTCTACCACATTCCCTGATTTCCGGATTGCAGGCTTAGTTATATTGAAGTAATCTCTGCCGTATGAACGGTCGGGCTCGCGTACTCCTGCTCTGCCTCCTCGCCCTCGCTCCCGCGGCTCTCGCGCGCGTGCTGTCGTATGCGCCGTACTCGAATCGCCCGTCGCAGACGTCGATTCACTGGCGCGGCGGGCGCTGGTTCGCGCTGTCGGAAATGCTCACGCTCGATCCGATCTCGACGACGGCGCAGGTCGTGCTCTACGACGCCCTCGGCACCGAGGAGCCGCGCGTCGTTTATCCCGCCGGCAATACGGGCGTCGCGATCCAATTCGCCGCGGTTTATCAAAACCGCTTCGCCACGGCCGCCGCGTTTCCGGACATCCCGAAAATCCTCATCAGCACGTACGACACCGTCGCGCCGTATTCATCGATGTGCGTCCTCAGCATCGACGGCGGCAAGACCTTCACGCGCCTGAAAGAGCTCGACGGCACGCAACCCGTCGTCGCGTCGTTCACCGTCGATTACGGCGGCCCGTACTCGCGCGGCCTTTCCTCCGGCGTGGTCGTCGGCGATACGTTCGCGTTCGTGCTCAACACGTCGAAGGGCATCCTCGCCATCGAGCATAGCGGCGCGGTGAAGACGCTCGCCCCCGCGGGGTACAGCCTCCTCGGCCGCGATGCACTCGGCTCGAAACTGCTCGTTCAAAAGGATCGCGACTTCAGCATCCTCGGCGCCGACGGCACGCTGATACCGATCGGCGTGATTCCAGCGCCGTTCACCGTGCTGAACGGCTGGGTGACATCCGACGGCGGCGCGTACATCCTCGCGAACTTCAATGGCTACGGTTTTCTCTACCTGCTCCACAATCAGCAACGGACGCTCGTCGCCAGCGCATACGACGCGGCCGATCCGACGGCCGGCGGTGCGCCGCCGCCGTACGTCTCGGAGCTAACGTTCTTCGCCGTTCCGACGAACGACTTCGACGGCGCGTGGATGATCCAGCGCCGCACCGGAAAACCGACCACGCTGCTGCGGCACACGCAGGCATCCGGCGTGGAGACGTTCTGGAGCGACGTCTCCAGCCCGCAGGTCGAGGCGCTGCACACGGCGAACGATCGCAACCTGCTGCTGCTTCAGGTGCATCGCCCGCGCGCGCAACAGCAGTGGCAGTTCATCGATCCCGCGCTGGCGCTTTGGCGCGTCGGCGAATCCGCGCCGCGCGCGTATGACGAGCTGTTTCTCAACGAGGTCGTGACGAAGGGATTCGTGCATCTCAACGTCGACTCGCTCGCCGGCGGCACACCGTTCATCTTCGACTCCGGCTCGCAGCTCCCGATCCTGCGCGGCTGCCCGAACTGCTCGCCGGGCGGCGGCAGCGGCGGGGGCGGCAGCGACGTGATCCAGGAGTGGGGCGTCGTCCGCGCGTCGCTCAAGCAGCGACTCGTGATTCCGGGCGTGGCGCGGCAACCGGGCGCGTTCGGCTCGTACTGGATGAGCGACGTCGTGATCCACAACCCGCTCGACACGCAGCAGCAGGTCGACATCCGCTATGTGCCGGCGGGCGAAGTCCAGATCGCGGTCGTTTATCAAAAGAGCCTCACCCTCGCGCCGCAGGAGATCCGCGTGCTGCGCGACGTCCTCAAATCGCTGTTCGATCTCAATCAGGGCACGGGCGTGCTGCACCTCGAGCCGAACGACGCGATCAGCGCGACGTCGCGCACGTACACGCGCGCGCCCGAAGGCGGCTCATTCGGCTACGGCATGCAGGCGATCGATTTCCTGAACGCGGTCAGCCCGCGATTCCCGGTGACGTTCGCCGGCGCGTTCCCCGGACCGGAGTACCGGACGAACATCCTGCTCACCGACACGTCGGGACGCGGCACGGAGGCGCGGCTGCGCGCGCATGGACTCCTCGGCCTGATGGGCGCGGACGACGTCGCGTTCAGCGCGCCGACGAACGGCATCCAGCAGATGAATGGCGTCGCCGGCACGCTAGGCCTGCTCGCGAACGAGTCCGGCGGCCTGACGGTCGAGCCGCTCCGCGGCTCGATGATCGTCACGCTCGCGGCGATGGACAACCGCACGAACGATCCGACGATGTTCCCGCCCGATCTCCCCTCCTCGGTCGTCCGCACCATCCCGGCGGTGGCGCACGTCGACGGCGCGAACAACTCGAAATTCCGCACTGATCTCTATCTCCTGAATTCGTCCATGGGCCCGCGCACGGTCATGCTCGAGGCGAAGCGGTGGGACTCGAACTCCGCGGCCAGCATGGTTCCGTTCACGCTGCTCCCCGGCGAGGCGCGTGTGATTCGCGACGCGCTGCCGACGCTCTTCGGCTTCACCGGCATCGCCCGTCTGCGCTACAGCTCGAACGGCTTCTCCGGCGACGGCGTGCGCGTGACGTCGCGCACGTACAACATTCGCGAGGACGGCGGCACGTTCGGCTGTCTCATCCCGCCGCTGAACGCGTTCCAGAGCGCGGGTCCCGGCGAGACGCTCGAGATCCTCGGCATCGTCGGCGGCACGGAGTTCCGCACGAACGTCGGCCTCGTCGATCTCACGCCGAACTACGTCGGACAAAACGTCGAAGCGCGCATTCACATCGTCGACCAGACCGGGAAAGAGCTCGATTCGTTTTCCGTCAACTTCGCCAGCGCGGGCGGCATGCAGATCAACGACATCTTCAACGCCCGCGGCCTCGCCCAGCCGGCGGCGGCCATGGTGTACGTGGAAGTCATCCGCGGCATGATCGGCGCGTACGCCACGCTGACCGACAACGTGACGAACGACTCGACGTACCTCGGGGCCAATCTCCACGCGCGGCCGAATTAAAATTCGGCCGCGCCATGAGCTATTGCGACGTTGCCCCCGGCCATCCGTTTCACGGCCCGTATCACGACACCGAGTACGGCTTCCCCATCCGCGACGACGACCGCCTCTTCGAGCGGCTCGTCCTGGAGATCAATCAGGCCGGCCTGTCGTGGCTGACGATCCTCCGCAAACGCGAGGCCTTTCGCGAGGCATTCGACGACTTCGCGCTCGAGCGCGTGGCGCGATTCGACGCCCGCCGCCGCGCGCGGCTGCTGCAGAACGCCGGCATCATTCGCAATCGATTGAAGGTCGATGCCGCGATCGAGAACGCGAAGCGAATCCTCGCGCTGCGCCAGTCGCACGGCTCGTTCGCCGCTTGGCTTGACGAGCAGCATCCGCTCACGAAAGACGAATGGGTGCGGCTGTTCAAGAAGACGTTCGTCTTCACCGGCGGCGAGATCACGGGCGAGTTCCTGCTCAGCACCGGCTACCTCGCCGGCGCGCACGAGAAGCGCTGCCCCGTTTACGCGCGCATCGTGGAGGCGGAGCCACCGTGGCGCATCAACTCCATGTAGAGGCCGTGAAAGTGATGCACGCCGTTCTCGCGCTTCACTGAGTACCGGCCGCTGTCGTACGTCGTCGAGCCGAGTCCGCGCTGCACCGCCTCGCAGATCTCGATGTCTTCGATCTGGATCTCGTCGCTGAAGGCAACGGTGTCGTCGATCTGCTGGCGCACGGCGTCCGGATCCTTGAAGTACCAGTCGAAGAGTGTGACCGTGCGGCCGGCGCCCATCGGCAGGATGAGGTTCGTCGAGAAGTTGTCGGGATAGACGTTCAGCATTAGGTTCGGGAAGACCCAGAAGTAACGGACCTGGTCGTCCCCGTTGCTCGTTCGAATGCGTTCCGCACGTTTCGTCGGCGCGAACTGGATCGAGTAGCTCTTCTTCGTCTCCGTGCGATAGCTCGGGTAATCGAGCTCGCGGAAGAGGCCCGGATGCACGATCGGGATGTGATAGCCCTCGAGGTAGTTGTCGACGTAGACCTTCCAGTTGCAGCCCACTTCCCACGCTTTGCGGTGCGCGAGGCGGAAGCCGGTGTAGTCGTGGCGTGGCATGTCGTCGAGCAGTTCGCCGAGGAACTCGAAGAGCGATTCCGCGCCGCGATCGAGATTCACGAACACCAGCTCGTTCCATACCTCGACGCGAAACTGCGGCAGGACGCACGCCGCGCGATCGAAGTCCTGCACGTCCTCGAACTGCGGCGTCACCGCCAGCCGGCCGTCGAGCGAATACGTCCAGCCGTGATAGCCGCACTGCAGCACCGGACGCTTCCCCTCCCCTTTCGCCACCGGACCGGCGCGGTGGCGGCAGACGTTCGACATCGCGCGCAACACGCCGTCGTTGCCGCGCACGACGAGCACCGGCTCGTTCGCGATCGTCGCCGTGAAGTACTGCCCCGGCTCGCGCACCTGCTCGAGCTGTCCCGCGAGCTGCCACGTGCGGCCGAAGACGTGGCGGTTCTCGTCGTCGAGCACGTTCGCGTCGAAATAGAAGCGCGATGGCAGCGTGGAGGCGTAGGCAAGGCGGGGATCGATCATCTGCGAATGAAGAGATATACCGGAATGGACAGCAAGAGAAGACCGAGGGACCAGGCGCTGCTCACGAGATCGCTCAGTACCGCGCCGATGAGGAACGCAATCGAGGCCGCGATGGCCAGGCCGGTCGTGATCGGATGTCCCCACGCGCGATATCCGCGCTCGGCGTTCGGCTCGCGGCGGCGCAGCACGAACAGCGTGATGAAGGAGAGCGTGTAGTTCGCCACGAAGAAGAACGCGAGCTTGGCGATGACTGTCTCGAACGTGCCGGTGGCGATGAACGCGGCGGCGAGGAGGCTGCTGATGAGGAGGGCGATGTCGGGCGTGCCGCCGCGATTCACTTCCGTCGCGCCGCGCCAGAACAAGCCGTCGCGCGACATGGCGAAGAGCACGCGCGGCGCCATGAGCACGTTCGAGCTGACGGCGGAGAGGAGCATGACGATGACGAGGAGGCGCAGCATGAACTGTCCGTTCGCGCCGAAGAGATGCTCGACCACCGCGCCGGCGGCGAAGTTGTGGCCGGCGATCGTCGGCAGCGAGACGACGCGCAGGAAGGCGAGGTTCACGAGCAGATAGATCGCCGCGATCGCCACGACGCTCGTGAGCATCGCCCGCGGGATGTTCCTGGCGTGGTCTTTCACTTCCTCGGAGAAGTAGATGACGGCCGACCAGCCGTCGTAGGTGTAGATCACGGACTGCAGCGCGAGGATGAACGCGACGAGCAGCGAGCCTTCGTGATCGGTGGTCACGGTGGTGCCGGCCCACGGCGTGCGCGTGCCGAGCCAGAGGCAGACCAGGATGAAGGCCGTGAGTGCGAGCGCTTTGAGAATGCTGGTGACGTTCTGCACCGCACCACCCGCGCGGACGCCGAGCCATTGAATGACGGTGAGCAGCGCGACGACAGCGAGCGCGACGACCTGCTGCGTCCGCGCCTCGGGGAAGAGTCCGACCGTGTATTCGCCGACGACGATGGCCACGGCGGCGGTCGTGCCGCAGGTGGAGATCCAGTCGCTCCAGCCGACGACGAAGCCGGCGTAGTCGCCGAGCCCGTGGCGGACGAAGACGTACTGGCCGCCGGAGCGGGGAACAAGCGTGCCGAGCTCCGCGAGCGCGTTTGCGCCGAGGAGCGCGTACAGGGCGCCGGCGATCCAGACCGCGGCGAAGAGCCAGAACGTTTGCAGCTGGCCCGCGATCACGCCGGGCGTGCGCAGGATCCCCGCGCCGATCGTGTTGCCGATGGTGACGGCGAGGCCGAACCCGACCCCCAGCGCCACGAGCAAATGCCCGCGCGCAACGCGCGTGTGTTCAACAGAGACCGTCATCCGCGGCGCGGGTAGTGTAACGCGGCCTGTGGAGCGGCGGGCTTTAGCCCGCCGAAAAGAAACGGCGGGCGAAA
>DATFHJ010000058.1:0-8050 GCA_035248585.1 Thermoanaerobaculia bacterium
CGCGCGTCGAGGTGCAGGGACGAATCGAAGGAACGAAGGTGAAGATCGAGTACGCGGTGCACGTGCCGTAGCGCCGTGCACCGCGAATCGTTTTTACCGCATTGCGCGTTTCCGCATCAGACCGGCGCCGATCGCCAGGGCCGCGAGGCCGCCGAGGACCATACCGGGGTTGCTGCGGGCGACGCCACGCGCCTTCTCGATACCGCCGCGGACGTCGACATTTCTCATACCGTTGTTCAGGCTGCTGCCCCACGCGCCGATCTTGCTCTGATCGATGCCGAGCTTGCTGAGGATACCTCCGAGACCGCTGGTAGCGTTGCCGGTCTGCGGCACCGCATCCTGCGGCTGATACGGGTGGAACTGGCTGGTAGGATTCAGGTTATCAACCATTCAGCTTCCTCCTTTTCACGGTTATTTACATTGCTAGGGAGGTGCCATCGCGAGGGCGATACATCCACTCGCGCCTGCGCACCGTAAACTGGACATCGCGACGTCGATGGAAACCACCAGCGCTCAAGCGACGACGACGTTCCTCCCCGCAATCGCCCGCGGAGACTCCTCGGCATTCGAGGCGCTCTACGACCGCTATTCCTCCACGATCTACGCGCTTCTGCTGCGCATCCTCGCCAACGCCGACGACGCGCAGGAAGTGCTGCAGGAGACGTTCGTCAAGGCGTGGTCGAGCGCGAAGATGTTCGACGCGGTGCGCGGCAGCGAAGTGGCGTGGCTGATCTCGATCGCCCGCAGCCGCGGCATCGATCGCCTGCGCTCGCGAAAAATCCGTTACGAACGTGAAGACGAAGCGGGTCGCGAAATCTCCGTGCAGTCGGCGTTCGTAGATCACTCGACGGGCGTGGACAAAGCAATTCAAACCCAGGAACGCATCGCCGTGCGCGGCGCACTCGCGGAGCTTCCCGATCCGCAGCGGGTGGCGCTCGAGCTGGCGTACTTCGAAGGCCTTTCCCAATCCGAGATCGCCGCCCGGCTCAACGAGCCCCTCGGCACGATCAAAACGCGCATGCAGCTGGGCATGAAGAAGCTGCGCGACCGGCTCCAGGCATTTCACTGATGGGACACGAAGAGTTCGAAGGCATCGCGGCGCTCGACGCCATCGGGGCCGCAACCGCGGACGAGGCCATCGCGCTGCGGTCACACCTCTCGGCGTGCATCCCCTGCCGGCGCGCGCGCGACGAATACAACGATGCCGCGACGGCGATCGCGCTGTCGCTCGAGCCGGTGCGTCCACCGGGCGCGCTGCGCGAGCGCGTGGTCGCGGCCTACGAGCGGAGGGGCAGCAGACGGCCGTGGTGGCTCGCCGTCGCTGCCACGTTTTTTTTCGCGCTTTGGGGTTGGCGGGAAATCGGAATCCGTGCCGCGCGCGAGAACGACGCATCGCAGCGCGCGGAGATCGAACGATTGCGTCAGGAGAACGGGCGGCTCGAACAGCGGACGGGAAAGTTGTCGTCCGAAATGGCGGCGCTCTCGCACGCCACGCAGACCTTTGCATTGACCGGACAGGAAGTCGCGCCCGCGGCTTCCGCGAAGGTGTTTCTCGAGCCCGCGCGCCGGCGCGCGATCGTGTTCTTTCACGCGCTGCCGTCGAATCCCGCCGGCAAGAGCTACCAGCTCTGGATCATCACCGACAAGCCGATGAGCGCCGGCGTCTTCGACATCGCCGAGAGCGGCGACGCGTCGCTCGTCGTCGAGAACCTCCCCGTCTCGACGGAGATCAAAGGACTCGCGGTCACGCTCGAGCCGAAAGGCGGCGTGCAGCAGCCGACCAGCTCGCGGTTTTACGTGACCGGCAGCCTATAGCCCGACGACGTTGTAGCCCGAGTCGACGAACATGATCTCGCCGGTGATGCCGGACGACATCGGCGAGAGCAGGAACAGGCCGGTGTTGCCGATCTCCTCGAGCTCCACGTTGCGGCGCAGCGGCGCGCGCTCGGCGTGGTGATGCAGCATCGACGTGAATCCCTTGATGCCGCGGGCGGCGAGCGTGTTGACCGGACCGGCGGAGATGGCGTTGACGCGCACGTTGCGCGGGCCGAGGTTCGCGGCGAGATAGCGGACACACGCTTCCAAAGACGCCTTCGCCACGCCCATCACGTTGTAGCCCTCGACCGCTTTTTCCGCGCCGTAGTACGTCATCGCGCAAACGGACCCGCCGCCCGATTTCTCGAACAGCGGCAGCGCCGCGCGCGTGAGCGCGACGAGCGAGTAGGCGGAGATGTCGTGGGCGAGCTTGAACCCTTCGCGCGAGGTGTTGACGAAGTCGTTCTCGAGATCTTCGCGCGGCGCGAAGGCGACGGAGTGCAGCAGCGCGTCGAGCCGGCCGAAGTCGCGGTCGATCGATTGAAAGACCGAGTCGATCTCCGCGTCGTTCGTGACGTCGCACGGCAGCACGAGCGACTCCGGCAGCGTCTTCGCCAGCGCATCCACGCCGTCCTTCAGCCGCTCGCCCTGGTACGTGAACGCGAGCCGCATCCCTTCGCGGGAAAGCGCCTGCGCGATCGCCCAGGCGATGGAGCGTTTGTTGGCGACGCCGAAGATCAGGCCGGTTTTCCCGTCAAGCAAACCCATGACGGGATCATATGTGGCGGCGCACTTCCTCGTCCATCCGCCCCGTCACCATCTTGAACACCATCACGTAATCCGCGGCGAGCGAGTAGAACGGGTGGCCGAATGTCGCGGGCTTGTTGTGCTCGACGAAGAAGTGGCCGTACCAGGCGAAGCCGTAGCCGATCACGGGTGCGGCGAGGAAGAACCAGGCGCTGACGGTGATGCCCAGTGCGATGCAGACGAGGACAAGGATCGAGCCGATGGCGTGGAGGATCCGCGTCCGCGGCAGCGAATGCGCGCGCACGTAATACGGCCAGAAATCGGCAAACGAACGGATGTCCATCGGGTCGGGCCTGATTTTCGCACGACTTCGCCTCCACTATGGCGCAGGATTTCGAACAGCTCTTCAAAGACCAACTCGGCAAAGTGACCGGCCGCATGCAGGACCTCGTGCGCGAGGCGGTGAAAGAAGAATTCACGCGCCTGCACCAGGAAGTAGGCGAGCTCCGCACCCGTGTCGCGCGCCTCGAACAGGAGCGCGCGGAGAAAGCGGCCGAGTCGCTCGAAGCGTCGTTCTAATCGAGCAGACGGTCGGCGATCGCCGCGGCGAGATCCTGCACCTTCGTCTCGCCGGAGCTCGCCAGGATGATGACCGTCGCGTCGCGCTGCGGGATGCGGACGATCATCGTCTTGTGTCCGGCGAATCCGCCCTGGTTCCAGATCAGATTCGTTTTTGCGCGGCGGCTGAGAAACCAGCCGAAGCCGTGGCCCTGCGTGTCCGGCAGCTCGACTTCGCCTTCGATCGGCGTGCGCGGAGTGATGGCCAGCAACTGGAGGTCGAGCGGAAGCGGCGTGGCACGGCTGAAGCGCAGGAGATCGTCGACGGTGCTGAACATCCCGCCCGCGCCGACGGTCGTCGAGCGGAATGGAAAGATCTTGCCGTTCGGCAGCTTGACGTCGAGATAGTCAGACAGCTGCCCGTTTTCATGGCCGAGCGCGCGATCCGCGGGCGGAGGCTTGCTGCCATCGTAGACGCTGGTGTGCTGCAAGCCGAGCGGCTGGAAGACGTGCTTCGTCAGATAGTCGTCGAATGAAGTGCCGCTCGCGCGCGCCACCGCGGAGGCCAGCAGCACGTAGCCGCTGTTGCTGTAGGCGTACTTCGATCCCGGCGCGAACTGCGGCTCGCCCTTTTCGCGGAGCAACGCCACGACGCCGGCGTTGTCGATTCCTTTGTACGAGCTCCAGTCGATCAGCTGCTGGTAGCTCGGGATGCCCGACGTGTGCGACAGAAGCTGTTCGATCGTCGCCTTTCCAGCCCACGCGGGCACGTCCGGTACGTAGCGCGAGATCGGATCGGACAACGACAGTTTCCCCGCGGCGACGAGTTGCAGCACCGCCAGCGACGTGAAGGATTTCGTGAGCGAGGCGAGATAGAACGGCGTCTCCGGCGTGAGCGTGCCGCCATAGGCCTTGCGATGCACGACCTCGTCGCCGACGGCCACGAGCACCGCCGCGCTCGCCGATGCGAACAGCTGGTCGGCGAACGAGGAGTCTTCCTGGGTCCAGGCGACCGGACGCGCGCTACAGAATCCCGGCCAGTTCTCGCCCGCGGCCGCGGTCAGCCAATCGCACATCCCGTCGCGATAGAGCGGGAACGCGTCGGAGCGATTCATCAGCACGACCAGGGCGTCGCCGGTCGACGGCATGCCCACGACGACGCAGGTCCAGCCGTCGTTCGATCCGGCGTGTCCCGTCGTCATCCTGCCGGATGGAAGCGCGATCAGGTTCTCGCCGAGCCCGTATCCGAACGGCGTCTTCTGCTCGACGGCGACCGGTGTCTGGGTGAGGGCGATCGATTCTCTCGTGAGCGGCGCCGGCCGGCTGCTGACCGTTGCCGCCGCGAACGCGGCGAGATCATCGATGGTCGTGTACAAGCCGGCGGCGCCGGCCGCGGCGAAGCGATAGTGCGGCAGCGGACGCACGCCCACGTCGTACGGCACGGCCGCGCCGTCACGCGGAACGGCGAAGCTGCTGTGGCTCATGCCGAGCGGCTTCAAAATTTGTTGCTGCAGGAACTGCTCGTACGAAAGACCGCTCACTTCTTCGATCAGGAGTTGCAGGAGCGCGAAGCCGCCGCCGGAGTAGTGATGCGCCTTGCCCGGCGTGTCGATGAGCTTCAACGGATCGTTCTTCAGCATCTCGTCGATCGAAGGCAGCGGCTCGTTCGGTGCGTACTGCGGCACCGCGGGCATCGACAAACCCGAGGAGTGGCTGAGCAGACGCCGGATCGTGATGCGCTCGTCGTATTCCCGTTGGATGTACTTCGAGACCGGATCGTCGAGGCGCACCTTCCCGTCTTCGACGAGCCGCATCACGGCCCAGGCGGTGAAGAGCTTCGACACCGAGGCGACGTTGTAGCGCGTGCCATTCGTGGCGATGCGCGCGGTGGCGACGTCCGCCAGGCCCCACGTGCGCGTGACGATCCGCCCGCCGTGTACGACCGCCACCGCCACCGAGGGCACGACTTCGCGGAGCATCAGCTCCGGCACGCGCGCGTCGAGGCGCGCCACGAATTCATCGACGCGATCGACTTGTCCGTAGACGAGCGGCGCGAGCAGGAGACAAAGCGCGAATCTCATCGAACCTCCCGGGCTGCCAGTTTTCCTCGAGCAGCGCCGCGGCGCGCTCGACAGTTCCCTTGCGGATGGCCGCGGCGATCGCCGCGTGCTGCCGCACCGATTCCGCCGGCCGCGTCGCGTCGCTCATGAACAGATACTCGTAGCGGTAGAGCCGGCGCTTGAGCGCGGGGAGGAGACGCAGCAGCGTCGCATTCGGACAGTCGGCCAGCAGCGTCGAGTGCCAGCGTTCGTCGAGCTCGATGCACCTGCCGGGCGAACGCTCGCGGCGTAGCCGCCCATTGAGGTCATCGAGCTCGCGCAGCCGCGCCGCCGACGGCGGTCCGCTTTTCAGCGCGAGCGTCTCCAGCGCCGCCACGATCGGATAGAGCTCGCGCATCTCTGCTTCGTCGAGCGGGCGGACGAAATAGCCGCGATTGAGGATCGAGTGCACGAGCCCGTCGCGCTCGAGCTCGATCAGCGCCTCGCGCAGCGGAGTCACGCTGACGCCCACGACCGCCGCGAGCTCGGCCAGATTCAGCGGGGCACCGGGCGACAGCTCGCCGCGCACGATCTTGCGGGCCAGCAGCTCTTTGACGGAGGTGCGCAGTGCATCGCGGGGCGGCAACATGCGTATATCGTATACGATCTTGACGGCGCGAAGTTAGCGACTAGAACGCGTAGCCCAGCGTGATGAAGTACGAGAACGCCTTGTCGTAGCTTCGCCGCTGCAATGGGAAGCCGAAGTCGACGCGCAGCGGGCCGACCGGCGAGAGGTAGCGGATGCCGACGCCGGCGCCGTAGCGGATGTCGTCGAAGCGGATGTTGCGGCTGGAGGCGTAGACGTTGCCGGCGTCGACGAATACGGCGCCGCCGACCGTCGAGAAGATCGGGAAGCGATACTCGGCGTTGAACAGCAGCAGCCCGCTGCCGCCGAGCGGCAACACGGCCGCGTCTTCATTCTCGCGGAAGAGCGTTTTCTGGCAGCCGCGCGCAATCTCGTCCGCGTCGACGCAGAGACTGCCGAGGAGGTCGAGCGGGAACGCGCGGTGCGTATTCTCGCCGCCGGCGATGAAGCGCTCGGAGAGCGGCACGTCGGCTTCCGTCGTGTCGCCTAGCGGCTGAATGAGGCCGACGCGACCCGACAGCGCGATGACCGTGCGCGCGGAGAGCGGGATGTAATACGCGCCCTGGAAGTACTCCTTCAGGAAATTCGCCTCGGCGCGGATGAACGGGAACGCGTACTCGATCGAGGCGCTGGTGAAGAAGCCGCGGTGCGGATCGATGATGTCGTCGCGCGTGTCCCAGAAGAACGTCGGAGCGATGCTGGAGATCTGGATGTCGAGCAGCGAGCGGTCGAGTCCTTCGACCGGATCGCCGCGCTGGATCGCGGCGCAGAGATCGCCCTCGCGCGGCTCGACGATGCACTGCGAGATCTTGTACTCGTAGCCGAGCGACCAGCGCGTGCGCGAGCGGGCCACCTTCGTCAGCTCGAGCTTCGCGCCGCGCTGTTGGATGTGCGTGCGCGAGCGGGTGTTGTCGTCGGCCTGATAGACCTGCAACTGCAGCGGCACGTTGAACGGTCCGATGAATGGCTCGCGATACGTCAGGAAGGCCTCGGTCTCGTCGCGCGACAGGACCGTCTCGATGCCGAGGTAGCGGCCGGTGCCGAAGAGATTGCGATGCGCGGCGGCGAGCGCGAGACGCTCGCGCAGGCGCTCCTCGCTCGTCGCACGCGAGAAGCGCAGACCGACCGAACCGCTGAGCGTGAGGTTCTTCCCCTCCTCGACGGAGATGACGACGTCGCGGTCGGCGACGCTCGTTCCGGCCTGCTCCGGCTGCACCTCCACGCGCTGGAAAATGCCGAGGCGATAGAGCTCGCGCTGCGCTTCGAGCACCGACGTGTAGCTGAACGGATCGCCGGGATCGACGTTCGACTTCCGCAGGATGACGCTGTCTTTCGTGAACGTGTTGCCGCGCACGATCACCTCGTCCACCGTCACCCGCGGCCCTTCCGTCACGACGTACGTCACCTTCGCCGCGGTCCTGTCGTCACTCAGTTCGATCCGCGGCGCGACTTGCACTTCGGTGTAGCCGCGGTCAGCGTAGAACGTCTGCAGCGACACCACGTCCTCGTGATACAGCTGCGGATTCAGGGGTTCGCTCGCTTTGATTTGAATGTCCGGCAGCTTGTCCGTCGGGAACTTCTCGTTTCCTTCGAGCGCGACGCCGGTGACGATCGTCTGCGGTCCCTCGGTCACGGGGAAGTCGACGGCCATCGTGCCCGTGGCATCGCTCGTCGCAACGACCGGCGTGTCGGCGATGGCCTCGGCGAATCCGTGCAGCCGGTAGTACGACTCGACGGCGTCGCGGTCGTCGCTGAGCTGCGCGGCGGTGATGCCGGTGCCGCGGCGGAAGATCGAGCCGAGGATGCGCGAGAAGAAGCCGCGCTTCGTCGTGGTGGCCACGACCTCGGCGAGCTCCTTGTCCGGCACCCTCTCGTTGCCGCTGAACGTCACGCCGACGAGGTCGTAGCGCTTGCCGGGATTGACGTGGAACGTCGTCACCCACGTACCGTTGTCGCGGCTGCTCTCCGTATCGACGGCGGCGTTGTAGTGGCCGCGCTCCTGGTACGCGCGCACGATGTCGTCCGCCGCCTTGTCGATCGCGTCCTCGCTGTACTCCGCGTTGCGGGCGCGGAACGGCAGGTAGCGGCGCACCGCGCTGCGCGACACGCCCTCGACTTCGACACGCACCTTCGGACCGGTGACCGCGCGATAGCGCAGCGTCACCGTGTGCGAGGCGGTGTCGTACTTGTAGTCGAGGAAGTCGACGTCGGCGCGGCGGTAGTCGCGGCGCAGAAGGTAGTTCTT
>DATFHJ010000059.1:0-6106 GCA_035248585.1 Thermoanaerobaculia bacterium
GCCATGAGCGCCACCACCTTGTTCGAGGAGAATCTGGATGCGATCGAGCGCGCGATTGCGCGCGTGTGTCGCGAAGCGCGCCTCATGGGAGCGGACGCGGAGGACTTCGCGTCGAACGTGCGCCTGGCGCTGCTCGCGGACGATTGCGCGGTGCTGCAGAAGTTCGAAGGGCGCGCGTCGATGCCGACGTTTCTGACGATCGTCGTGCGCCGCCTCTTTTCCGATCAGCTGCGCGCGTCGGGACGCTGGTATCCCTCGGCCGAGGCGCAGCGGCGCGGGCCGGTGGCCGTGCAACTGGAACGATTGATGTCGCGCGACCGCCGCTCGTTCGCCGAGGCCGCGCTCATCATCCGCCGCGAGCATCCCGAGGTGACGGCGGCGGAGCTCGATCAGCTCGTGGCCACCCTGCCGGCGCGCGTGCCGCGCGCGGTGGTGGTGCCGGTGCTCGAAGGGGATGAAGAACGATACGCCGGCGGCGGCACGGCGGCGGATCGGGTCGAGGCGCTCGACGTCGAGCAGCGCTCGCAGCGCGCGAGTGACGTCGTGCGCGCGGCCATGGCGATGTTCAGCTCCGAGGATCGGGCCATCCTCCGCCTGCGCTTCAACGGCGACGCGTCGGTGGTCTCGATCGCCCGCGCCCTCGGGCTCGAAACGCGGCCGCTGTACCGCCGGATCGAGGCGCTGCTGGCGCGGCTGCGCGCGGCGCTCCACGCGGCGGGCGTCGATGCGGAGTCGGCCGCGGAGCTGATCGGAACGCCCTACGAGACCCTCGATTTCGGCCTCGCGCGGAAGAGCGGCGAAATGCATCCGTCTATCCGGGAGGAAGGGCGATGACGCATGCACCACACAGCGACTGCCCCAGCGCGGAAACGCTCGCCGCATTCGCGGAGGGGCGTTTGAAGGGCGCGCAGGCCGCCGCGATCGTCGCGCATCTCGACAGGTGCGCCACATGCCTCGCCGACACCGCCCTCGGCATGCGCGCGGCCGAAGAGGAACAAGCGAACGTGATTCGGCCGCGGCGCTGGATGCCGTGGCTCGGCGCCGCGGCGGCGGCGATCGTCATCGCGCTGGCGATTCCGCTGGTGCGCGGCTGGCGCCGTTCGCCGATTCAGCAGCTCGCCGCCGCGACGCCGAAAGCCGCGCGCCTGGTGGAGCCGCGTCTCGCCGGCGGCTTCGCCTGGGCGCCGTACCACGGATCGGAGCGCGCCGGCGGATCGCCGACGAGCGATCCCGAGCGCATGCGGCTCACCGGCGTCGCGGGTGAAGTGATCGCACGCGCGCAACGCGACGCGAGCGCGGACGCGCAGCACGACGCGGGCGTGGCGATGGTGCTGACGCAAAACGCGGAGGAGGCGATCGCGCACCTCGAGAAAGCGGCGGTGGCGACGCCGTCCGCCCAGACCTGGAGCGATCTCGCCGCCGCGCGTTACGCCGCGGCGTCCGACCTCGGCCGTCCGGCGCTCTATCCGCAAGCGCTCGCCTCCGCGGACAACGCCCTGCGCCTCGACGCCAAGCTGCCCGAGGCGCTCTTCAATCGCGCGCTGATCCTGCAGCGCATGGGACTCGTCGACGCCGCGCGCGAGGCGTGGACGAGGTACCTCGACGTCGATCCGTCGTCGCAATGGGCGGTCGAGGCGCGCGCGCATCTCGCGGAGCTGCCGGCGACACAGAAGTCGTCGCAGTTCGAGCGCATCCGTCCGCTGCTCGAAGAGGCGGCGGCACGCGGCGACGCGAAGGCGATCCGCGCGTTTCTCGCCGAGCACTCCGCGCGCGCACGCGCGTTCGCCGAGGGTGAATACCTCGGCCGGTGGGGCGAGGCGGTGCTGCAGAAGAAGAGTGAGGACGCGCAGCGCTGGCTGACGATCGCCCGCGCGATTGCGCAGGATCGAAACGAGTTGCTCCGCGATGCGGTGCAGACGATCGATGACGCGCCGCTGGCGCATTGGGAGCGGATCGCCGCGGCGCATGCCGCGTATCGCGCCGGACGGATCGCCTACAGTCGTCAACAACTTGGCCAGGCGCTGGCGGAGCTCGGCCGCGCCGCGGCGCTGTTCGCGGAGACGC
Source organism: Thermoanaerobaculia bacterium (assembly GCA_035248585.1). Classification (GTDB taxonomy): domain Bacteria; phylum Acidobacteriota; class Thermoanaerobaculia; order Gp7-AA8; family Gp7-AA8; genus QHVT01. The sequence goes on from DATFHJ010000059.1 coordinate 2,065, forward strand.
GCTCGCCGATGGCGCTGCTGGCGCAGTACTACATCGCCAGCGTGCATCAGGCGCAACACGAGCCATCCGCAGGCGCGGAGCTGCAGCGCGTGCTCGCCGCGGCGGACGCGCGGCCCGGCTATCGCTCGCTGCAAGCGCACGTGCGATGGGAGCTCGGGCGAGCGTACATGTTCGACTACGACTGGACACGCGCGATCGCGTCGCTGTCCGAAAGCGCGCGCATGTTTCGCGAGGCGGGGGACCGCGCGAACGAGGCCGTGGTCGACGGGATCCTCGCGTATTCGCTCGCCGCGGACGGACGCGGCGACGAGGCGTGGACGTGGCGCATTCACGCGCTGCGCGCGCTCAGCGCCGAGGGCAATCCGGCGCGGCTGGCGACCGCGATCAACGGCGCGATGCGCGCCGAGTTTCTCGCCGGACGCAAGGACGCCGCGCTCGCGCTCGCGCGTCTTCCGCAGCCTGTCGCCGGCAACGCCGAGCAGCTCTCGCTCGTTCTCGACGCGCTCGTGTTCGAGTCGATGCTGGAGTCGCAGAACGGCAAGACCGCCGATGCGCTCGACACCGCGCGGCGCGCGGGCGCGCTCGCGCAGACGATCGCTGATCCCTCGCTGCGCGCGCGCCGTCTCGCCGACGTCGACGTGGCCATCGCTGCGGCGGATCCTTCCGTGGCGATGACGAAGCTGACGCGCGCCATCGACTTCTATCGCAGCGTCGATTTGCCGCTGTTGCTGCCCGAGCCGCTCTTGCTGCGCGCGCGTTGCTCGCCCCAGACCGCCGCACAGGACCTCGAAGAAGGGATGCAGATCGTCGAGCGCCACCGCGCCGCGGGCACCGGCATCCTCGATGCCGATCGCGCACTCTTTGCCGACGCCATCCGGCTGGCGCTCGATCGCCGCGACGAGGCCGCGGCGTTCACCTTCGCGGAGCGCGCGCGCGGCGCGTCCGTCACGGTCGCCGACGTGCAGAAGCGGCTCGCCGGCAGCGCGACGGCGGTGCTGGAGATCGCGATCCTGCCCGGCGAGATCGTGAGCTTCGCGATCTCGGAAAACGATTTTCAGAGCGCGCGGCATTCGAATGACGCGGCGGCGCTGGCGAGTCTCGCGGATGCGAGCCTTTCCGAGGATGGCAGCAGCGCGGCCGCGACTCTCTACGACGCGCTGGTGCGGCCGGTCGCCGCGGTGCTCGCGCGCGCGCAGCATGTCGTGGTCGTTGCCGATCCGCGGCTGGCGTGCGTGCCATTCGCCGCGCTGTACGATCGCGCCACGAAGACGCATTTCGTCGAGCGCGTGTCGGTAGCGATCGCGTCGAATGCGGGATCGCTGCAGCGCGACGCCATTCGCGGTGGCGCATCGGTCGCCACGATGAGTCTTCCCGCGGGCGAAGATGCCGGAACCGCGGCGTTGCCTCAGGCGGGCGAAGAGCTCGCGGAGATCGCTTCGCTCTATCCGCGCGCGACCGCGATCGCGTCCGGCGAGGCGACGCTCGCCGCGTTGCGCGGCGCGCTCTCGGCGGCGGACGTCGTCCATGTCGCCGGCCACACGGAGCGCCGGGCGACCGGCGGCGAGCACGCGCTGCTGCTCGCGGGCTCCCGCGCGTCGTCGCGCACGATCGCGTCTACGCCGCTGCCGCGCGCGCGCCTGCTCGTGCTCGCGGCCTGCGAGACGCTTCGCCCGCCCGCGTCCCCCGAAACGCGCGCCCTCAGTCTCGGCGGCGCGTTCGCCGCGGCGGGCGTCGGCGAGGTGATCGGCACGCTCACGCCGGTCGGCGACCGCGACGCGCGTACGTTCTTCCGCGATCTCCACCGCCATCTCGCCGCCGGCAGCGGCGCCGGCGACGCGCTGCGCCTCGCGCAGCTCGACGCCCTGCGCGGAGCCGGCTCGCGCGCCTGGCGCTCCGTCGCGCTCATCACCAGCCGCATCGATGCAGGAAAGAGAGGGAGTCACTCATGAAGCTGACGATCCAGTTCGCCGGGATTTGCACGCATTTCCGTTTCGGCGTCGCCGCCGGAGTCCCGCATCGCGTGGTGCTGCCGGATGCGTCGCGGCTCACCGCCGGCCTGCTGTCCGTCGAGGAGTCGCCGGTTCTGGCGGACAAGCCGGCGCCGTATTACCTGCTCCCGCATTACGCCCAGCTCCAGCTGAACGGTGTGAACGCCGACGTTCCGCACGGGACCGCCGGCGCCGGGCAATGGGTGAAGAACGGCGACGTCCTCGCCGGCATCCGGTTGCAGGTAGTGAATGCGATCGAGCAGCAGATGGTGTACGACCCGGAAACGATTGTGACGCCGTCGTTGACGGATTACGTGCCGGGCTACACATTCGCGAGCGAAGTGGTGCTCAGCGGGCGCGCATCGCTGTACTTCGATCTCTACGGCGGCACGGTGTCGACGAAGACGGCGGCGAAAGGTGCGACGCAAACCGTCGTGACGCTGACGACGGAGGGACGTCCCGAGGTGCTCGTCACGCCGCTGGCGCGCGAAGATCGGCCGGGGCGCTCGTTCCGGTGGCCGCTTGGCAACGAAGGCGATGCCGAGGTTTGCCTGAACGTGAACAACCTCGAGGTTGCCGATCCGGCGCCTGACCCGGAACGGGGAGCCTTCGACTTTTTGCTGCACTACCTCACGGCCCGCGGCGGCATCCCCCAATCGATCCGCAAACGCACCCCCGGCATGCCGATGGTGCTCTCCAACCACGCGATGCCGCCCGCGGTCGTGCCCGATGTTCCGGGCAGCGGACGAACGTTGACGCCGGATTACGAGGTCACGCCGTCGTGCTCGGATTCGCAGTATCCGTAGTTGAAACAGTGGAGCGGCGGGCTTCAGCCCGCCGAGATCCCGCCGGGCTAAAGCCCGCCGCTCCACCGGTCACGCGAGCAATCCCGGATACACCACCCCATCCGGCGCTTCGAAGTCGAGCCCGAGCAACTCCGCGACGAGCGGGGCGATGCAGGTGAGCGGGAGCATCGCGATTGACGCGCCGGCGCGGATGCCGGCGCCTTTGGCGACGAAGCCGGTGTGCAGGTCGGGGTGGTCGGGGTGGTGGCCGTGGCTCATGCCGGGATTGGGCTGGAGGTCGGGCGGTTGGGCGCGGTCGTCGATGACGAATCCCGATTCGGCGGCGAGGGCGAACGGTGCCTCGGGGTCCGCGCCGAGGCGGTCGAGCTCTTCGCGTTCGACGATGCGGAACATGCGGCGCTTGGATGGCGGCTGCGCATCGAGCACGCGGCGGACTTCGTCGATCGCGGCGGAGTCGCGCGCGCGAAGAAAGGCGGAGCCGCCGAGCGCGAAGAGCGTCGCGCGCCAGTCCTCGCCTTCGAGCTTCGTGCCGCGCAGTCCCGCTTCGACGAGCCACACGTTCGGACGCACTTGCGTATGCACCTCGGTGTTGCCGTGATCGCCCGTCACGATGACGGCGGTCTTGTCCCACGTCTTCGTCCGCTCCACGACTTCGAGGATCATGTTCACCACCTGATCCGAGCCGGAGAGGGAGCGGCCGCGGCGCGCGTTGCGCCAGTCCGGCTCCTGCGGCACCTGATTCGACGCCTGCGTGTGCACCATCAGCAGCGTCGGGCGGTAGCGCTCGAAGATGTATTCGGCGATCAGCGCGACGCGAAGGTCGTGCGAGATCCACTTGTTGTTGAAGTTGCCGGGCGTGAGGCGGCCCGCGGCCACGGTCTCGATCTCCTCGAGCAATCCGTGCGGATGATCCGAGCCGCGAAGGGCGTCGATGAGACTCCCGTCGCCGCCCGGCCAGATCTCCGGCAGGTTCCAGTCGATCGCCGCGCCGAGGGTCACGGGCCAGAGGATCGAGGCCGTCGTGCCGCCGCGCGCGCGGACCGCGTCCCACAGCGCCGGCACGCGAATGAGACTCGCATCCTTCACCCACGGCGGATCGGCGACGGGCTCGAAGTGGCGGTTGTTCGTGATGCCGTGCCGCGCCGGCAGCGCGCCGGTGGCGAGGGTGGTGTGGCCGGGATAGGTGAGCGCGGGGAAGACGGGGCGCACCGCGACCGCATGCGCGCCTTCGCGATACAGCTGCTGCAG
>DATFHJ010000060.1:0-26491 GCA_035248585.1 Thermoanaerobaculia bacterium
AGTCGGGCGTCGCCGTGCCGTCCGTCGGCATGTAGGCGGCGCTGCCGGCGGCGGCGACGAACTCGCCGAACGAGTCGCAGCACTCGGCGTGATTCGCGCCGAGCGCGCCGACGCCGAGGGCGAAGACGTTCTGGTAAATCGAAAGTGGCGCCGGATTCGCGACGACGAAACACTCGGACGTTCGGCCGTCGAGCAGGCGGCTTTCGTACGTGGCGCGCTCGGAGTCGAGCGGCAGCGGAATCGACAGCGTCTTGCGCCGCGCCGCACCGCCGCCCGCGCCGGCGATGAGGAGCTCGACGAAGCCCATGAGCCGGAGCGTGTTGCGCGCGCGCTCCGAGGCCGCGGAAATCTGCAGCGATCCCTGGAGCGCCGCCGCCTCGCGCTGATGCTTGAGCAGGATCGCGGCGGCGGCCGAGCTGAGATACGTCACGCCCGAGAAGTCGAGCCGCACGTGGCGCGCGCCTTCGAGCGCCACCTCGTGCAGCGCTTCGTCGAGCGACTGCGACCAGTGATGATCGAGCCGTCCGATGAGACGGAGATGCGTGACGCCGCCCGCGCGTTCCCTAACGATTTCCAACTTGTTCTCCGATGACGCTTTTCGCCGAGCGCACGAGCGCGGGCGGCAGGGTGATGCCGAGCGCGCGCGCCGCGTCGAGGTTGACGATCAGGCTGGTCTTGCCGAAGTCCTCGAGCGGAATCTTCTTCGGATGTTCGCCGCGCATGATCCGCGCGGCGAGATGCGCCGCGTGGCGGCCGCTGTCTTTATAGTCGCGCGCGACGACGACCATCGCCCCGCCGATGGCCTGCGATTTCTGAAACGCGAAGACCGGGATGTGCGCGCGGCGTGCGGCCTCGCTGATGCTCCCGAACGCCGACGCGGTGAGGTTGCCGGGAATCTGCAGCACGGCGTCGATCTCGCGCGACATCAGCGCCGCCGTGGCATCGGGCACGTCCGTCGCCGTTTCCGCGGGCACGTACACGACTTCGAAGCCGGCGCGCTTCGCCGCCGCGTCGAGGCCGAGCTTGTACTGGACCATGTTCGTCTCGGCGGGACAGTAGAGCGATCCAAGCCTGCGGATCGACGGGAAATTCGCTTTGACCAGTGCCAGCGTTTCGTCGTTCGCCGGCAGGAGACTGACGCCGGTGACGTTCGGCGCATGGTCGGTGTTGCTCTTCCCCGCGCCCGCTTTCAGTCCCGACGCGACATAGTTGAAGACGACCGGCACATTCTGCGCGCGCCGCAGCGCGGCCTGGAGCGTCGGCGTCGAAAACGTGATCAGGAGATCCGCGCCGTCCGTGACCGCCGCATCGACGAGCGCCGACACGGTAGCCATGTCGCCCTGCGCGTTGAGAATCTTGACCTCGTAGTCGCGCCCGTTCTCGAGCCCCGACTCGCGCAGTCCCTCGAGCACCCCGCTCTCCGCATCTTTGACGTCGATGACGTCGTTGTACTGGACGAAGTAGATTTTCCAGACTCGCTTCGCCGCGAGCGCTTTACGCGCGGCGCGCTCGCGGTGCTGGAGGTCGGAGAGCAAAAGGATGGCCGACGCCGCGGCAACGACGGCCAGGCCGAGGGCGATCCTCCGAAGCGCGGTGAGCACGGACCGCGCGCATGGTGGTGGAGGGAGGCGGGGGTGTCAAGATTCGGGGGAAGGGTGGAGAGATGGCGGAGCCACTGTTAGGCTATTCTCGGCCCATGCTTCGGCGAACGCTTCTCGGATTTCTCTTCGCGGTCCTTTGCCGATCGTCCCTGCTCGCGGCGACATTCATCGTTACGACCACCGCGGATTCAGGACTCGGTTCGCTCGATCAGGTGATCCTCGACGCGAATGCGAATTCCGGCCTCGATACCATCCACTTCAATATCGCAGGCGGCGGGCCGCAGGTCATCACCACAGGAGCGTTGCCGATCATCACGGATCCCGTGGTGATCGACGGAACCACTCAGCCGGGCTACGCGGGCACGCCGATCATTACGCTCGACGGCAACGACACCATCGGAGGAGAACTGCGGATTCAGAGCTCGTCGCCGAGCACGATCCGCGGGCTGGCGATCGTCGACATGCTCGGCACAGGCGTGCGCGTCGAGAACGGGGGCGCCACGATCCGCGACAACTACATCGGCGTGAATGCCACGGGACTGGTGGCCGACGGAAACGCAAGCCATGGCATCGAGGTGCGTCCGAACGTCGACGGCGTGGTGATCCTCGGAAACGTCGTCTCCGGGAACAACGGTCATGGGATCTTCTTCGTCACGGCCCCCGACGTTGCCGCTCCGGACAACAACATCGTTCAAGGGAACGTCATCGGCCTGGACGCGCCCGGAACGAACGACCTCGGCAACCTGCTGAGCGGCATCGCCCTCGGGGGAAACAACAATCAGATCGGCGGCCCTGCTGCCGGCGAAGGCAATGTGATCTCCGGCAACGGCGGGACCGGCATTACGGTGGGTGCGTCCGGGAGCGCGGTGACGCTCGCCGTGGGAAACCGGATCCAGGGCAATCGCATCGGCACGAATCAAGCCGGCACGGCCGCGGTCCCGAACTCTTTCCTCGCCGGGATCGCCCTTTTCGGCCCGGACCAGACGAACATCAGCGGCAATGTCATCTCCGGCAACGCCGGGCACGGCCTGTTCATCGTTCCCGGCAGCTCGGATACCGCACGCGTCACCACCAATACGGTCATCACCGGAAACTTGATCGGGACGAACGTCAACGGGACCGCGCCGCTGGGGAACGCATTGAACGGGATCCTCCTCGGGATGGCTACGAACACGGTCATCGGCAGCGCCACTGCGGGGAATGTCATCTCCGGTAATGGCGCCAGTGGCATCTTCCTGAGCGAGGCGTTCGGGGGCACTGTCAGCGGTACGGTCGTTCAGGGGAATCGCATCGGCACGGACAACGCCGGCACGGCCGCGATTCCGAATGCCGATGCCGGCATCACCATCGGTACGACGACGAATTCCGCACTGATCACGGGCAATACGATCGGCGGCACCGGCGCAGGCGAAGGAAACCGGATCTGGTTCAATCTCGAGGACGGGATCGCCGTCCTTGGCGGCGCAGGCAACCGCATCCTCGGGAACTTGATCGATCAGAATGGCGAGCTCGGAATCGACCTGGCCGGGGACGGTGTCACGGCGAACGACGCAGGCGACCCAGACCTCGGCCCGAACAATCGGCAGAATTACCCGTTGTTGACCGGAGTCGCCGTGACGGCCTCTACGACCGTCACGGGAACGTTCAACAGTACCCCGTCCCGCGCCTTTCGCATCGAGCTGTTCGGGAGCACGACACCCGATCCTTCCGGCTTCGGTGAAGGTGCCACATTTCTCGGCTTCACGAACGTGAGCACCGACGGCGCGGGCGTCGCTGCGATCTCGGCCACGCTGCCCCCCGTCGCTCCCGGTACGTACGTCACGGCAACCGCGACGGATCAGACCACGCAGGATACGTCCGAATTCTCGAACGCTGTGGCGGCAGTGTTCGTCCCGCCGGTGCTGAACATCGGCGACTTCACGGGGCTCGAGACGAACAGCGGAACAACGAACGCAACGTTCACGGTGACGCTCTCGGAGGCGTCGTCGATGGACGTGACCTTCCAGTTCTCCACGGCCGACGAAACGGCGACCGCCGGATCGGATTACACGCAGACCATGGGAAGCGGCACCATCCCGGCCGGCGCGACCACCACGACCATCACGGTCCCCATCCTGGGCGACGCGATGATCGAACCGAACGAGACCTTCCTCGTCACGATCACCACGGTCACGGGTGCAACCGCTGGGGACGCGCAGGGACGAGCCACGATTCAAAACGACGACGGAATGGACGCCCCCACCCTCGCCGAAGGATTGCTCGCCTTGCTGGCCATCCTCCTGGCAGCAGGCGGCGTGATGGCTTTGCGCGGAAACGGCTTGTAGGACCGGAGGAGGCGGGGGTGTCAAGCGACACCCCCACATCGGAGTACGGATGCTAGGGGAAATCGATCTCGGACACTTCGCTGAACGGCACGTAGACGTACTCGCCGGTGCTGTGATTGCGGGCGATGACATCGACCGTGTAGCCGAAGCAGGAGTCGACGAACGTCGCGTCATTCAGAGTGCCGTCGCGGAGCTCGAGAAGCACGCGCGCTCCCGGTCTCTGGCAGCACGAGCCCGGCACCGAAGTGCCCGACGCCGTGACGCGCGTGATGTCCGCCATCGCGACTCTCGTCTGCGTTGCGCCGTTCATGCAGAACAGGTTTCCGGTCGAGGTCTGGTAGTTCATGAACGGAACGATGTATCCGAATTTCACGCTGTCGTCGTCGACGTCGAGCGTCGTGCCGTCGACTTTCTTGAGCGAGGCGGTGGGCCTGCTCTGCAGGCGGAAATTCACCTCTTGCGTTCCGATGCCGGTGAGCCGGATCGTGGAGCTGCTGTAGCCCGTGCGGCCGGCCGTGACGTTGATGTCGCCGGGGGTGTTCACGGGTTTGAGCGAGAACTTGCCGAGGCTCGAGGTGATGACGGATCTGTTGGCGACGGTGATCGTGGCGTAGGCGACCGGAAGGCCGGTCACTGCATCGGTCACGGTTCCTTTGAGACTGACCTGGGCGGCGGGCCCGAGGTCCGGCAGCGCGGAGCGCATCCTCGCAGCGGCGAACAACGGCAGGGAAAGCAGAACAGCAACCAGGATCATCGCGAAACGTTTCATGTTGTTCATAATGTTATTCATCATAACCCAAAGATGAAGCCGCCTACAATAACTTCCTACGCTTTCTGATTCGGCTCCCACAGCTCGACCTTGTTGCCGTCGGGATCCATGACCCACGCGAACTTGCCGTTCTCGTCGGACTCGGGCCCCTTCACGATCTCGACGCCGTTGCTCTCGAGCTGCGCGAGCAGCCCGGTCAGATCATCGACCCGGTAGTTGATCATGAAGCTGGACGTGCTCGGGCTGAACCACTTCGACTCGCGGTCGGCGACATGCCAGACGGTCATCCCGCCATCCGCCCCCCCATCCTCCGGCCACTTCAGAATCGCCCCACCCCATTCTTCGAAGGTCAGGCCCAGGTTGTCCCGGTACCAGGCGGCGAGACGCTTGTGGTCCGATGTGGATTTGAAAAAGACACCTCCGATTCCGGTTACGCGGGGCATTCGGTCTCCTCGGTTTCGTCGTTCGTTGCAGCGGGGTATTGTCGCAGGTGGAGGGCGTGGCGCGAAGAGGGCGATGACGACCATGACGGCAACCCTCACCGCCGACATGCACTGGGGACCGATCACGCGGAAGGCTTGTTCCGTCTCCGGTCTTCGCGAATGGTCCGGTGTTCTTTGGGAGATTCCGTGGGGCGAGTCGTGGAAGGACGCGTGCCTCGCGACGCCGGCGATCGCCTGCGGGAGGCCCGCCCAATGCGTGCGTCGTTCGTATCGCGGCAGCGACGCACGAGGCCTTCCCGTACGAAGGAGGCCGGTGGATCGTGCGCGCAGGCGGGGGTGGCCGACCGCCTGGTCGTGGAGCGCAGAAAAGAGATGACCTTCTCTCACGTCCCCGCGACACGACGCAAAACATGTGGCTTGAGCTGCGGCGCCTCGCGAACGGAGGGGGGTATATATCGATTGGTCGACTACGCGGTGAAGGAGGACGGCAAATCGCTAATAAGGAGGAGATTGGCGTCCCCAACGGGATTCGAACCCAATTGCCCAAAAAGGCTTTTTGCCGAACATTGCCGGATATTGCCGGATAAATGCGCAAAATCACGCGGCAAACAGCCAGTGAAAGCGATGTTTTGAGCGCCGTTCCGCAAACGGACACGCGTTCCGCTATTTCTTCTGTTCCTCGCGGTCGGCGTGCTCTTCGAGCGCCTTCACGATCTGATCGTTGAGCGATTCTCGCTCTCTCGTGGCGATTCGCTGCAGGCGATCGTACAGCTCCCGCGGGATGCGCGGATTCGGCTTGACCACGTCGTCATCGCGGCGAGGGCGGGGCATCTCGCCGTAAATCGTACCGGATCGTATCCTTCGGCGCGAATGTAGCGCTACAATAGCGTCTCTATAACGCTATCAAGAGCGCAACGAATTGAACCCCGAGACCACTCAGAAACCAGACTCTCCTGCTCCCGCCGAAGATCTCCACGCGGCACTCGCATACATCTCCAAACTGAAGGAGCAACTCGAACATGACCTCGCAGCCGGAGCGAACCGGCCGCGTTCATCGAATAGCCTAACGCTCGCGGATGTATGCGAGTTGTACTTCACTCACAACCCGCGCAAAGTCAGTGCGGCGACGATCACACGCGATCGCATCAGCGCGAATAACCTTTGCCGCATCATTCCCTCGGAGCTTCGCCCCGACGAGATCGACGAACCCGCAGTGATTCACTACCGCAACGCGCGCGAACAAGAAGGTGCTCGGCCCCGACGAGATGTCCCTTCCTGAAGATGGTGCTCCAGTTCGGGATGTCATGGCGCCGAATTACGGGGATGCGAACGCTCTCATTCGTGACCGTACCTGACGTCGGCGAATGAGAGCATCCCGGCGTGGCGCTGAGCGTCGATGAGTTCCGCGAAGTATTGAACGTGCTCTCCCCGATCAACCGGCGTCGCTTCATCTTCGGAGTCACGACCATGCTGCGCCGCACTCCCCTGCTCGGATTGCGGAACGAATGGATCGACCGCGAAGCGAGTTGGCTTTCTGTTCCGCGCGAGTACATGAAGAAAGGGCGCTCGAAGCACCGGTCGCCGCTGCATGTGCCGCTGAGCCAATGGGCGCTCGATCAGGTGCGAGATCTGGAGCCGAACGTGGATGGCTATCTCTGGCCGAATCCAAACACCGGTAAGCCGATGGCGTGGATCGATCACATCTTCAGCGATGCTTCGGAAAAAATCGGGATCGACTTCTCATGTCATGACCTTCGTACGACCGGCGCGACCTGGCTCGCCGAAGCGCACGTTGACGAGCTTGTAATCTCGATCTTGCTCGGGCACCGATCGCAATTCGATGCGTCACGCGGAACGCATCACTTCCACGGAAGGAATGTGACTCGTGGCTACACGAAAGTTTTCACGGAAGCTTTGCGCGAGGCTGTTCAGGTATTCGACGGCATCAGAACACGCGTGGAAAAATCTCATCGTGGCGACTGACCGCCGCAGGCATATCGCCAAGTAAACGAACGGGATAACATCTCTCGCGCGTGTAAACTAGGCCGATCCTGTCAGCGACCACAAAGAAGAGTGCGCGACTTCGTGTCATCGCTTCCTCGGCGAATACGGAAATTCCCTTATCACCCGTTCGTCGGACTGGCATTGGGCTTTGACCTGGTCCGCCTGCACCTGACCCTACGGCCGAACTCGAGCACGCAGCACCGTACATGACGTTCGGTGGCCTCCCGTGCGCGAAGGGTTAGGCCGATTGCCGGATGCATGCATCGAAAAGGTGGCCGCAGCGTTGCGAGAGTCCCTTCATTGACTACGAGTGACTTATAGGCAGATCGCCGTCCATGAAGCTGGTGCCCACCCGTCGTGGCGTTGGGGTAGCGAAGTCGGGCCGAGTTTGTCCGGAAAAATCCCGGTAACCGGAAGGGCATACGGTTAGGCACGTGCCTCAAATGGGCGAAAGGCTTCTTGGTTGCTCACTTCCGGTACCGGGAAAGGGATCGGCAGAACGAAGCAACATAGGATCGAAGGAGACTTGGTCTCGGAGAAGAACGAAGATGGTCGCTGCCACACGGCGTGCCACCGCAACTCTCGCCACGGGAACCGAGACCACGACCCACGTGCGCATCAAAGATCGCTCGCAGTGGCCCTCGCGCGAGCGACACGCCCCAAAGCGATGTCCTTCAGCACCCGTTTGAGCCTTGGGTTGTAATTGCGCGTCAGGCCTCGCGCATGCACCGGCCGCGAATGTACATCACCGGCGCTAGTGACAGCATGATCGCCGCTCGAGTGGACAACGACGGCGAAACCGGCATACCACCAGACATGGCGGCGCGCCGGAAAGTTCCGGATGGCGACGAGGGCGACGAGCTGCGCGGCCCGGACGTCGCCAACATACGGCAGCGAGCGTAAGAGTGCGAAAGATTCATATCGCGACGCTTCGACCCCACCCCGCAACGCGCCTCATCCCGGATGCGCGTTGTTGCGTCGAGTTGTTCATAGAGCGCCGTAACGCGAGCTTTGGTGTGGCGCGAACGAACCTTTCTAAGCCATACCCGTCGCTGCCGCACGCTGTAGACGGTCATGCCGCTTGCTGGTACGCCCGCGTGCCGATAGGCAGCACGAATCCGATGCATGATTCGCGATGAGGCGCTTAGATCGAAGTGTGTTTGAAGAGCCGCACGCCGAAGTCGTGCGCGGCGCAGATCGGCGCCAGCGAAGGCCGCGTCGGCGCATCCGGATCGCTGATGGTTCCGTTTGTGATCAGAGCTTCAATGTCGTCGGACGACATACCAACCCCGCGAAGCTCCTTTCGGTGACGCTGCTGTTGCCGCCCGGACGCCGAATGTCGAGCTGACGGTGCGGCTTTTCTCGCCGCCCGCGGGATAGCCCATGTTGAGCGTGCCGGGGACCTCGAACGCGCGTGTTGCGCTCGTGTTCTCTATTGACATGGATTAAGTTTCTTACAGGTGGGCGCGCTGAACGACGATGTAGAATGGGGCTAGGGACCTCTCGAAAAGACACTCTTGCATAGCTATGTGCGGTGGCGCGTGCTCGCATTTTTACGGCAGCGGGAGGGCAATATGGCGGCTATCGACGACGCACCGGAACGGAAGCCCGTCGGTGAAATCATCGCCGCAGCTGGCGCGAGATTTTTTACCGACCCATTATCTGATTGGTCACGCAAACTACTCGTAATGCTGTTGCTGCTTACGTCAGTTAGTTGGTTACTACTTCTCGGAATTGTCGTTCCGAAAGACACCGATATGGTGGGCACAGTCTCGTGGAACAAACCAGAGTCCGCTGTGCTCGTCGCGGCGCTGGCGACGATCTATGTATTGATTCTTTACTGTCTCTCCTCGCGGCAAGATATCCAGATCTGGAAATTCGGAAACAACTCCGCCATCACGAGTATCAGGCAGCGCGTTGTAGAGGTCATGCGCGACATCGATAACATTCATGCGCCACAAGTGCATCTTCGCGCTGAAGCCACCTTATTGGGGGATAAGCTCCTACACTCAGAATCTCAGGCCGACGCGCAATTCATGGCGAACTATCAAGGCTATGACCTTGCTGATTTGAGCGATGTCACAGAGATCGCCAAAGTCGATCCGGGCACTGAGGAATCACTCAATCTCCACAGGCAACGTATTGAAAAGTTGCAGACACACATGAAGCGGTTACCGAAGTTGGAGGGCGACCATGAGCGACTCTGGCAGATTCAACGGACCCTGGTTTACGATGAGGCAAGAGCTGATGCTCTGTTCGCGGAGGTCGTCGTGCTCGACCAACTCATCGACGACAGCAAGCGGCACGCGGACATGCGTCAGTGGATGCAGGTCGGAGGTCCGGCTGTTCTCGCAATCGTTACTACCGTCGTAGTCGCTTTGACGACATTGTTCGCACGTTAAGTCGAACAGCTTTCCGTCGCGCTTGGTGATCTATCAGCTAATGACCCGATCGGCGAGATACAGGCGATCGCCGTTCTGCGCGCTAAGGCGCTGTATACTTGCTCCCTTCCATGCTCGCTGTGATTTCGGTTTGTCGATCGGATTGGACGCTGCGTCGTTGCACCCCGAGAAGGGCAGATACGGATGGAAATCGCCGCCTTCTGTAAAGCAACCTATGACGCATTAGGGGTTGCTAAGTCGGTCAAGGACTTCATCACTGATGAACACGTCTGTGCTCGTTCGCGAAATCGGTGACGCGCACGTACGCGTGGCTGTTCGCTCGCTGTCCGATAGGACCGTGAGTCGCCGCCCCGCGCGCGAGCTCGGAATCGCAATAGGGGCACTGCAGCAGGCATACGAAACATACGCTGCGCTCACGAAACGTCTCGAAAACAAATGGTTCTTTGCGTCGGACGAAAAAATCGCCGAGGCACGCGAGAAGACGGTGGAGTGTCTCCTTCTTATTGCAACGTGCTATCACTACGAAAAGGATGTTGCGCTCCGAAAGCGTTACCTTCGCAAGGCGATGATCGAATTCGATTGGTACCTTGTTCATGTCGGCGGAATGCCGGATACGAGGCTAGACGAGGAAGACGACTAACTATCCGTTGCTTACGGCCGCCGTTGAATTCAAACGCGCTTGCCGCCGGTTGCGAGGGAACTACAAAGTGAATTCGGGCGGAGAATTGTGGGAGGGTCCGCAGAGGCGCATTCCATATAGCCTCAGGAAAACCATTGGCGAGCTTAAGCCGCTGCCGCGACCGCTATGGGCAAGCGCAGAAGAATGGAAGGTGGTCACACCCGTGACTGACGAGTAGCCCTGTGCGCTGCGGATCCACATCGATTGTTAACGCTTGGACGAATTGCTAGTGTGCCGCTGCGGGTACCGCGCCGTCGCAACGCTTCGGCGATGCGGATTGTCCGGCGGGCATCCACGTGACATGAGCGAGCCGGGATCGCTGTTGCTCCATCCGCAGCGGCATCGCTCGTTCGGGCAGGCATTAACCCTCAGTGCAGAATGACCGCGGGATAGAAAGGGCCTGCGACGTGCGCTCCGCACAGGCTGAGGAGCTTAGAGGCCGAGATTCTAACCAACGAGGCTACAAACGGCCGAGGTTGAAACTTCAATCTGCAGAAGCCTCCAGATTCTCTCAACGCTGAAACAGCGATCGAGGAACGCTTCCAAAGAGGACCGGTACTTTATCTTAGGAAACGTAGAAAGGAGAATGAGTTTTGCCAACGATCCGCTCGTAGACAAAGCGCTCTCACTCGATCAGCAGGCGAAGACCGCACGACAGGAGGCTATCAACGCACTTCAGAACGAACGCAAAAGTATTGACGAACAGTTGAAAGTACTCGACGCCGCGGCCGCCACCCAGGCAAAGCCGCCGAAGGCGACCGATCCGAACAAGGTGTGCTCCGTGTGCCAAGAGAGAGGCCACGATGGCCGCTTCCACAAGAGGAAGGCACCCGTTTCGCTTCTGCCATCATCAGCGCCGAAGGCCACAGCTCAACCCTCGAAGTAGCATTACCCATCGAACGACAAAGACCGCCCCGGCGCGAGCCGGGGCTTTCTATGACCCTCGCAATCTCTTGGGCCACCGCGGATTCGGTCGGAACTGCGCTTCTAAGCAACTTGTGTCTCCACACGAAGCAAAATCCCGGTGACCGGAAGGGCATACGGTTAGGCACGTGCCTCGATGGGCGAAAGGCTTCTCGGTTGCTCACTTCCGGTACCGGGAAAGGAATCGGCAGAAGATCGCAGCAGCGTGGGATCGAAGGACACCCTGTCTCGGAGAAGAGCGAAGAGGATCGCTGCCACACGGCGTGCCACCGCAACTCTCGCCACGGGAATCGAAAGACCGCGCCCCACGTGCGCATCAAAGATAGCCCGCAGCGGCCCTCGGCCGAGCGACACACCTAAAGCGATGTCCTTCAGCACGCGTTTGAGTCTGGGATTGTAGTTGCGCGTCAGGCCGCGTGCATGCACTGGCCGCGAGCGTACATCACCAGCGCCGCTGACAGCATGATCACCGCTCGAATGGACGACAACCGCGAAGCCCGCATATGACCAAAGATGGCGGCGCGACGGAAAGTTCCGAATGGCGACGAGGGCGACGAGCTGCGCGGCCCGAACGTCGCCAACATACGGCAGCGAGCGTAAAAGTGCGAAAGATTCATATCTCGACGCTTCGACCACCATCCCGCAACGCGCTTCATCCCGGAGGCGCGTCGTTGCGTCGAGTTGTTCATAGAGCGCCTTAAGGCGAGCTTTGGTGTGGGGCCAACGAACCTTTCTAAGCCATACACGTCGCTGCCGCACGCTGTAGACGGTCATGCCGCTTGTTGGTACGCCCGCGTGCCGATAGGCAGCACGAATCCGATGCATGATGCGCGATGAGTCGCTTACAAGCGCCTCGTAATGGTGCACCAATTCCGTGATCGCATGACGTTTCCTGCTGTGCGTCACCGGACGGAGCGCGCCGAGCCGCAGCAGTTCCGCGAGTTTCGCAGCGTCGATTCGATCGCTTTTCCCGCCAGCACGAATGAGACGGTTGTAGCGCGGGTTGCAGACCACGACGCTGCCGACGCGCGCGTGAAGCAGTTCATACAACCACTGCGCAAGTGGTCCCTCCTCAAACGTTACCGCCCATCGCGACCTGCGGCGAGGGAAAAGTTTCCGGAAAGCGCGAGCAGTGGTCGGTATTACTAGCTCGTCAACGGTGAGGCCGTCGCGATCCCGAATACAGATGGAGGTCGTTGCCTCGTGCACATCCATTCCGACGAATCGCATTGCCTTCACGCCGCCCCTCCCATGCTTGCGATTGCGGGAAAGTAACAACCTCGCGGTCCGACGTCAATAAGGAACGGATCAGTTCCTATAGGACGACGCGTTCCTTGAGGTTATTCATGTGCGCCGAATGGGCGATACTGCCGCGGGGAGAGCAGCAGCGATCCCCGGCGCGCGCTCGTGTCACGTGGATGCGCTCCATACAATCCGCATCGCCGCAGCGTTGCGACGACGTGGTACCCGCAGCGGCACACTAGCAATTCGTCCAAGCGTCAGCCCAGTCGGGGTCCTCACCAACAGCGATCGTATCAATCCCACCATCTTTAGGAAGAGTCACGGAGAATGCTCCTACACAGTCTTCCGGCCGGTCGTCCGGTTGTATCGGCGCAGCATAGACTCGCAGCATGACCGTTGGACCGTCGCGGCTGACCGTGGTCTTGGTGATTTTGCCGCCACTCCCACGCAGGCTGCCAGTTATCAAAAAGGTACCGTGTCTTGTTTCAAGCGCTTTCACATCGATCAGCCCGTCGCCGGGAACTGCGTATTCGCGATGGAAAGCCCGCTCACCGAGAACGATGAGCAGAACAACAACGACGATCAACCCAACAGCAAGCAGCTTTGAGTTCATCACTAGAACTTCTTTCTAACGCTGCGTGCGCGATCCAGGCACCGAAGGGCTCTCCTAGGCAGGATCGGCCAACTATCGCCCTTCTCCTTGTCAATGAACTGTTCGGCCATCGCGGCGCTCCCGGCCGACCGCATCTTCTGCGCTGAATGAGTTTTTGGAAGCGCAAGGGGTGGTTGGTATCACCTTGTTGCGGATTGGCTCCTGTGTAATCGAACACGGTGCGGAATACTTCCCGAGGCGCTACCGTCGCGGTCTTGCGCGGCTTGCCGCCTCCACTACCGCGGCCGCCCACGTGATCAACGCATGCGGATGTCGGTCTGATAAGCCGGGCCCGTAGAGGATGAATGAGGTGCTGTTCATAGGCGCCTCGGTCAGCACTTCAAAGCGAGCGGTGTCAAGGTAGATGTCCGAATCGACCGCGACGGGAACACGAAGTTTCTTGAAGTCTCGATACAAACGCGCGATCCGTGGATCGGCGAGGTCATAGTGCTCCACTTTGATCTGATCGACGAATGCGTCGTCGCATTCCGTCGTCGGATGGGCTGCCCGAAGGTCACGAAGTTGCTGCTGGATCGACGTTGCCGCTGGCCGCCATGCTTCCACGGCGATCTTGCCGTCGGCGTGTTCTCTGATGATCACTTTGATCTCGACGCGTTGCGACGTATCTCCGGGGATGTACCGAAGGGTCACGGTCTCGACGTCAGGACCATGATGGGCCGCTCGCACCGGCAGCAAGCGGTCGTACACATCAAAAATATTCGCGCTCGCACAGGGAGCGGGTGCGGCGACGCAGTTTGTGGCGACAACAAAACTGCAGAGCAGCAGAATCACTCGCCTAAAGTATTTCATTTTGGGCACCCACAGCCATCCGTGGCGGCGTTCGGAAACCTCAGGGATGTCTCCTCCTGCGTCCCGCGACGAGCACCAGCGACGTACTTGCCAATCCCTTTTTGCGAAATCGTGTAAAGCACAGGTATTCCGAGCTGCTTCTTAAAGCCGTTTGTCGCCACGATATCGCCCGGGTCGTCCGGTTCGGATGTCCTTTCATTGGGGTGCGTGTGAATCATGGCGATCGTATTCGGCGGTGCGACCGTTCCCTTCTTAATCGTGAATTTGTTCGCTTGGTACGAGAGTGGCAATTGTCGGCAGCCGTACTTGCCTGTTTGCGGATCAAAAGTGAGAAATGCAAAGACCTCGAGCGGCCTATGCCCCCACTGGGCTACCTTCCAAAGCTTGAGAACAATTTCCTGTACGTGCGGATCCGCCGTAACCGTGTCGAGGCCGCTGGGATCGTAGTTGTTCACCGGATCACCGAGCGCATACTCGTAGACGTTTGTGCCGGATGCGTCGAAGAGGATCGGATCCTTCGCGGTCCAGCGGCCGATGCGCGGATCGTAGTCTCTGGCGCCGAACCGCAGCAGGCGTGTTTGACGATCATACAGTCCGCCCGCGAAACCGAAGGGAATGAACACCGGGATCGTCTCGTATGTGACGTTGCCGAACTCGTCGTACTGCATCTTCGCGGCGACTGCACCGGTGGCCGTATTCACCACAACTCGCGGGCTGCCGATATGGTCGGAGAAGATTCGATACGTGACGTTGTCCCGAATCATATAGTCGGGGATGTTCGTCCTCGAGGCATAGACGAAACGGCTGACGAGCTTGCCGTTGCCATCAAGCTCGGCGACGATCTGGCTCTGATTACTGTAGAGCCAACCGGCGACCAGCGTGCCGTTCACTTTTTTGCCAATGCGCCGGTTTTGGCCGTCGATCAAATAGTCGATCACGGTGTCATCGGGCAGCGTCACGCTCCGCAAATTGCCGACTGCGTCGTACGCGTACCTCGTTACGCCGGTCGGGTCGGATTTCGTCAGCAGCTCGCCGCTGGCGGTGTAGGTGAACTGCACTCCCTCGTAGTTGACCAAGCGATCCTGATCGTCGTACGCGGCCGTTTCCGTCACCGTACCCGAGGAGGTGATCATCTGTCGCGCGATACGATTGCCGTTCGGGTCGTAGTCATAGTGGAAGTTCACCGCGGGATAGAACGCGTCGCGCAGCCGCCCAGCGTCGTCGTAGGCATATCCAACGTACGTATCACCGCCTAACCCATGCTCGGTGACGCCGGTAATTCGTCCGACAGTGTCTCGGTTGTACTCGAAGCCCAGAACCTGAGTGCCGGCGTATGTCGCCGTGTAGTTCTCGGTTTCGGCGTACGCATTCAATGTCGCGTGGTCGGCGGTAGGTCCAAGCGAGGTGCCGTCGGCGATGCCCGCCGCCGTCCTGTAGAGATGGACTTGTCCGACGTCCATCAGCAGTCCATCGGCGTCGTATGCAAAACTGACTGTCCAGTCGTTGACCGCTTCAGTTGTCAGTTGCATATTCCCGTCGTACGTCCACTGCACCGTGGCCGAGATGGCTCCTGTCCACGACATGGAGGTTAAGAACGAACCGTCCCACGTATAACTTGTGGAAGCGTCCGCTCCCGTCACAGAGCTAGGTTGCCGTTCGCGAAATACCCATACGTCAACGCCCGGTCCGGCCACGTGATCGACTGCAGACGGCCGCTGGCAGCGTAACCAAGGCTGATGATCGAACCACCGGGGCGCTCGATCGAAGTGAGCTCGCGGTCCTTGTTATAGGTGTAGAGCGTCGCTGTGGCGCCGTTGACGGCCGGAGGCGTGTATCCGCTTGTGAGATTTACTTTGTTATGCCCAAAGACATGACCGGGACGCAGAGGCGGTGTGACGGAGCTGAGATTCCCGGCAGCGTCATAAGTGAAGAGAATCTCCCGCGAGCCTGGCAATGCTTGTTTGAGAATTCGCCCCGCGCCGTCGTAGCTCAAACGCATTACCCGGCCAAGCGTGTCGCGCATCGTCTCGAGATCATTGTTCGGCATGTACGTGAATCTGATGGAGCGTGTTCCCTGCGTGGTCGCCTCCAGCCTGCCCTTCGCATCGTAGCTGTACTCCAGCGGCGCGACACCTGGAATCACGACATTGCGAACGCGTGACGCGGCGTCGAAGCTCATTGTTACCGTGCGCTGCGTGGGCGACGTCAGTGTCTCCGTCAGGCTCGCCCGATCGAACACGCGCGTAAAGGTCTTGCCATTGACTGCGAATGTGTCGGTCCGTACGAACGATGCGAGCGGGTTGGCCGCATCGGAAATGACCGCTGTGCGCGCGAGAGTGGTCGACATCGAACGCCCACTTGGCAGTGACAGCGTCACTTGGGAAGCAAACGTGGACTGCGCTCCCCAAATCGGATCGGCGCTCTCGCGCGTAGTGAGCGTCGACCCGTCCGGCAGCGTGGTCGTGGAAAGCCCGCTTCTTCGAGCAAGGATGGAGGTGGAGGTGCCCGTCTTGAGAATGGCCCGCGAATCGTCTCCTGTGGCCGTTGTCTCGCTGCGGTAACTCTCAGTACGCCCTTCCCCGGTACCAATGGCTACCAGATGTCCTGTCGCCGTGTCGGTTCGCGTAAGTGACTTGAAGCCGCCTTCCGGATCGGCGTCGAGCTTCAACAGTCCAAGTTCATTCCAGTCAAAGCTGGTGGTGTTCTGCCGGGCGTCGGTCATGCTCGTCATGAGGCCTGACGGGGTGTACGTGAAGTTCGTCGTTTCCCCGGGCGCGGTGGTGATCGACGTGGAGTAAGGCGTGCCGGCGACCTCGGTGCGCTGCCCACCAGGTGCGACGATGGTTGTGGCATCGCCGCTTCCGCTGCGTTGGATGGTCGTTACATTTCCATCGAAATCCACGATTGACGTCAGCAACCCTGCGGAGTTGTAGGTGAACCGGTAGAGTTCCCCGCCGGTTTCTGCGGCGACGGTTCGGAGATGACGTCCGTTCTCGTCGAATACGTGCAGCAAGCCGTTATCGACAATCGAGACATCACTCGCGGACCCGTCGAACGATGGCAACGAAGACTCGATGCGCCGCACGACGTCAACGTTGGAAATGGAGTCACGATCGACGTAGTACAGCGTGCCATCCGGTCCGAGCGCGATCGCGCTGATGGAAATGGTGACATTAGCTGCTGCTGCGACCGTGCCGTCAGGAGCCATCGTCTCCGCCTTCGGCCCTGGCGCTGTGACGGTGCTGATGATGCCTGCCGGATCGACCCGGCGGATGCCGTCTTGCGTGCCGATGTAGATCGAACCATCCGCTGCGACTGCAAGCACGTCATCGGTCGCGCACATCGTGGCGTTCAAGGCGGGACCGCCGTCGCCCGTGGAACCAAACTGACGGCACACGCCGGTCCCCGCGACCGTCTTGATCGTCCCATCCGTACCGATGCGCCGGATGCGCTGCGCCTCCAAAAAGTAGATGCTTCCGTCCCCGCCCAGCGCGATGGCGCGAGGCCGATTGAGTGTTGCCGCCGTCGCAGGGCCTCCGTCACCCGAGAATCCGACGTTCCCGTTTCCGGCAATGCTGCGCAGAATGCCGTCCGGACCGACCCGAAGGATGCGCGAGTAGCCATTGTCCGCTATGTAGACAGAGCCATCCGGTCCGGCTACGACATCGACGGGCAAATTGAGACGTGCCTCCAATGCCGGGACACCATCGATGTAGGTCGTCCCACGCTCACCGTTCCCGGCG
This sequence comes from Thermoanaerobaculia bacterium, assembly GCA_035248585.1. GTDB lineage: Bacteria > Acidobacteriota > Thermoanaerobaculia > Gp7-AA8 > Gp7-AA8 > QHVT01. The sequence goes on from DATFHJ010000060.1 coordinate 17,594, forward strand.
AACGGCATGATCATGCCGTCCGGCCTGATACGTCGCACGACCGGCACACCACAGAGACCGGTGCAGTCGCCGAGTCCTTCCGCCACGTAGAGGCTGCCGTCGCGTCCAACGCTGACTTTCTGCCGTTGATAAAACTGGGCCTCGAGTGCGGGCTTCGTCTCCAGAACATCAGTGGGATACACGATCGGGAGCTTTCCCGCTGCACGAACCAACTTCCCGGCACGTGTCACTTTGTAGATGAGACCTGTGGCAGACAAATACATCGTGCCGTCACGCGCGATGGCGACGGAATGGACCGGTCCGATGGCTGCCCCTTTGGCCGGCACACCGTCGTTCGGCTGCGACCCGTCGTACCGACCACCGCCCGCGATGGTGTGAACCACCCCCTGCGGAATGCCGAACAGCTGCGAGAGATCGTTCCTGCGTGTGCCATCCCCGCGATAGAGCGTTCTGGAGGCCAAGTCGTAGAAGTGGTGGGGACTGAGCGTCCATCCTCCCATGCGTTCGCTCGTCGCATCCCACTTCGGCGGGAACGTTCCCTCCCACGTGCGGGTGAACTCGATCACGTCGCGGGCCGGGATACCGATCTTAACGCCACCCACGAACCCGAAGCTCGATCCTACCTGCTGCGGCGGGAGTAGGTATGAGGCCGCGTACGCATACGTAACCGTGACGCGAACGGGAACACCGCTCGTGACTGTACGCCCGTATGCGTCCAATCCATCCCAGACGTAGCGGAATTTCTGACTCGACGCGGCGGAGAAGGTCTGCCGGGTGATTCTGCCGGCGACGCTGATTTCGACTTCCGCCCGGAGCGCGGAGGCAGGCATTTGGGACTCCGTGACACGGATATCCATCGTCCGTGATGCTACCCGTCCCGGAACACGGTCGCTCGCGTAGTGCAGCGACAGCGGCGTTCCTGTCACCGGCAGCACTTCGCCCAGCGTTTGATTCTCGGTTTCGATGATCGAGCCGCCGATCTTGCAGCAGTTGTCTTTGGGGGCGTAGCTGACCGGCGGCTGGGTGGGTGCGACGCCTCCGCCCGTCGCCTCTATCGCCCAATTGAAATCGTAAGGCGTGAAGTGCGACAGCGACACGCGCCACAGGGAAGTTCCCGGCGTGTAGAGCATCGCGAGCTTCTGGCGTTCCTCGAGGTCGATGGCGATGTCATCGGCGACGTTGTCGCCATCGGTGTCGACCCGCGCAACTCCGCTCTCAATCGCCGTAATGCGAACGACGCGGCCGTCCGGCGTTGGGACCCATACCTGCTTGTCGGAGTCGTAATACGCACTCGGCACTTTGCTGCCGATCGGGAAGCCGATGAAATTCTGGACGTAGTACGACACCGGCTTCGAGAACTGCACCGTCGTCGCACCGGCGCTTCGCGCTTCGTCCACGCTCAGGTCCACGCAGTACGTGTAGCCGCTCGTCGGTGGCAGCGGCGCCGGCATCGCCTTCGGCCCGTTGTCGCCAACGGTGTACTCCGTGGCCCGGACATGGAGCGATGAGAGCGGAACCGAGGTGCCATCGGCCATCAGCATGCTAGCCGTCGTTCCGGCGGCGAAGACCATCGTCGCCTGCCGTGCACCGTCGTCGTCCATCACGAGGGAACCGCGTGCGATTTGGGCCTCGTTTGCATTCGGCACAATCGCCGTCACGGCCGGATCGACCGGAATCAGCACGACGTCATCGATGGCGGCATAGCCTTGCCACGACGGCTGCGCCTGACGTTCGACCGGAAGAAAGCCCTCTTTCTCCAAGCGGACATTGACGGCACCACCACCGTTGACGGCAAGATCGAACCATCCGTCGACGCGCGTGCCGGTCCATCCGAATCCACTATTTTCCGGCACAGTCACACGTACGCCGGAGAGCGGCTGTCCATTAGAGCTGAGGACACGGCCGCGAAGAATTGCGACGTGAAGCGGCTCGATCGCTCCAGGAGTCACGTCGCGTTGAATCGCATTCGGACCGCTGTAGAGGAACTTCGTGGATGCGTATGTGGAGGTCGAGATTCCGGGATCGAGTGCCGGCGCGATCGTCGAAGGATCAGGCGGCGGTGCGTTGAGATCGCGGACGGTGATAGTCGTCGTTCCGACGAGATTTGAAAACGTTGCCGCAATGGTTGCGGTGCCGCTGTGGACTGCCCGCACAAGGCCAATGGAATCAATCGTTGCGATGCTCGGGTCGCTGCTGGACCATGTCACGCGGTTTGAAAGATCCGTCGTGCCGCCGCCGGACAAAATCCCGGACGCCGACATTTGTAACGTCTGGTTCAGATCGAGCACCGGTTGGGCCGGGGTGACCGTCACGGAGACAAATGGCGGAATGTAGGTGAATGCATCGCGCAGCGTTGCGACGCCTGCCGGCGTGCTGATCGTGATCGTTGTTTTTCCGAGCGTCCCCGGCGGAGTCGTGACCAGGAGCTCGGTCGCGGAAACGTATGTGGTTGCTGCAGCAGGTACACCTCCGAAAACGGCGATCGTTTGCCCCGGAACGAATCCCGTTCCGAAGATGCGAACGATCTCGCCGCCGTTCGGATCACCGCTGCGTGGGTAGACGTCTGCAATGCTCACTGCGCGATAGAGCACCCGCAGCGCATCGTTCATCGTGTCGGCGATGAAGACCGCGCCCTCGCTCGAAATGCCGGAGGGCTGCTTGTACTGAACATGAGGGAGATCGGTTCCATCGACGAGACCGGGCGTCCCGTTGCCGGCGATCGTCGTGACTACGCCATTGCTGATGGCCCGGATTCGATGATTGCCGCTGTCGGCGACCAGGAGATCGCCGCTCTCGTCCAGCGCTAACGCTGCCGGTTCTTTGAATTCCGCGTTGGTCGACAGCCCATCAATGCTTCCTGGATGCCCGGTACCGGCCAGCGTGCTCGCCACACCGTTCTCAATTTTGCGGATGACATGATTGCCGGTATCCGCCACGTAAAGCACGCCGTCATCGGCGATCGCAATTCCGTGCGGCTGATTGAACAGCGCGAACGCTGTGCCGCCGTTGGCGAAGCCCGGCCTACCGAGACCCGTGATGGTCGTGACGATGCCCGTCGGCGTCACCTTCCGAATCTTGTCGTTGCCGGTGTCGGCTACATAAAGATTGCCGTCGCGATCGACGGCGAGTCCAGAAGGCTGCTTGAATGCCGCCTGCTGCCCGATGCCGTCGCGATCTTCGGGTTTTCCCGATCCCGCAAACGTCGTGACGCCACCAGCATTGAGCGCACGAATCACGTGATTTGCGGTGTCGGCTACATAGACGATATTGCGCGCGCGATCGATTGCGAGCGCTTCGGGTGCGTTGAGCTGCGCGACTGGTGACGCGCCATCAAAGAGACCGGGATTGCCCGTGCCGGCGGCGACTTGCGTTTCGCCGCTGGGCGTGACGAGCTTGATCTGGTGATGCAGAGTGTCCGCGACGTAGATCGTGCCGCTCGGCAGCATCACTGCCGCGGCAGCCGGTTGCTTCAGGATGTCCCGAACGATCGTTGCGCTCTTTGCGAATGGCGGCGGCGGCGTTGCGGTGAATGAGAATGTCGCGAGAGCTGCGCCTCCCGCTGTCACGCGGACCTCGCCGCTCGTTGCCGCCTGCGGAACGGCCACTTCGAGGAGATTCGCGCTTCTCGTGATCAGCGGCGCCGCGACGCGGCCGCTCGCGGCCGCAAACGTCACCTCCGGAGCCACCGCGTCAAAGCCGCTTCCAACAACGATGACGCGAGCGCCGCGCGGTGCGGTGCGCGGCACGAGGTCCGTAGCTGCGGCCGCAAAAAGTTGCGTCGCAGCGAGAAGCATCAAGATCCAAATTACGGCGAGGGAGCGAAGACGCACAAATCCTCCGAAGACCGGCACGCGCCGAGCACATGCAGGTACTGATTGTTTGATTGTTAGGACCCACCCGAAGAAACCGCAGCCCGTCCGTCTCGCAGTGCTCGTGCAGGCTGTAAGGAAAAAACGCGGCGCAGTCTAGCTATCCGCCGCCTAACCGTCAATACGACAGAAAAGTCGCATCTTCACACTGCCTCCATCGTTAGTCCATCCAGTTGTCAGGATTATTCGGATCGAGATCGAAGAGATCGTGCACCTGGATATCGGGATCGCTCGCCGCCTCCCGCACGCCCCAGAGAATCCGCACCATGTCCTTTCTTCGGATATCCACCTTGGCGAGTCGCCAGCGTTCGACCTGGCGCCTGCTCGGAGCAGCTGCGCCCATGCGTTCCCGCAATTTCGCTTCGACGCGCGCGGACGGAATGCCGCGCTGCCGAAGGAACTGCTGCAACCGCGTGCGAGCCAACCCTTGGTCTTCGGACATCGCATTCTCGCCCGACACTACGGTGTCTGACCCTCATCGTTGAGCGCCTCGACAAAAGCCATGCGATGTTCGCCGGGAAAAAGATCGAAGAGGTACTGTTCGACCCGCGCGGCCGGGGTCCGACCGGAGGGGGACATCACACCATCGAAGTCGAGAGTCTCGACCATGAAGCGCGGCACGTGAATGAGCAAAGGCACGGTGCGCCACGATTCGGGTCGGACGCGGCCGAAGTCCGCGCCGAGAGCGCGTTCAACATCGATCGGCCGGAAGAAGTTGTACGAGAGACTCGTGCGCAGCGCGTCCGCCCAGGTGATCCGCAGCGCATCCGGATCGTCGGGATGATCGGTAGCCCACGTCGCGAGCTTGTGTCCCAAAATCTCATCCACGTCCTCGCGGCTGATTTGCCACAGGGCTGCCAGTTCGTCGAGCGTGTAGGTGTCGTGCGGCTCGAGGAAGAAGCGACGTATACCCGCGTGGTATTCGTGAATGTCGGCGACCACGTGCGGCAGGACCGTCTCGAGGATCACCCGAAGAACGTGGTGCAGCGACCGCACTGTCGCGTCGAGCAGGCCGCCGGACTGAGCGCCAGATCTCCCGCGTACGTTCGACGGCAATCGACGAACGGCAACAAGCAACCGGCGCAACTCCTCACGGACGTTCTTGTCAGCGCCGATCACCGCCGCGATTGCCTGCGCCGCCTGTTGAACTTGGCGGTGCCGAACCAAATGGACAGGAGCCTTTTTCGGCGGCGGTAAGGGCTTCTGTTCGTGCGCGGTCATGGAGACGTAGGTGGCCGTCGTCGTCGGCCGCGGACGATTCTAGGAGGGGTCGCAACTAATTAGTTCCTACAAAAAGTTTTGACGTCGGAGGGTAGGGATTCAGTGACGTGCAGCCACTCCTACTTCGATGGCGCGGGGAGGTTCCGCCAGATGAGAAGAGGTGTCGATCGCGACACGCCGTTAGAGATGTTTCTCAAAAAGTTGGGACTTCAGCCGCTTCATGTAGTTGCGGAGGCAAAGCGCGTCGCTCGCCAGTTAGGTCTTCGCGTGGCGATTAGCCGCCAGCACTTCGGCCGTATCCGGCTCGGCAAGTCGCGCGCAACGGAGGAAAAGATTCTGCTCATCGTGGCGACGCTGCGAAGCATGACTGGTCTCGCGGTACGGGCGACCGACCTCTTCCAGTTGGAACCCGCGCTCCTCGGTATCAGCACGAGCACGCTCATGGGCCATGCCGACCCGTTCCGTGGCGGGACTCGCCGCATTTCTATATTCTCGCGTCCTCGCAGGTCCCGTTCGTGGGGATTGTTCGTGGAAGAGGAGCGCCCGTCCGCCGTTGAGATATTGGAAACGCTCTATCGGGAGCACGCGGCGATCCTCCGCTCGAACGCGCGACGCCGATTCAACATCATCGATGGGGATGACATCGAGGGACTGCTGAACGATGTGTTCATGTCCTTCCTCGAGCGGCAACCCCAAGTCGAGGATGTGCGTGCCTTCCTGATCGGCGCAATGAATAATGCCTGCAAGCACTACCTCCGCAAGCGGAAAAATGAAGCGCCGCTTCTCCCGGAACACGAGGACACGCCGGACTCGTCGACCGAGGAGGAGCTAGAACGCTGGGCCCTGCTTCTTTCGCTCGGTGCGACCCTCGCACGGCTCGGAACGAAGTGCCGCGAGACACTGCGCCGCTACTACCTCCACGACGAGAAACCCGAGTCGATCGCCACCACGCTCGACACGACGATCGGGTACATCTTTCAACTCCTCAGCACGTGCCGGAAGCGCGCGCGCGAGATTTTTCGCGACCTGACGGAACCGAAACGATGAGGCACTATACGGAGGAGGAACTTGCGGACTACGCCTTCGATCCCGAGGCGCATGCCGAGAGTGCGGAGGTGGAAGCGCACCTCGTCGTGTGCTCGGAGTGCCGTGACCGGCTGGCCTTCATCGAGCGTATCGACGATGCGTTGCGCGAACCGATTTCGTGGGAGATCAGCGACGACATCCGTTCCGACAAGCCGCCGGTTCCTGATGTCCTCCGCAACCGAGCGCTCGAGATCGATGGGGAGGCTGCGGCCGCACGTGCGCTGCTCGCACCGCTCCTCGCCTCACCGCTCCGGTTCCGCATGGCGCGAGTGGAAGACGATTCGCGCTTCCGCACGACAAGTGCCGTCGCGGCGCTCTACCGCGCCGCACGCGAGCTGACCGAGCGGCAGCCGCAGTTCGCGCTGCTTGCCGCAAACGCCGCCGTCGCGCTCGCGACGAAACTCGCCGCCGCGGGTACGCTGCGATCGAATCTCCACCTCGGTCGCGCATATCTCGAACGGGGAAGAACACTGTTCCTGATCGGCAAGTACAAGGATGCGGAGCAGTCGCTAGATCGGGCGGAAAAGGCCTACGATCAGGATGCAGAAGCTACGGGTTGGGATCTCGCATCCGTGTGGTTGATTCGGGCGAACATCTATGTCGAATCGGAGCGCATGGGCCCCGGACGATTGCTTGCGATGGCGGCAGCTCGTCAGTTCCGCATTTTTGGGGATACGGCTATGTACCTCAACGCGCGGCTGCTCCTCGCGAGTGCGCTCTTCATGGAGGGTGACTACCGCGCGAGCGCGGAGGCTGCGGAAGAGATCATTCTTCAGGCGCGTACACGTCGGGATACGCTGCTCCTCGGCCGGGCGCTGCAGAACTGTGCGGAGGCGTACCTGCTCCAGCGGCAGTACGAAAACGCGCTGCCGCTCTATCTTGAAGCCTACGCGATTTGGGACGAACTTGGGTTCGAGGCCGAACGAATCCGCACGAACTGGTCGCTTGCGACGGTCGATTCGGAAACCGGCAAGCTTGACGATGGCATCAGGCGGTTGGAGGAGACGTACCGCGCGTTCGAAGCTCTTGGCATCATCAACGATGCGGCGCTCGCCCGGATGCAACTCGGCGAGGCGTTGCTGCGCGCAGGCCGGCCTCAGACCGTTCCCGACCTTCTTCGGAATCTCGTCGTCGACTTCGCTTCTGAAGGGATGATGCGGAACGCGCGGATCGCGCTTGCCTACTTGCACGAGGCGATCGACCAGAACGGCTTGAACGCTGACCTCGTGCGGCACGTCCGAACCTATATCGAGCAACTGCCCTTCCAGCCCAACACCGCCTTCACGCCGGTGCAATAGTCCGAGCGCCACGAATTTTTCGCGCTCCTTCTCAACTATCGTCCACTTCAGGTCACCTTGCCTTCTGAGGGCGCCCTCCCATTTGCCGGCATCGGTCGGCACCGAGGAGGGTGTATGCAGAAGGGCATTCGTGTCTTTGCAGCCGGCGTGCTGCTCGTCGTTCTTACTTCTAGTGCGGCGTTCGCAGCTTCGACCAAACCGCAGGATGCGAGTCTCTTCGCGCGGTTTCTCTCGTGGGTGCTGTCAGGCCGAGTATCGGCGCCGACCGGGACACTGAAACCGAATAGCCGCCTGTCCCCGCCGATCGGCTCGCCGACGCCGGATAGTCGGCTCTCGCCGCCCATCGGCGCACCCACACCTGACCCGGAGCCGGAAAGCTGCCTCTCGCCCCCGATCGGCGCCACCGATACATCGCCCACGACAACGACATAGAGAGACTTGCTCGGTCTACTCGGTACGTGCGCGCGCCGAAGAGGGGGTAGGGATCGTCTATCTTCGTCCCGCTCGTGCGTCGAGCACTCGATGCGCGACAGAGACCTGTTGCGAGCTCGAACCGCCCCCGCTCACGTCCCGCATTCTGGACCGTCTGGCGTTCATTATGGCGACGGCAGAGGAAGCCCGCGCTCACACCCGGGTACGTGAGCTGGCTCGCCTCAAGTAAATTGGTGGAGCTTCTTGTCTCCGCCGACGTGTTGCAAACACAGCTGCAAACAGGGCAGTCGGCATTGCAGAGATGACTCGGACCTGAAATCGATCACGTCATCAACCAAGCCGAGGCAGCGCTCCCGCAATTTGCTTCGTGACGGCCGCTACTTCGTGTAAAAGAAAATTAAAGGGTCCGGTAAAAGTGGGGCATGTCGTAACGACCAAGTGGGGGGTCGTGTGGTCAGCCGTGGGAGATCGAGAGAGAGAGATTCGCAGGCCCGCGACTTTTGTCAGATCCGCTTCGGAGAGCTGCCTACCCTCACCGAACCCGCACGCAATATAGGCAGGATTTTCTTCTTTGTCTACGGCACAAAAAAGTCGCACTGCGCAACGGTGCCGATTGTCGCGACTCCGGTCGCGATGCCGGCGGCGTCGACGCGCAGTACGACCGCTGAACGGAACGTGATCGCCTTCGGTGTATTGCGAACCGACACGGATGTCGGCCTTCAGCCTCCTCTCGACATTCCTGATCTGAACCACTCCCGCTCGTCCGCTCGCCCGCCGCCTTGTAGCGACAGGATTGGCAGCGCGGCCAGCGGCAAGCGAATTCATCAACACGCTCATAACAAGTGCCAATGCGAACTGCGGAACTGTGTTTCGGCCGTGTCGCCAGGCTTTATGCCCCCCCGATCTTCCATCCCGTCTCCTCGGGAACATCGCGCCCGACTGTGCGGCGGAAAGTGCATGCCGCACTCGGCATCGTCCACCGCGACCCCCTC
>DATFHJ010000061.1:0-2368 GCA_035248585.1 Thermoanaerobaculia bacterium
TGTCGACGGTCAAGAATATCGTCGTCCTGATGATGGAGAACCGCTCGTTCGATCGTCGGCGCCGTCGCGCACGACCGCCGAGGCCTTCGCGGCGGCATTTCCGTTGCACAATAATGGCGGCAGGAGGATTTCAATATGGCCGGAAAACGAGAGCTCATCGAACCGAAAAAAGGCGACAAGCGTTTCGTCCGCCGCGATGCCCAGGGACGCTTCAGTGAAGTCGTCGACGCCGGACGCTCGATGGCGCAGGACCGCAAGCGCAAGGCGAAGACGACCTCGAAGTCGGGTTACGGCGACAAGGGCGATCGCAAGCGCTAAGGCGCAGGCGTCGAGGCCTCGCGGTACGCCGCCGCGAAGCCCGCGTTGCGGACGTAGACCCGGAAGATGAAGCCGAGCAGGCGATCGTCGCCGGCGATCGCCTTGCGATACTCGTCGACGTTCACCGTCTTCCGCGCGTCCTCGAGCTTTTCGCCGCGCGCGACCGCGGCCTTCGCCTGCTCCACGAGTGACTTCGTGAGGCCGATCAGCGTCGTCACGTATTTGTCGTCGCGCAGCAGTTCGCCGTGCCCCGGAACGATCACGCGCGGCTGCAACGCCTTCAGCTTCTCCAGACTCGCGCCCCAGTCGCTGATGTACGACTGGTCCGAGCCCATGAGCGGCACCGGGTGCGCGACCAGGTCTCCGGTGATCGCGATCTTCTCCTCGGGGAGCCAGACGATGATGTCGCCGCGCGTGTGGCTGCGCCCGAGCTGGCGAATCTCGATCGTGCGCTTCCCGCGATGCAGCGTCATCGTCTGATCGATGGCGATCGTCGGCAGCGTGATGCGGATGTCGTTCGCCTCGGCCACGACTCCCTCGGCTTGCGCGATGTCGCTTTCGTAGCTCTTGCGCTCCGCGTCGTTGATCGGCTCACCGGCGAAGTTCTGTTTCTTCTCCAGCAGCTCGCGCAGATCCTTGATGAACTGCGGCAGCCCCGCGGCCATCTCTTTGCCGCTCTTCTCGGCCTTCGTGGCCATGTCTTCGCGCATCGCCGCGCTGGCGATGATCTCGGCGCCGGGGAAGGCCTCGCGGTAGATCTGATTGCCGGTCACGTGGTCGAAATGCCAGTGCGTGTTGATCACGTAGCGGACCGGCTTCGAGGTGAGCTTGCGCAGCGCCGCGAGCTCCTCGCGCGCGCCGGCGAGGCTGCCGGTGGTGTCGACGACGACGACGTCCTCGTCGTTGATGATGAAGACGCTCGTGGCGTCGGCGCCGAGGCCGGGAGCGTTGTTGCGGACGGCGGCGTAGACGCCGTCGGAGACCTTTTCGACGTGAAAACCGAGCGTGGCGGCGAGGATGAGAGCGAGCATAGGCATCGCCGTTACCGTAGGGATAAACCCATTGCGCAGCAATGGGTTTGGGGCGAATGGGATCGCGTGCGCGGTGAGTTGGTCAGCTGACGCGGAGGCGCTCCAGCGCTTCGCGCCGCGAGCGCGAGCCTCTCACCACGGTGCCCTTCGCCAGGACGACTTCATAGTCGCCGTGCGTGAGTGCTTTCACCGTCCGCACCGCGCCGATGCGGACGATCGCCGAGCGATGCACCCGCACGAATCGCTGCGCGTCGAGCTGCGTCTCGACGTCGCCGATTTTTTGCCGCGCGGTGTAGCTGCGGTCGGCGGTGTGGATCAGCACGTAGTTGTCTTCCGCCTGGAGCCAATCGATGGCGTCGAGCGGCACCCGCAACGCGCTGCCGCGGTCGGCGACGACGAGGTGCGTCGATTCTTTTTCACGGGCGAGCAGGTGGCCGATTGCGACCAGCGCCGCGAACGCCAGCGTGGCTGGCACCAGGAACGTTGCCAAACCGGCGACTAGATTCCGTCCGAACGGATGCGGGATGCGGATGATCGCGTTCGTGGCGACGAAGAACGCCAGAAACGCGAGCGCGTAGTACGCGAGACGCCGCGCGTCGCGGATCGGCCAGCGCTTCGCGGCGTAGAAGATCACCGGCGTCGCCGCGACCCAGAACGGCAGGATCAGCAGCTCGTATCCCACCGCCGCCATGACGCGCCCATTCATGGCGGCCGCGCGCGTGGCCGCGAGCGCGGCGGCGATGACGGCGATGGCGAGCCAGGAAAGCGCGATGACGAGCGGGCGGGGGAGGGTGCGCATAGGGGGCGATTGTAGCGATACCCTGTGGCGATGCAGATCGCCATCGCCGAATCCGACGACGACATTCACGCTTGTTTTTCCGTCCTGCAACAGCTTCGGCCGAAGCTCGTTGCATCGACGTTCGTCGACGACGTGCGGCGGATGCAGCGGCAAGGCTACGTGCTCGCGTTCCTGCGCGACGGCGATGACGTGCGCGCGGTGGCCGGCTATCGCTATTACG
>DATFHJ010000062.1:0-4297 GCA_035248585.1 Thermoanaerobaculia bacterium
AACCGCTCCGATGCGCTGCGGCACGGCGAGTTGATCAACTGGGCCACGCGCTTCAATCTCGTCGGCGCCGACTACACGTGGGGCGCCTGGACCGTCGCCGGCGAAGGCGGCTGGGGAACAACCGCGATCGTCACCGCGCGCGGCCGCGTCTCCTCCGAGATCGGCGCCGGCTACCTCCTCGTGTCGCGCCGCCTGAACAAGTTCCGCCTCTCCGTGCGCGCCGACGAGTACAAATTGCGCGACGCCCGCGAGAACGCCGTGACCGCGGCGCTGCTCTGGGAAGCGCATCCGCGTTTGCGCGCGGGCATCGAGGGCATCACCGCGCAAGGCGGGAAGCGGATGGCGGTGGAGCTGCGCTACCGGTTCTGAGCGACGCCTCCCGATCGCCGGACCACAGCTCGGTGCCGACGACCGAAACCGAAGCGCGCGTGCCGCGAATTTCGACGCTCTGTGGCAGTCGCGGTAGCGTGTGTGTTCGCGTATTGCGGATGGCGTATTCGCGGGAATCGTGTCGCTGTTTCCCTGCTCGGCATTTTGTTCCTGTTGTGGGTCGTGTTCGTCAGCCGCGAATGGCGGCGTGAGCTTGCCTTCGCGGCTGCAGGCCACGTCGGTGAGCTGATTCTTGCGACCATCTTCTTCTATAAAGCGCTGTTTGAGGAGGGATGGCATCGCCCCGAAGCCGAACGGCCGCTGGCGGCATTTGTCGCGTTCTTCGTTCAAATCAACAGCATCGCGTTCTGTCTGAAGCTGCTCCGCAATCCGGAATTTCTGGCGTGGTACCGGGAGGGAAAGGGTGGAGCGCTGATGAATGACCTGGAAGTCATTGCGCTCAATATCCAGATCTGGCTGGGATCCGCACCAGGCATTGAAGGTGTCGCGCGGTTGTTCTGTGTGCTGTCATTCCTCCCGTTTATCCTCGCTCTAGCGGTCTATCTCCAACGCGCCGATTAGACAGACAGCCGGAATGCTCCGTACGATGACTGCGTGATGGAAGTCGGCCGTATTCGCGAGCTGGTGCGGTATCCCGTCAAGTCGATGGCCGGCGTCGCGGTCGAGTCGGCGTCCCTTGGCTGGCAGGGTTTCGACGGAGACCGGCGCTTCGCGTTCCGGCGCGTGGGCGACGGCAGCAATTTCCCGTTTCTGTCGGCGAGCCGATTTCCGGAGCTGATCCTTTATCAGCCGGACGGTGCGACGCACGTACGCACACCGGCCGGGCGGGAGCTCGAGCTGAACAGCGCAGAGCTTCAGACGGAAATTACGGAGCGCTCAGGCGTTCCCGTGGAATTGATGCACTTCAAGCACGGGATTTTCGACGAGGCCTCAGTATCCGTCATCAGCCTGGCCACGATTGCAGGCATCGGCCGGGAAGTCGGAGCGGAGCTGGATCGCAGGCGCTTCCGCGCGAACATCCTGCTCGAAACAGAGAACACCGAGGTGTTTCATGAAGACGCATGGGTGGGCGGAACGTTGACGTTCGGCGACTGCGCGATCCGCGTCACCATGCGCGATCTGCGATGCATGATGGTCAACCTCGATCCCGACACGGCGAAGCAGGACGCGCGGGTGATGAAGACGGTCGTCGGATTGAACGCGAACCTTGCCGGTGTCTATGGGACCGTCATCCAGACCGGCACGGTCCACCTCGGGCAGACCGTTTACCTTGCATAAAGCGGCGCGACCAGCGCGAAATACACGACAGGATCGCGCGATTCAGCAAAGCCTACGCCGAAGTTGACGCCGAACGTCCGCCAGATCTTGCTGACGTTGACGGCGCTGCCATATTCATCGGCGATATCACTGTTCAAATAGCTCGCGCGAATACCGGCCCGCCAATTGCGCGGCAGGCCGTAATCCGCGCCGGCATTGGCCACGACGCCGCGAGCGACCCGATATTCGCCATAGCGATGGCCGTATAAGGCGTTCTCGCCCAATACATCCCACGACCCCCCGACCAGCGACCGGCTCACGACATTGAGATTCCGGCTGCCCATCACCAGCACCGACTGCCGCAGGTGAATCGTGCCCACTTGAACGCCGGACCGCTGGCTCACCGTGAGCCGCGACCACGTTTCCGGCCCGCCGAACAGCTCCGCACGCACATTCACCAGGAAGCCCGTAAATGCCGCGACCAGCGGCGACTCGGAGGAGAACTTCTTATAGGTATGCGACGCGTCGATGCCGTAGAACGGTCCTTCCCAGAAGTTCCGGACCGTTGCATCCTCGATATCCGTGATTTCTTCGAGCAAACCCACGAATTGAATGTCCGTGGTCGAGGAATCATTGGGAGTGAAGCGCATGCCCGCGCGGAGGCGATGCGACGCCGCTTCATACTCCAGTTCATGCGCACGCTCGCCTTCGACATAAATGCGGTTGCTGAGATGCGCATTGACCGGGGTCGAGTCCGCGGAAACGATCCATGCGCGGCGAGCAGAGCGATGCTTCACGAACTGCGCATCCAGCGAACTGCCGAGAAGCGTCAGCAGCCACTCGCCGCCCTTCGAATCCTTCGTACTGAACCGCACCGCGGGACCGACGATGGAGGAATCCGCGAACACGCCCGAAACCAGCAGCGCGCGATCCTGCGCGCCGAGTTCCGCGGCGGCGGCGACGAGAAACGGCACCATGAGCAAGAGCACCGGGACGCGTGTCTTACGCAAGCAATTCTCCCTTTGTCCGATGTGCACACATCCTACAGGCTCTCGGGGGCTACCGTAAAACAAGATGAAGCGCCGGTGCTCCGCCGTTGAACTCTCGTCGCCGGAATTCTTCGGAGCTCAGCACGTCGATGACGAGAATCCCGCCGGCGCCGAGCGCGAAGCGCGACATTCGGCAATCAATTCACGCGTTCCTGTTCCGGCCATAGAATTCAGGAAACCGAACACCACCGACCGATCGTCAAACGAGCTCCGATCGGCTCCGCCGTCGAGTTGGACTGTCGTGGGTGACATGGTGCCTATCCGACGCGCTCCTGGAAGAGGGCCTGTTCTCCACGGAAACGAGCGTTAGGCGGATGGAACAGCAGTTCCGTAGCCTGCACGCTCTCTGAAGGTCGAGTCGCACGCCTCTGCGCAGTCCGACGGTCCCTTTTGTTACCGATCACTTCTCTCGGGCGATGCACTACATTTGTGTTCGCCGTCAACGCCCGAGAGCGACGTCAAAGTCAGTGGCGAAGTCCGTTCCGGGTAGAACGGCAAGCGAGAGGGCGGAGATGGTTCAGTGCGAGAGCGAAGGAGTTTCAGCCCGAGTGTGGAGAAGGATCGGCGCCAGAGCAGAGTGCACATGCGGGCGGGATTGATCGTCCGCGAGCAGAAGGCGCTAATACGGCACTGAGTTCTGCTTGCCTCCTCACTTCTCATACGTTCTCGAAACAACGGTCATTCGGTTGATCTCGCCGAGGAGCCCGACGGTTTCGGCCCGTGGCCGCAAGATGCCGATAGGTCATATAAACCTTGGTGTTACAACGAGGTCGGCCTCGCTCCAAGCTAAAAGCTGCCGCCCGCCTTTGCCGGGCGCCCACCGTGACCATCGAATCATGATATGTGCTGATAAAATCAACCCGTGACACGACGACAGATCGAATCAGTTCGTCTCATCCGTGGGCGGCCACCGCGCCGAGATGTCTCAGGTTGGGAGCACTCCACACCCGCTCAGAGGCTGGAGGCAGTATGGGATCTGACACTAACAGTCGCCGAGTGGGCTGGCAATGGTGAATCAAGACTTCAGAGATCTGTTTGCCGAATTCAACGCGCGAGACGTTGATTTTCTTGTTGTCGGCGCGTATGCGCTGGCGTTCCACGGGCACGTCCGGGCTACCAAAGATCTTGACGTGTGGGTACGTCCAGAGTCTGAAAATGCGCGGAGAGTGTTTCGGTCGCTCCAGGCGTACGGTGCGCCGACCGGCGAGTTAACCGAGGACGACTTCGCGCACCCAGACCTCACATTTCAAATCGGCGTGGCACCCATTCGCATCGATGTGCTCTCGTCGATCGACGGTGTTGAGTTTGCGACCGCTTGGGAACATCGCTCAGAAAGCACGTATGGAGATCAACGTATCTTCGTGATCTCACGCGAGGATCTGCTCCACAACAAACGCACCGCAGCTCGCCTGCAGGATCTCGCAGATGTAGAAGCTTTAGAGGCGCTCGGCGATAAGGCACCGCCTAACTCCGCGTAGAAGCTGATGCGGCCCGGCGCTGGCCCGGCGGCCGAGCCGCCTAGTCAACTCACTAGTGTGGCGGGCGGCATGCCGCCCGCATCGTTGATCGCGCGCCGCTTCGCGGCGCGCCTCTAGAGCGTC
>DATFHJ010000063.1:0-8127 GCA_035248585.1 Thermoanaerobaculia bacterium
AGCGGCGGGCTTTAGCCCGCCGTCAGGCCTCGGCGGGCTAAAGCCCGCCGCTCCACGGTGGCACCGCGCGTGCTCTCCCGAAGAGCATGAAGGTCTACGTCAGCGGCACCCCCGGTGTGATCCAAAACGGCGTTCTTGCACTGCTCGGCAGTGACGCTCTGCACGCCGCCGCGGGATCGGATGCGGTGCTGCACATCGGCGTCGACGGCTTGCAAGCGGCGATCGATGCAGCGGGCGCGCGGCGATTCGTGCTGGCGTCGCCCGATCCCGACGCGGAGGAGCTCGTCCGCCGCGCGGAGCTGCCGTGGACGATCATCCGCCCGTCGCTTGTCTACGGACCGGGCGACGAGACGATCTCGCGCCTGCTGAAAGCCGTGCGTTTGCTGCCGGCGATTCCGATGATCGACGCGGATCGCGAGCTGCAACCGATCTGGTACGAAGACCTCGCGAAGATTCTCGTCGCCGCGCTTGCGCGCAACGATCTCGCGAAGCAAGTGCTCGACGCGCGCGGGCCGGAGATCACGACGACGCGCGAGCTGCTGCGCCGGCTCTGCACGATCACCGGCCGCTCGCCCGCGCTCGTGCCGCTGCCCGCACCATCGCCGGCCGAGGAACGCGAGCGCGCTCCGAGCGCAATCGAAGTTCTCGGCGTGCAGGCGACGCCGCTCGATCGCGGGCTGCACCTTCTCGCCGACTCGCTGCCGCTCGTCCTGCCGGACGAAGGCGTCGGCTCGCTGGAGCACAAGCACTTCCACGCGGACATCAGCGGCTCGCGCCACTCCACCGCCGCCCTGATGATGCAGTTCCGCGAGCGCGTCAACGACTTCATGCCGCTCGAGTTCGCGGCCGAGCCGGGCGCGCCGGAGCGTATCGAGCCCGGCACCACGCTGACCGGCCACCTGCCGCTGCGCGGACATTTCCAGGTGCGCGTCGTCGTGGCCGAGCCGCGGCGCGTCGTCTTCGCCACCGTGGAAGGACATCCGATCGCGGGCATGATCGAGTTCACGACCAGCGATACGCCGCAGGGCGTGCGCTTCGCCATCGACAACTTCTCGCGCGGCTCGAACGTCTTCGATCTCTTCGCCATCCGCACGCTCGGCGCGTTCGCGCAGTCGATGAACTGGCGCGAAGTCGTCGAGCGCGCGATCGCCGCGAGCGGCGGAACGTCCGGCGGCGTGCACGAGTCGAAAGAGATCCTGCGCGGCGGCAAGGCGGAAGAGTTCGAACGGCGCGCGCGAAAGATGGCGGATCAGAACGCGCGCCGCAGCGCGCTTCGCGCGGCCCAGTAGCCGCACATCCCGTGCACTCCCCCGCCCGGCGGCGTGGAGCTGGAGCAGATGTAGATGCGGCGGTTCGGCGTCGCGTACGGATCGAGCGATGGGAAGGGGCGCGCGAGGAATTGCTTCATCGTGTTCGCGCCGCCGGCGATGTCGCCGCCAACGTCGTTCGCGTTGTACTGCTCGTACTGCGCGGTGTTGATCGTGTGCCGCGCGAGGATGCGATCGCGAAACCCCGGCGCGAACCGCTCCATCTGTTTCTCGATCGCGTCCGTCATGTCCTCGGTCGATCCATGCGGCACGTGGCAGTACGCCCAGCCCGTGTGCTTCCCAGCCGGCGCGCGTGTTGCGTCGAACATGCTCTGCTGCGCGACGAGGATGAACGGCTTGTCAGTGAGCCGCCCGTGGAACACCTCGTACTCGTGGTGCGCGATCTCTTCGATCGTGCCGCCAACGTGCACCGTCGCCGCGCGCATGCAATCCTCCGACTTCCACGGGATCGGTCCGTCGAGCGCCCAGTCGACTTTGAACACGCCCGGCCCGTAACGAAAGCGCCGCAGCTTGCGCACGTATCGCGACGGCAGCTCGTCGCCGGCAATCTGCGCGAGCTGGCGCGGCGTGACGTCGAAGATGACGGCGCGGGAGGGCGGAACGTCGCGCATCGACTGCACGCGATGATTCGGATGGAACGTGCAGCCGAGGGTTTTCAGATACGAGACCATCGCCTCGATGATCGACTTCGAGCCGCCGACGGCAGCCGGCCAGCCGGTGGCGTGACCGGCGAGCATCAACGCGAGTCCGAACGAGGTCGAGCCGGCGTGACTCAGCGGAATGATCGAGTGCGCCGCACAGCCGCCGAACAGCGCGCGCGCTTTCTCCGTGCGAAAGCGCTTCGCGAGTCGCGTCGCCGGTTGCAAACCGGTGAGTCCGAAGCGCGCCAGGAGAAACGGATGATGCGGGATGATGCGGATCGGGCGGAGGATCTCGTCGTAGAGATCGAGGACGCGCGACGCGAGCGGCGCCATCACGTTGCGATACGCCTTCCCATCTTCGCCGAGATGCGCCGCCGTCGCGTCGACGGACTGCTCGAGGATCGCGGCCGTGCCGTCGTCGAGCGGATGCGCGATCGCCGCGGGTGAATAGACCCATCGCAAGCCATGCTCGGCCAGCGGAAGCGTCTTGAGGAACGGCGAGACCACGCTCATCGGATGAATGGCGGAGCAGATGTCGTGGTGAAACCCCGGCAGGGTCCTTTCCTCGGTGCGCGCGCCGCCGCCGAGGGTCGGCTTCGCCTCGAGAACGGAGACGGAGAGGCCGGCGCGCGCGAGCACGATGGCGGCCGCCAGGCCGTTCGGGCCGGAGCCGACAATGACGGCGTCGCGGGGGTCCATGGCGTCAGAGTATCCCTACCCCGAAAATTTTTTCAATTTCCGGGGTAGGGATTTTCCGTCTGGCGACTCTCCTAGGGTGGAACTGTCTGCATGCACCTGATGCCAACGATCCGCGAAGGACGCAGAAGCAGCGAGCTGGAGACGCTGGTTCTCTCTGACGAACATCTCGACTACCTGAGCCATCTGGCCCGGGCGATGAACCCTGACATGCCGGAGTCATTCGGTCTGCCGCACCTGATCCGCACGATCATCGAACGTGTGGAGCAGAGCGGCATCGACCTCACTGACGCCTGCAGCGAGGAAGACATCGCCCGTCTGGCCGCGAAAACGCTCAGCGGTCAGTCGAACCGTCGCCGGAACCTTCGTCCTAGCGAGCGGCTTTTTTCTTCGGCGAACCGGTCAGGAGCTCGACGATCCCATCGATCGAGTCTGCCTGCGACAAATCGGTTCCGCTCTGGAACGACGCCTCGATCAGGCCGCGGATGATCTCCGCGCGGCTGATCGCCTTGCCGTGCTTCAGACGGATATCGATGGCCAGACGGTCGAGATAGGCCACATGACGGTCAAGCAGGACGACCGTGATTTTGGCCCAGGGCTCGGTGTGGACGATAGGACGACCTCGATTGCTCTTTGCAGGACTCAACACGCACCTCTCGTGGTGGTTTTATGACCGGAGTCGAGTAAAGTGTACTTCCTTCCCCGGTCGAAGTCTATCTTTCCGTACCTACCTAACGCCATCCGATTTGCAGGATAGAGCCAAAGCAGATACCTCCTCTGCTGCTGCCATGTGCGCTTGATGCTGCCGGACCTTTGGGGGCGTCGAGACGCACGGGGACGTACGTGCGTCTGTCAGCGGCAACATATTACCTGCTCTCCGCCCAATCGCAACCGGCGAAGATTACGAAAATGATGACGGCGTGACGGAGCCGTCACCGCGCCGTCTCGAATTCGCAAGCTCGTCCGAGCCTAACCTCGCTCGCTCCCCGCCGTCTTCATTCGCATGCGACGCCTCTGTTTCGGCCTCACGCTCTTCTTTTCTCTCTGCGCACTCGCGGATGACGCGCCGCGTACGCTGCCGTTGCGCACCGCCGCGCCGAAACTCGACGTGCGGCTCCTCGACGGCTCGCGCGCACCGAGCTGGCGCGGCATGCGCGGCCATGTCATCGTGATCGATTTCTGGGCCACCTGGTGCGCGCCCTGCGTCGCGGCGATCCCGCACCTCGATGCCCTGAAGAACGAGCTGGCCGGAGAACCGGTCCGTTTCTACTCCGTCACGTACGAGCCGCGCGGGAAAGCAAAGGCATTTCTCGAGAAGCACCCGATGACGACCACGGTCGGCATCGACGACGATCTGAAGACGTTCACGTCGTGGATGGCCTGGGGCATCCCGATGGCGTATGTCATCGGCCGCGACGGCAAGATCGCCGCCGTCGCGTCTCCATCGAAGCTCACCGCGGCGCACATCCGCGCGATCCTCGCCGGCAAGCCCGCCGGCGTCGAGCCGCATCCCGGCTGGAAGGATCCAGCCGGTGCGGCGAAGTACTTTCGCGAGCAGCTGATCAAAGATCGCGCGGAGTATCCGGACTGAACGCGCGGGTGAGCGACTCGCGGATCCACTCCTGCAGCCGCGGCGCCTCGGCGCCGGCATCGCCGTAGAGCGACAGCCACGCGGCCGGGCGGCAGCGTCCGCGGCCCGGCTCGATCTCGATCATCAGCAGCGCGTCGCCGTAGCGCTCATCGGTGACGGAGAGGTTCACCGGCGGCACGGCGACGTGCACAAGTCCGTGGGCATAGCGCTGCCCTTCGACGAGATCGAGCGGCAACCCCAGGGCCGTCACCGCGCGCGGATAGACCTCGGCGCGGGGCAGCTCGACGACGGGGTGGCGAAAGTACGCGAGCGTGCGCCGTTTGCCGCGATGCCGCTCGAGGTAGTGTTTCAACGTGGCGAAGAACGTGCGCCAGCCGCTCGTCATCGTGTCGAGCTCCTCGTCCCACGCGTCGGCGCCGAAGCCGGAGTGCACGAGGCGCAGCACCGTCTCGCCGCCGCGCGACTCGATGTAGTAGTCGACGGCGAGCTTGCTCGGCGCGGGATCGACGGTGCGCAGATGCCGCTTCGGCTCCCAGATCTCGATCGGCGCCTCCCAGTCCATCCCCTCACCCCACGAGAGCCAGAGCGCGCCACCCACTCCCGGCTGCACGCGTGCGTCGAGCGGAAACCAGCGCTTCAACTCCTCCCCCTCGGTGAGCGCGCGCCAGACAGTGTCGGCGTCGGCGTCGATGGAGACTTCGGCCGTGACGGTCTTCTCGTCGCTCATCGCGTCATGCGCGTCTCGGCGACGCGCTCCTCCTTGCCGTTCATCAGGAAGTAGAGCGTGAGCAGATGCTCGTTCGCCGCGGGACGGGTCCAGACGAAGCGATACTTTTGCTCCTGTCCCGACGGTGGCTGCGCGTAGCTGCCATCCAGCACGATGTTTTTCTGCGCGTCGTCGTGCTTGCCGGCGGCGGTGATGTAGTACGTGCCGAGGTTGTCGTAGCCGACGAGCGTGAACTCGCTCGTGCGGCGGTCGAAGCCGAAGATGGTCAGCGAGTCCTGCGGCAGCTCGCCTTTGAGGTTTGTCTCCAGCGACAGGAATCGCCCGCCGAGGATCAGCTTCCCGCTGCCGCGGCCCGTGGCCACTTTCGGCGCGCCGGCGGGATCGAACCAGAGCTTCGTCGTCACCTTCCACGTGCCCGCGAGCTCCGCGAGACGCTGGTGCTCCGCGACCGGCTTGGCCTGCTCAACGTAAAAGTCGAGCGCTTCCTGCGCGCAGAGCGGCGCGGCGAACATCAAGGCAATGACCAGCTTCTTCATCCCTACTCCTTCTCCTTCGGCTTCGGGTAGGCGCCGACGATGAATCGCATCGAGCGCCCTCCCGGCGTTTCGTCGTCGTGATATTTCGCCACGAGCTTCGCCACCGCATTGGCCAGCTCCTCGGCGAACGCGCGCCGCGCCTCCGCCGTCGCGAAGCGGACATCGGTCTGCAGCGCGAGCGTCGGCACGCGCTTCTTCGCCTTCACCGCGCGCTGCTGGGCATCGGCGACGTCGCGGATCAAACCCGAGGCGAGGGCGATCAGATACGCGCTCGAGAATCGATCCTCGACCGCCCCGCCGTCCGCGGCGAGCGCGCCGAGGACCGCGGGGTTGATGAGGTAGTGCGTCGCCTTCGCCCGGACGATGCGCTCGATGCAATTGCCCGCCCGGCGCTGCTCGACCTCCTCCAGCAGCCCCGCCTTCTCCAGCTCGCGCAGGTGATAGTTCACCTTCTGCCGGGCCAGCCCGAGCTGGCGAGCCACCGTCGCCGCCGATCCCGGCTCGCGCAGCGCGTCGAGGATCTTGAGGCGCATCGGATTGAGCACGGACGCGGCCTGAGAGGATTCGAGGACTTCGAGCACGATTCGAATGTAGATCCGACAAATTAATTTGTCAAGGATGAGCGATTCGTCAAAGGCTGGGCTGACGTAGCATGGACAGCGCTTGAAGACGCTCTTCGCCGCGCTGCTTCTGTCCTGCAACGGCTTCCTGTTTCAGGCGCCGGTTCGATACTCAGTGTCCGCCGATGAAGTCGTGCTGCCGGCCGACTTCGACGGCGATGGGCTGCCCGAGATCGTCACCTCGGGGAACCATGTCGACCAAAGCGGCGAGTTTTCTCTTTTGCGAAACCTGGGAGACGGTACGTTCGCGGACGAGCGGCTGATCACGACGGGTTTCGGCGAGACGCTGGAGCAGATCGCGGACTTGGATCGCGACGGGGTTCCGGACGTCGTCGCTTCCAGCTATTGGCAGAACGGCATTGCCACGTATCGCGGCACGCCGTTGCAGTTCGGCTCTCGAATGGCGTTGGACACGGCCACCCACGGCGGTCCCACGCGAGCCGTCGACTACGACGGCGACGGCGTCACCGACCTCGTGAGCTTGTCGTTCGGTTCGGGGAATCCGGTGCGTTTGCATCTCTTTCACGGCCGAGCCGACGGAACGTTCGACCCGAAGACGACCTTCGACACCACACTGGCCATCGCGGCGACTCCTTCGCTGCGGATGCGCGAGAACCAGCTCGAGATTCTCGCGAGTGAGCGCTCCGGTCATCTCGGCCTGCTGCGATGGTCGCCGGGCGGCCTGTCGGTATCGAGACTGGAGGCCGGACCCGGATTCGATTTGAACAGTATGTTCGTGGACGTCAACGAGGACGGAATCGCCGACGTGGTGGATACGAACGACGGCGGCTCTGAGGCTTCCGGCAATCCATTCGAGTGGATTTTCGTGACGCTGGCGCGGCCGGACGGCAGCTTCTTTCCGCGGAGGCAATTGGCGCAGCCACGAACGATGAGGTTACCAACGGAGCTGCGCGCGGCCGATCTCGACGGGGATGGGCATGTCGATCTGCTGGCGAGCGACTTCCGCGCAACGACGATTCATTGGTTTCGCGGCCAGGGCACGGGAGCGTTCGAACGCGGTGTGGGAGTCGATGCCGGCGGACCCGTGAATGACCTGGCGATCGGGGACGTCAACCACGACGGACGCCCGGACGTCGTGACCGCGAACAACGACCACTCGGTCTCGGTGATCATGAACCGCGGCCGTTGTTCAATCGACCGGCGCCGCGCTGCCCGGCATTGAGAACAGCGCCCTCGAGGTCGAGCTCCGTCGACGGGGTAATGTCCGCCTTGAGCACCTTGCGGATCTGCTCGAGCGCGTGCTGGTTCTCGCTCTCCGTATTGGACGCAACGCAGTCAGAGGGAACGAATACGTTGAGATCCCGCATGTAGGCGTCGTTCGCGCTGAACAGAATGCAGATGTTTCCGGCAACGCCCGTCAGGATCACGCTTCGAGCGCCGAGGTACGTCAACAGAGTGTCCAGCGTCGTCGCGTAGAACGCCGAATGTTTCGGTTTCAGGACGAAGTAGTCGTCGTCCTCCGGCTCCAGGATGCGCGCGACTTCTTCTCCGCGGACGCCATCCTCCAGGCAGTGCTGCACGACGCGCCGGAAGTCCGACTGCCACCGCCCGAAGTTGTCGTTCACGTAGATCGCCGGAATGCCGGCCTGCTTTGCGCGACGCTTCAATGCCGCGATTCGATGCGCCATCGGCACGGCCTGCTCGACTAACGCCTCCGCACCCTCGAACTCCATGTCGTTGATGACGTCGATGAGCAGAAGCGCCACCGCGGAGTTCTCAGGAACGCTCCCATGCAGGTCTTCATTGTTCGCAGGCATCTCGCTTCTTCAAGAGCATGCATCGCGCCACGCTACGCCTTCGGCAAGCGCACCGTGAACACCGCCCCCCGCTCGCCGTTCGTGACCACGACCGTGCCGCCGTAGGCGTCGACGATCGAGGAGACGATCGACAATCCGAGACCGGTGTGGCCGGCTTCCTGGCGCGCGGCGTTGGGGCGATGGGTGTAGAACCTGTCGAAAATCCGCGAC
>DATFHJ010000064.1:0-13352 GCA_035248585.1 Thermoanaerobaculia bacterium
GCTCAACTCGTTTGCCAGCGAAGTCACGCGCGTGGCGCGCGAGGTCGGCACGGAAGGGCGCCTCGGTGGACAGGCGCAGGTGCGCGGCGTCGCCGGCACGTGGAAGGACCTGACCGACAACGTCAACATGATGGCGTCGAACCTGACGAACCAGGTGCGCAACATCGCCAAGGTCACGACCGCGGTTGCGAACGGCGACCTGTCGAAGAAGATCACGGTCGACGTCAAAGGCGAGATCCTCGAGCTGAAAGACACGATCAACACGATGGTCGATCAGCTCAACTCGTTCGCCAGCGAAGTCACGCGCGTGGCGCGCGAAGTCGGCACGGAAGGGAAGCTCGGCGGGCAGGCGATGGTCAAAGGCGTCGCCGGCACGTGGAAGGACCTCACCGACAACGTGAACATGATGGCCGCGAATCTCACCTCGCAGGTGCGCGGCATCGCCCGCGTCGTGACGGCGATCGCGAAAGGCAATCTGAAACAGAAGCTGGCCGTCGAAGCACGAGGCGAGATCGCGGAGCTCGGCGACACCATCAACGACATGATCGAGACGCTGGCGACGTTCGCCGATCAGGTGACGACGGTCGCGCGCGAGGTCGGTGTCGAAGGCCGTCTCGGCGGTCAGGCCAACGTGCCGGGCGCATCGGGCACGTGGCGCGATCTCACGGACAACGTCAACCAGCTCGCCGCGAATCTCACAACGCAGGTGCGCGCGATCGCGGACGTCGCCATCGCCGTGACGAAAGGCGATCTCACGCGAAGCATCACCGTCGAGGCGCAGGGCGAAGTCGCGGTCCTCAAGGACAACATCAACGAGATGATCCGCAACCTGCGCGAGACCACGGCCCGCAACGCGGAGCAGGATTGGCTGAAGACGAACCTCGCCAAGTTCACGCGGATGATGCAGGGACAGAAGAACCTGCAGGCCGTGTCGCAGATGATGCTGAGCGAGCTCGCGCCGGTGGTCGGCGCGGCGCACGGCGTGTTCTACACGATGGACACGAGCGGCAGTGAGCCGATCCTGCGCCTCGCCGCGACGTATGCCTATAAAGAGAGGAAGAATCTCGCGAAGCAGTTCCACATCGGCGAGGGAGTGGTGGGGCAGGCGGCGTTCGAGAAGCAGCGCATCCTGATCACGAACGCGCCCGAGGATTACATCACCATCAACTCGGGCCTCGGTGAGGCGAAGCCGATGAACATCATCGTGCTGCCGATCGTATTCGAGGGCCAGGTCCTCGGCGTGATGGAGCTGGCGAGCTTCAACCGCTTCAACGAGACGTATCAGTCGCTGCTCGATCAGCTCACCGAATCGATCGGCGTCGTGCTCAACACGATCCAGGCGAACATGAGAACGGAGGAACTGCTCGCGCAGTCGCAGTCCCTCGCGGAAGAACTGCAGGCGCAGCAGGAAGAGCTCACCGAGACCAACAAGCGGCTCGAGTCGCAGGCGAAGTCGCTGCAGGCCTCGGAAGAGCTGCTCAAGCAGCAGCAGGAAGAGCTGCAGCAGACCAACGAAGAGCTGGAGGAGAAAGCGCGGCTGCTCACGGCGCAGAACGAAGAGGTCGAGCAGAAGAACCGCGAAGTCGAAATGGCGAAGCGGCAGCTCGAAGAGAAGGCGCGCCAGCTCGCGCTCACGTCGAAGTACAAATCGGAGTTCCTCGCCAACATGTCGCACGAGTTGCGCACGCCGCTCAACTCACTGCTCATCCTGGCGAAGCTGCTCCAGGACAACCCGGATCGCAACCTGACGGACAAGCAGGTCGAGTTCGCGAAGACGATTCATTCGTCGGGACAGGACCTGCTCACGCTGATCAACGACATCCTCGATCTGTCGAAGATCGAGTCCGGCATGATGACGGTGCAGCTCAGCGACGTCGCGTTCAAGGAGATCGCGGAGTCGTCGCAGCGGACGTTCCAGCAGGTGGCGGCCGACAAGGGAGTCGATTTCAAGATCGACCTCGCGGAGAACCTGCCGAAGACGATTCACACCGACTCGACGCGCTTGCAGCAGGTGCTGAAGAACCTCCTCGGCAACGCGTTCAAGTTCACCGAAAAGGGCACGGTCACGCTGAAGGTCGAGAACGCGCTGTCGGGATGGACGCACGATTCGCTCGATCGCGCCGCGGGCGTCGTGGCGTTCCGCGTCGTCGATACCGGCATCGGGATTCCCGAGGAGAAGCAGCGGATCATCTTCGAGGCATTCCAGCAGGCGGATGCTTCGACGACGCGCAAGTACGGCGGCACGGGTCTCGGTCTGTCGATCAGCCGCGAGATCGCGCGGCTGCTCGGCGGCGAGATCCAGGTGACGAGTCAGCCGGGCATCGGCTCGGTGTTCACGCTCTACCTCCCGCAGACCTATGCCGCGCCGATGGCGCGGAAGACTACCGATGGTGGAACGCAGCCGGTGCCGCGCGAGTCGCGCGAAGAACGGGCGCCGGTGGTGCAGAAGACCGTGGAGCAGCCGGCGGCGCTGATCGAAGAAGCGGTGCCGGACGACCGCAATTCGATCCATTCGGGCGACCGCACGGTGCTGATCGTCGAAGACGACGTGACGTTCGCGCAGATCCTGCTCGACATGGCGCACGAGAAGGGATTCAAGGGCATCGTGGCCACGCGCGGCGAGACCGCGCTGCAGGTCGCGCATCAGTACCGCCCCGACGCGATCACGCTCGACATCGAGCTGCCGGACATGGAAGGGTGGACGGTGCTCGATCGCCTCAAGCACGACCGCGTCACGCGCCACATCCCGGTGCACATCATCTCCGCGGATGAGGAAACGGCGCGCGGCCTCCGCCTCGGCGCGTTCGCGCAGATGCAGAAGCCGGTCTCGAAGGAGTCCCTCGACGATGCGTTCGCGAAGATCCGCGGCTTCGTCGAGCGTTCGAACAAGTCTCTCCTCGTTGTGGAGGACAACGAGGCGCAGCGCGGCGCGATCGTGGAGCTGATCGGCGAAGCGGACGTCGAGATCACGGCCGTCGGCAGCGGCGCGGAGGCGCTCGAGAAGCTGCGCGAGCGTCACTTCGACTGCATGGTGCTCGACCTCGGCCTGCCGGACATGAGCGGCTTCGATTTCATCAACAAGATGAAGAACGAGCTGAAGATCGAGGACATCCCGATCGTCGTCTACACCGGCCGCGAGCTCTCGCGGAAGGAAGAGAACGAGCTGAAGCGGATGGCCGACGCCATCATCGTGAAGGATGTCCGCTCACCGGACCGCCTCCTCGACGAGACCGCGCTGTTCCTGCATCGCGTCGAAGAGAACCTGCCGGAGCAGAAGCGGAAGATGCTCGAGCAACTGCACGAGTCGGATCCGGTGCTGGCCGGCAAGAAGGCCCTCATCGTCGACGACGACATGCGCAACATCTACGCGCTGACGAGCCTGCTCGAGCGGCACAAGATGGAAGTGCTGTACGCCGAGAGCGGCGGCGAGGGCCTCGACGCGCTGCGCAACACGCCGGACGTCGATGTCGTGCTGATGGACGTGATGATGCCGGAGATGGACGGCTACGAAGCCATGCGCCGCATCCGGTCCATGGAGGAGTTCCGCAACCTGCCGATCATTGCGTTGACGGCGAAGGCGATGAAAGGCGACCGCGAGAAGTGCATGGAGGCGGGAGCGAGCGACTACATCACCAAGCCGATCGATGCCCAGCAACTGGTGAGTCTGTTGCGGGTGTGGCTGTACCGCTAGGAAAGAACGCTGACGCGCGACAAGGTGTCGCGCGTCAGCGGATTCAGCTCCAGCGTGGCGAGCTCGGACGGCGCGACCCAGCGATACTCCGTGAACTCGTCGTTCAAAACGATCGCGCCTTCGGCGAGCGTGCAGCGGTAGACGAGGAAGACCATGTGCAGCGGGCGCTTCGAGCCGTCCGCGAACGTTTTCTCCAGCACGTCATCCTTGAACAGCAGCGGCGCGCAGGTAGCGATCTCGACGCCGAGCTCCTCGCGCACCTCGCGGCGCAGCGCCTCCTCGATCCGCTCGCCCGGCTCCACGCCGCCGCCGGGAAGCGCCCATTGTCCCGGGAACACGCCGCGGTCCGGCGCCATGCGGCAGAGCAGAATGCGACCCTCCGCATCGGTCGCCACGGGGACCACGATCAGCCGCACCGGGCCATTTTGCACGGTTTCCCGGTCCGGCCCGCTGTTTGCTCACTGTTCCGTCCACAATGCCGCACGATTCGGCCGCGACCCTGGATGAACAGGCCAAGTCGGAGCTGGAGGACATCGAAGTCCGCCTGCTGACGGAGGGGATCTATCAGCATTACGGCTTCGACTTCCGCGATTACTCGCTGCCGTCGCTGCGGCGGCGGATCTGGAAGCGCGTGTACGCCGAGGGGCTGAGCACGATCTCGGGACTCATCGAGAAAGTGCTGCACGACGCGCAGTCGATGGAGCGGCTGCTGCTCGACCTCTCTATCAACACCACGGCCATGTTCCGCGACCCGACCTTCTACCTCGCCTTCCGGCGGAAGGTCGTCCCGATGCTGCGCACCTATCCCTTCGTCCGCATCTGGCACGCCGGCTGTTCGACGGGCGAAGAGGTCTACTCAATGGCCATCCTGCTGCAGGAGGAAGGGGTGTACGACCGCTGCCGCATCTACGCCACCGACATCAACGAGGCGGTGCTGCAGAAAGCAAAGTCCGGCATTTTCCCGCTCTCCACGATGCAGGAGAACACGTCGAACTACATCACCGCCGGCGGCACCGGGACGTTCTCCGACTACTACACCGCGCGCTACGACTACGCGATCTTCCGCCCGTCGCTGCGCGAGAACGTCGTTTTCGCGCAGCACAACCTCGTCACCGACTCGTCCTTCAACCACTTCAACGTCATCTTCTGCAGAAACGTCCTCATCTACTTCAACAACGCCCTGCAGGACCGCGTGCAGCAGCTCTTTCTGCAGAGCATGGAAACGTTCGGGATCCTCGGCCTGGGGAAGAAGGAGTCGATCAAGTACACGGCCGTCGCGGAGAACTATGAAGAGGTGGATGTCGAGGAACGGTTGTATCGGAGGGTGCGGTAATGGCCGTCGCACAGAAACTTCCTCCCGGCATCCGCTCCTGGCGCGACGGGCGCACGCTCAAACCGGCGCTACGCGCGTACGAGCTCATCGTCCTCGGCTGTTCGATGGGCGGGATGAAGGCGCTGCAGGAGATCCTCGAGTTCCTGCCGGAGGAGTTTCCGCTGCCGATGGTCATCGTGCAGCATCGCTATCGCACGTCGAATGAATCGCTGCCGGCGTTTTTCAGGCGGCATTCGAAACTGAACGTCGTCGACGCCGACGACAAGCAGTGGATCCGCCGCGGCACGGTCTATCTCGCTCCGGCCGACTATCATTTGCTCGTGGACCGCGGCGAGCTGAGTCTCTCCGTCGATGCGCGGGTCGAGTACTCCCGCCCGTCGATCGACGTTCTCTTCGAGTCGGCTGCGAACGCGTACGGCTCAGGGGTCATCGGCGTGGTGCTGACCGGCGCGAATGCGGACGGAGCGCGCGGCGCGGCGGCGATCAAGAAGCGAGGCGGATTCGTGGTCGTGCAGGACCCGAAGACCGCGGAAGCGCCGGCAATGCCCGAGGCGGCCATCGCCGCGGCGCGGGTGGATCGAATCTTGCCACTGGAACGGATCGGGCCGTTTCTCGTCGAACTTTGCCGGCACTCGCTATGACCGACGACCGCGTCAACATCCTGCTGGTCGATGACCAGCCGAGCAACCTGCTCGCCCTGGAGTCCATCCTCGGCGATCTGGGGCTCAGTCTCGTCTCGGCGTCGTCGGGCACGGAAGCGCTGCGCCAGTTGCTGACGCGCGACTTTGCGGTCGTCCTCCTCGACGTGCAGATGCCGGACATGGACGGCTTCGAGACCGCGGAGCTGATCCGCCAGCGCGACCGTTCGCGCGACACGCCGATCATCTTCCTCACGGCGCTCAGCCGCAGCGAGACGAACGTCTTCCGCGGCTACGAGCTCGGCGCCGTCGACTACATCTTCAAACCGTTTCACGCCGAGGTCCTGCGGTCGAAGGTCAACGTCTTCGTGGAGCTCTTCCGCAAGACGGCGGCGCTGCAGCAACAGGCGCGCGAGCTGGCGCGGCTGATCCGGCAGAACGAGCTGATTCTCAACGCCGCCGCGGAGGGCATCTTCGGCGTCGACGTCAACGGCATCACCACGTTCGTCAATCCGGCGGCGGCGGGGATGATCGCCCGCGACCTGGACGAGATTACCGGCACGGACATCCATCAGCTCGTCCATCCGGCGTTCCCGGGCGTGCTGACGTGCGATCAGCGGCGGTGCCGGCTGTATGCGGTCGTGCACGGCGAGCCGGCGTACAACCAGATCGAAGAGACGTTCTTCCGCGCCAACGGCACGAGCTTCCCGGCGGAGTTTTACGCCGCGCCGATGCGCGACGAGAACGGCGAGCTCCGCGGATCGGTGATCACCTTCCGCGACATCACCGAG
Organism: Thermoanaerobaculia bacterium; assembly: GCA_035248585.1. Lineage (GTDB taxonomy): Bacteria > Acidobacteriota > Thermoanaerobaculia > Gp7-AA8 > Gp7-AA8 > QHVT01. The sequence continues at coordinate 6,454 of DATFHJ010000064.1, forward strand.
CGGCGCGCGGCCGCGGTGGCGGCGGAGGCGGAGCAGCGCTATCGCGAAGCGGAGGCGCAGAACCGGGCCAAGGACAACTTCCTGGCCACGCTGTCGCACGAGCTGCGGACGCCGATGACGTCGATCCTCGGCTGGGTGCAGTTCCTGCGCAGCGGTCATTACGAGCCGGAGGATCTGGCGGAGGCGCTGAGCACGATCGAGTCGAGCGCGCGCCTGCAGGCCCGTCTCATCGACGACATGCTCGACGTCTCGCGCATGGTCCTCGGCAAGTTCCAGGTCGACCTCAAGCCGACGCACATCTGCGACGTCGTCGACGCGGCGCTCACTACCGCGCGTCCCGCCGCGGCCGAGCGCGGCGTGCGCCTGACCTCGGAGATCGAAGACCGCGATTGCGTCGTGAACGCCGACGCCAACCGCATGCAGCAGGTGATCGGCAACCTGCTCTCGAACGCGATCAAGTTCACGCCGGAAGGCAAGCATGTCGATCTGAGCGTCGGGCGGACCGATCACCAGCTGCGGATTCGCGTGCAGGACGAAGGGGAGGGCATCGAGCCGTCGTTCCTCCCGTACGTCTTCGACCGCCTGCGGCAAGCCGAGGGCTCGAACAAGCGCAGCGGCCTCGGCCTCGGCCTGGCCATCGCCCGCCACATCATCGAACTGCACCACGGCGACATCGTCGCCGAAAGCGAAGGCCCCGGCCGCGGCGCCGCGTTCACCATCACGCTGCCGGTGCCGGTGGAGGAAACGCAGCAGGATCGCCGGCCGGCGGCGTCGGTGCGGGCGTAGGCGCTTCTTTCCGGATTTATACTGCGAGTCGAGAGGAGGAGTGTGTCATGTATCAGCTCAACATCAACATCGACTCGCAGGGACTTCAAAATATTTACTCGGCCGCGCAGTACGTCACGATCTCGCAGGGCTCAGGCTCCAACGCCATCGCGTGGATCACGTTCCAGCCGTTCCAGGCCAACCAAGTCAGCTGGGTCGAGCAGTATTACCTCTATGCCTCGACCACGGTGCTGCAGCCGGGCGCATCGATTTTCATGATGTCGCAGACCGACGGCCCGGCGCAGTTCGGGTACATCTACACGCTGCAACAGGGGATGTTCACCGCGGCGCCCGGCGGCGCGAATGCGCTGAATGCCGCCAACGCGCAGCAGAACGGCGTCGTCCTCGGCGTGGCCCAGGCCGCGACGGTGAACGGAGTCTCGATTTTCAGTCCGACGCTCGGGGTCTCGACGCTCCTCAATCAAGAGGCGACATTCACGCCGGCGAACGTCGTCAACATCTTCCTCTCCTCGTACTCGAACAATGGCGTCGTCCTGCCGGAGATCCCGTCCAACGCGCTCCGCGTGGCATTGACGAGCCAGGAGCCGGTGGCAAATATCGGGTTCAATGACGCGACGTCGTCGTTCTATCTGGTCAACCAGAGCGCGGCCTTTCTCTCGTTCGAGAACGTCGCGCAGGGGAAGCAGCTCGAGGCGTCGTAGGCGTTACTTGATCCCCACCACCATCGAATCCGGCCCCACCAAATGCTCAACCCGCGCGTCGCGGAAGCCCGCGTCGCGCATCCATTCCCTGCATTCGGCGCCGGTGTAGTCGAAGCCGCCGGGGGTTTCGATGAGCATGTTGAGGCTCATGAGAAGGCCGAAGACGTTTGCGAGCGGTCGTCGTCGATGATGGCGTCGTAGACGAGAACGGCGCCGCCCTCGGGGAGAGCGGCGTGCGCTTTCTTCAGCAACATCATCTTCTCCTCCATGGACCAGTCGTGGAGGATGTGGCCGAAAATCAGGACCTCGGCGGACGGGAGGTCTTCGTTGAAGAAATCGCCGGCGTGGAACTGCACGCGGTCCGTCAAGCCGTTCGCGGCGACGTAGTTTTCGAAATGCGGCTGCACGACCGGGAGGTCGAAGCCGCCGCCGGTGAGGTGCGGATGGCGGCGCGCCACCGCCACCGGCACGCAGCCCTCGGCCGTCCCGATGTCGATGAAGCTCTTGTAGTTCTGCCACGGAAACTTCTCGGCGATGGCCATCGCGGAGCCCATGCTCACGCCCGTCATCGCCTTGAGGAATCCTTTCAGCCGATCGGGATCGCTGTAGATGGCGTCGAACGTCTGCCCGCCGGTCTTGATCTCGTTCTGCGGTTGCCCGGTCCGCAGGGCCTCGGTGAGCGAGCCCCAGAATCCATACAGCCGCGCGTTCAACATCTCGCACAGGCCGCCGATGTACGACGGCTTGTTGCGGTCGAGGAACGTATCGGTCGTGGGCGTGTTCGTGTACTGATCGCCCTCGCGCTTCAGCATGCCGAGGGCCACCAGCGTGTCGAAGAAATCGCGCGAGCTGCGCGGATGCAGCGAGAGCTTGGCCGCGAGATCTTTTCCGGTGAGCGGGCCGCGCGCGAGCTCGGTGAACACGCCGAGCTCGATCGCGGAGAGAAGCGTCTTGGAAGCGAAAAAGCCCATCCCCAGCTTCAGGATGGGCTCGGGATTCGGATGTTCTGTTTCGTTGGCAGCGGTCACTGTTCGGGGTCCTTCGTCACGGCGACGAAGATTAACAAAAAGGCTGCGATGATTCCGATGGGTTCCATGGTTCTTTGTCCTTTCACGCGCAGAATCCGGCGCTGATGGCGGCCGGTTCTTCGACTCCCGCGAGCTGTTCGAGCAGATCGGCGCCGCGCACGGCGGCATCGAGGCCCGACATCTCGTAACGAATCGCGTTTGCGCGCGCCTTGTACGTCATGTCCGTGAGTACGGTCTGCACGGCGTCGCGGATTTGTGTCTCCGTCGGGATCAGCTCCTTGATGCCCACGCCGACCCCTGACCATTCGACGCGATTCGCGATCTCTGGTTTCTCTTCCGTCTTCCCGATGGCCACCACCGGCACGCCGTGCGAGAGCGCGATCTGGATCGAGCCGTAGCCGCCGTTCGTCACGAGCAGGTCCACCTTCGGCATCAGGTGCGCGTAGGGGATGAACTGCTCGATGATCACGTTGGACGGGAGCGGGCGGTCGAGGCCGACGGCCGACGGCGGCTTGCTGCCGGTCGTCACGACGACGAGCACGCCTTCGTTCGCGAGCGCGCGGATGGCCGGGCGGATCAGCTGATCGTAGTCATTGTTGATCGTGCCCTGCGTCACGAGCACGACGCGATGGCGGTCGAGCTCGTGCCACCACGCCGGACGGACCCAATCCGCCGGCGGCTGCGGCACGGGCGCACCGATGAACCGCACGTTCTCCGGCATGTCCGTCCGCGGATATTCGAACGACGCGACGCTGCCCTGCAGATAGAGGTCCGCGTCGCGGGTGAAGTCCATGATGCTCTTGCCGAGCGGCGGGAGGTTGAGCTTCCGCCGCAGTCTGGCGTTGTGTTTGTTCGCCGCGCCGAAGATCGTGCGGTCGACCAGCTTCGTCAGGATGCGATTGCGCAGGCGTCCGAGGGGCGTGGCGTCGGGCTTCAGCGCGAGGCCGAACGGCGCGGTGTCGCGGCTCGACATCGTCAGCACGCTCACGCCGTACACCGCCCAGGCGATGTCGTAACGCGCGTGCACGGCTTCCGGCGCCGCCGCGGCGCTGTCGCCGACGATCACGTCCGCCGGCTCGCGCTCGAGCTCCGCGCCGAGATCGCGGAGCGCGCCGGGCCAGAAGTCGACGAAGATGTTCTTGATATCCCACCGCAGCTGTGCGATGCCGCCCGACTTCGGGCGCCGGAGGAACATCTCCTCCAGCCGCTCCTCGTCGAGCGGCATCGCGTAGTAGAAGGGAACGTAGCGCGCGCCGACGGCCTCGATCGCGCGCCGAAAGCGAGGAGTGGAATACCACCGAACATCGTGACCGCGCGCGACCAGCTCGCGCGCGATCGGTAATCCCGGGTTGACGTGCCCCGTGAACGGCATGGGGGCGAAGAGATAGCGTGACATGAGAGAGCGCTCCGTAGGTTCACGCGGTTAACTGGCGGACTGCGGCGGCGCCGGCGGGGGCGCGATGACGGCATCCGGTACTTCATTGCGAATCGGCTTGATGCTGCGGAGGTACGAGAAGATCGACTTCAGGTCGTTGTCGTTCAGCGCGTTGAGGTTTTCCCACGGCATCGGCGGCAGGATCGGACGCGACACTCCCATGTGCTTGCCCGTGCGCATGGTCTTGATGAACATGTCCTCGGTCCAGATTCCGAGACCCGACACGCGGTCCGGCGTGAGGTTCTTGGCGTAGCTGACGCCCCACGGTCCGGCGAACGCGGTGTTCGTTTCGGCCGCGCTCCACCCCCACGGTCCCTTCATCTTCGGCGGCTCCGGCATGACGATGTCCTGCGGGTGTCCCGAAAGCGCGCGGGCCATGTCCAGCTCGGGGCCGTTCTTCCCCATGACCATCGGCGTGTGGCAGTGATTGCAGCCGCCGAAGGTGACGAGATACTCGCCGCGCTCGATCTGGGTCTGCTTCTCCGTGATCTTGGTCGTGGTCGCATTCGCGTCCTCGCTGCAGGCGGCCAGCAGCGGGACAATCGCCAGCAGAATCAGGGTCACGAACAGGCGTTTCATAGTTCCTCCGTTTGCTTACGGCTGCAAGGTACGGAGGAGGACTTACGAGGTGCTTACTGAAACCGCTTACATTGGAGCGGCGGGCTTTAGCCCGCCGGGCTGTTTTCGGCGGGCTAAAGCCGGCCGCTCCACGCTAAAACCCTGGTTTCTCACCAATTTCGCGCAAGGCCGCGCTCAGGCGTTTGTAGACGCGGCCCGCGGCGTCGCGATCGCCCTGTTTCTCGAGCGCGCGCATGAGGTTGCGGGCGCTTTCCTCGTTCGTGGGGTCGAGGGTGAAGAGGCGGTCGTAAGCGTCGATGGCCATGCGCGGATCGCTGCTCGTGCGGCCGAGGGCGGAGAGCGTTTCGAAGTAGAGCTCACGCAGGCGGTCGCGGAGGTCCTCGTGCCAGCCGGCGGCGGAGGTGTTCTCCATGAAGTCGCCGCGATAGAGCGCCGCGGCGCGGGCGATGCGCGCGGCCTCGCCGCTGCGGATCGCGGCGCGCGCGTCGACGACGAACGAGTCGACGTCGAAGTCGACGTTGCGGCGATCGATGCGGTACGTCTCGTTCTCGATCGAGATCCATTCCGAGCCGCCGAGCAGCTTGCGCAGGCGATGGAGCGTGACGTGGAAGTTGTTGCGCACCTTCGCGGCGTCGGTGCCGGGCCACAGCGCGGCGCCGATCTGCTCCTTCGTCGCGCCTTTCTGCTGGGTGAGGAGGAACAGCAGCAGCTCGCGCGCGCGGCGCTCGCCGTCGACCGTCTCGCCGTCGCGCTCGATCTGGACCGGCCCGAGGGCGCGCACTTTTATTCGCGACGCGGCGGGAGCCGCGGCGAGGTGTTCGAGTTGTTCGCGCGCGAGGCCGAGCATGGCCTCGTACGACATCGCCGCGCCGGAGGCGAGGACGACGCGCAGGCGATCGTCGCCGAGGGCGCGGCGGATGCGGCCATCTTTCTGTTTCTCGAACTCCGCGTCGCGGCCGGGACGCGCGCCGAGGTTCAGCCACGCCGCGGACGCCGCGGCGAGGAGGCGCGTGCCGGTCTCCGCCTCGCCCCCTTCGAGCAGCAGCAGGCCGACGCCTTCGATGACCTGCGTCAGTCCCCAGCGATCGCCGATCCGCGCGTGCATCTCGAACGCGCGGCGGAAGGAGTCGATGGCCTCGTCGCGCTTCTTCTCGTGCAGCGCCACGAAGCCGAGGACCGTGTTCGCGTGGGCGATCGCCGGCGGGACGCCGCGCTGCTCGCCGATCTCGCGGCATTGCTCGAGCTCCGCGCGCGCGACGTTCCAGTCGCCGCGGAGCTGCGCGGTGACGCCGGACCAATAACAGGCCAGCCCGAGTCCGCGCCCCTGCCGGCCGCCCATTTCCTTCGCCTCGGCGAGCGTCTTCGCGGCCATGTAGTCGTCTTTCTCGGCGAACGCGTATGCCACGCCGAGGAGCGTCAGCGCGACGGCGAGCACTCCGAGATCGCTCGTCCCGCGCAACGCCGCCACGGCTTCTTCCGCCGGCGCGCGGACCGCCTGCCAGTCCGCCTGCCAGACGGCGACGTCGGCGAACGCGATCTGCGCTCGCGCGCGAATGATCGGGTCGACGGCCTGCGCGCGTTGCAGCGCCTCATTGGCGTGCCGCCGGGCCTCGTGAAAGTGTCCGCGCGCGAACCAGTACCAATGCAGCGCGTACAGCATCCGCAGCTCGATCTCCGCGCGCGACGCGTCCTCCTCCGTCCAATCGAACGCCGCGCGCACGTTGCCGATCTCTTCGTCGATGCGCCCGAGCGTCGGCGAGTCGATCGTGCCGGCGAAGATGCGCGGCTCCGCCGCTTCCAGCATGGCCAGGAAGTAGCGCGCGTGGCGCTCGCGCATCGCGTCCTCTTCGCCCGATTGGGTGAGCTTCTCCGCCGCGAACTGGCGGACTGTTTCGAGGAGACGGTAGCGCGTGTCGAAGAGCACGAGCGATTTGTCGACGAGCGCCGTGAGCTGCGCGAGGACGTCGCCGGCGCAGACGGCCTCCGCGGCATCGAGCGTGAACGTGCCGGCGAAAACGGCCAGGCGGTGGAACAGCACCTGTTCGTCGGGCGAGAGGAGGCGATAGCTCCAGTCGATCGTCTCGCGGATCGTGCGGTGGCGCGGCAGCGTGCGCGAGCCGGTGGAGAGCACGGGGAAGGCGTTCTTGAGCCGCTCGGCGATCTGCTCGACGGTGAGGACTTTCACGCGCGCGGCGGCGAGCTCGATGGCCAGCGGGATGCCGTCGAGCCGCGTGCAGATCCGCTCGACGACGCTTTTGTTCTGCTCGTCGACGGCGAACGACGGCACGACCGCGCGCGCGCGTTCGGCGAAGAGCTGCGTCGCGTCCTGCACCGACAGCGGCGGCACGAGCCAGGTCTGCTCGCCGGTCA
>DATFHJ010000065.1:0-15637 GCA_035248585.1 Thermoanaerobaculia bacterium
CGCCGCCGAGGAAGGCCTCGGCGCGGGCGAGGATGGCGTTGGCGCGCTCGTTGTCGGCGCGGGCCTCGCGGATGGCGTCGGTGAGCAGCGGCAGGTTCACCTTCGGCGCTTCGGGCGACTTGAGGGCCACGCCGCCGAGCTGGATCTCGGTCAGCTCCAGCACCGCCGCCACGCGCTGGAGGATGCCCACCGAGACGTTCGCGCCCTTCTCCAAGGCAGCCAGGTGGCGGCGGCTCACTCCGGCCATTTTGGCGAGCCGGGCCTGGGTGAACCCTTTCTTCAGACGAGCTTCGCGAACGCTTTCACCGAGCATAGAAGGAACTTTTAGGTTACTAAGCACATGAGAATTAAGCAACACATTGCTGGCTGTGAAGTGAGGTCGGATCAGGGAGTTGCGAGAGTGCCGATGGCCAATACGCTCGCCGGATCCGTTCCCTTCATGCACGACACACTCTCGCATACGGAGTGACGCGAAGACACTTTTCCACCCCTTGTGGAACGGAAGGATAAGCGCAATCGGACAGAAACCGAAAGGCGTCTAGTTAGGCGCAAGTGATTGGGGCACAAAAGGTTGAGAAGTATTCTGCTCCGTCTAACCCGAAATTGGTACCTGTGGATTGACATCCATCCTGCTCATCGCTAAGATGCAGGATATTGCACATGGCGACACGTCTGGAACGGTTTCTCAAGAGCAGGGGGATCAAACCGGCGCACCTCGCCCGGGAGTCGGGTTACAGCCGGCAACACCTGTTGCGGATCCGCATGGGACGCATGGATCCGACACGGAAATGCATCGCGGCGATCGCTGCCGCGTGCCGCAAGCTCTCGGGCGAGAACGTTCGGGTGACCGACCTGTTCGATCTGGGGGAGGAGCACTAGCAGACATTGCAGCCGATCAAGCATAGCCCCGACGTCGAAGCGTTCAAAACTCGGCGGGTGGCGGTGGTGGAGGGGGACCGCGAGGCTGCGGAAATGCTGCACATGTTCTTCCGTCTGATGGAGCTGGAGTGCTCTCTCATCCGCCCGGAAACCGACGTCCTGGCCACCGTTCGTAGACTCGATCCCGACGTCGTCATCCTCGATCTGGACCTCCCGGATCTACGGTCGCTGGATCTCGCACGCCAAATCCGACAGCCCGTGATCTTCGTGACGGAGGCAGACGACGCCCTCGCGCCCGTCGCGCCCGTGATCCGAAAACCGCGCGACCGCTTCGAGGAACTGTTGCGGCTGATGGAGATGGTGCTGGCGCTGGAAGAGTGAGCGCGCGCACGATTTCCGCTAGCATTTGCCGCGCATGAAACGCCTCATCGCGCTCGCCATCCTCGCCGCCGCCTGCTCCACCGCCCCGAAGAAGCCGCCGGTCGTCGAACCGCCGCCGCCGAAGGCCTACATCGGGCCGCACGGCTTCGACCTCCGGCAGATCGACCGCTCCGTCAGTCCGTGCGATGACTTCTATGAATACTCGGTCGGCGGCTGGATCAAGGCGCATCCGCTGCCGGCGACGTACGCGCGTTTCGGCCGCTTCGAGGAAGTCGCCGAGCGCAATCGCGACACGCTCCGGGCGATCCTCGAGGCATCCGCGAAAGACGCGAAAGCAGAAAGCGGGAGCAACACGCAGAAGGTCGGTGACTTCTGGTCCGCGTGCATGAACGAAAGTGCGATCGAGGCGCAGGGCGTGACGCCGATCAAGGCGGAGCTCGACCGCATCGACGCGATCAACTCACGGGGCGACGTCGTGGCCGAGATTCATCGCCAGCAGCAGCGCGGCATCGCGCCGCTCTTCCGCTTCTCCGCGCAGAACGATTTCAAGAAGAGCAACACGATCATCGCCACGGTGTCGCAGGGCGGACTCGGATTGCCCGACCGCGACTATTACCTTCGCGATGACGACAAGTTCCGGACGACGCGGAAGCAGTACACCGATCACATCGCGAAGATGTTCGAGCTCGCCGGCAGCGATCGCGCGCGCGCGGCCGCCGACGCGGACCGCGTGCTCGCACTCGAAGAACAGCTCGCGCGCGCGTCGATGGCGCGCGTCGAGATGCGGAAGCCGGAGAACGTCTACCACCTCATTCCCGTCTCCGACCTCCAGTCGATCGCGCCGCTCCTCGACTGGCCGCGTTTCTTCTCCTCGATCAGCCTCGACGATCTCCGCTCGCTCAACGTCTCGCAGCCGGAGTTTTTCAAGGAGGCGAACCGCCTCCTCGCCGAGGCGCCGGTCGAGTCGTGGAAGGCGTATCTGCGCTGGAATCTCATCGACTCCGCCGCGCCGCTGCTCTCGTCCGCGTTCGTCAATGAAGACTTCGCGTTCCGCGGGCAGACGCTCTCCGGCCAGCGCCAGTTGCAGCCGCGCTGGCAGCGCTGCGTCCGCGCGGCCGACACCACCATCGGCGAGATCCTCGGCCAGGAGTACGTGAAGCGCGCGTTCACTCCCGAGGCCAAAGAGAAGATGAACGCGCTCATCGACAACCTCATCGCCGCGCTGCGCGAAGACCTCCCGAAGCTCAGCTGGATGGGACCGCAGACCAAGACCGCGGCGCTGGCGAAGCTCGAAGCCTTCCGCCGCCGCATCGGCTATCCCGACAAATGGATCGATTACTCCTCATTGAACGTCGCGCGCGATTCGTACGCGAGCAATGTCTTCGCCGCCCAGGCGTTCCGCGTGCGCCGCGCCGCGGGCCGCGTCAACAAGCCCGACGATCCGAACGAGTGGGGCTTCTTCACGCCGGCGACGGTCAACGCCGGATACAACCCGGCGCGCAACGACATCACGTTCCCGGCCGGCATCCTGCAGCCGCCGTTCTACGACCCGGCCGCCGACGACGCGTACAACTACGGCGGCATCGGCACGGTGATCGGGCACGAGATGACGCACGGCTTCGATGATCAGGGCGCGAAGTTCGACGCGCTCGGAAATCTGCGCAACTGGTGGTCGGACGAGGATCTCAAGAATTTCCAGGCGCGCTCTGAGTGCATCGCCAGTCAGTACGGCGAGTACGTCGTCGAAGAGAATCTGAAGTTGCAGGGCAATCTCGTCACCGGCGAAGCGATCGCCGACCTCGGCGGCGCGACGCTCGCGCTGCGCGCGTATCAGAAATCGCTCGTGGGCAAAGATCGCAAGGCCATCGACGGGTTCACGCCCGAGCAGCGTTTCTTCCTCGGCTTCGCGCAGGTGTGGGGCCAGACCATGGCCGCCGAGGAAGGAAGGCGCCGCGCCCTCACCGACCCCCACGCCCCCGGCCCCGCGCGCGTGAACCTCACCGTGCAGAACATGCCGGAGTTTCAGGACGCGTGGAACTGTCCGCAGGGGGCGAAGATGACGCGGGAGGAGGGGAAACGCTGCAACATCTGGTGATCGCTATTCGAGAAACGCCCCGCTGATCACCTTCTGCCCCGCGAGTGAAACGCGCCACGCGTACAGCGCCAGGGCTACGAGCAGGATCACCGCCATGATGTACGTCGTCGCGTACCACGCGGTCAGCTCGGTCGTCGCCGGATAAAACGGCCAGATGTGGATGTAGAAGAACGTCGCCACGAGCGCGAGCAGCCCGTAGCGGGTGAGGACGAACAGGAGCACCGTCGGCAGGATCACGCCGATGGCGAGGCTGAGCGGGCCGCGGTCGCCGAAATTGAGATTCAGGGCGGCGTAGAAGATCAGCCAGCTCACGGCGAGGCCGATGGCGTGGCGGCGCGTGATCAGGATGAAGAACAGCGTCGCCGCGGTGATGATCAGCGGGAACATGATCGACGCCGTCGTCTGATTCACGAGCAGCGGGACGAAGCCGCGCCAGCCGTCGAGGCCGAATTCGTTGAGCAGCGACGAGTTCACGGCGGGGCCGCGCCGGGGATAGAGATGAATGGTCAACACGATGACCATTCCGAATGCGCCGCCGAGGAGCACGTCGCGGCCGATCATCGGATCACGCCAGTCGCCGGCCAGGAGGCGGCTCCAGGAGATGAGCGCTTCCGGCAGGCGGCGGCGCACGAGCGGCTCGAGAGCGAGATAAAAGAGGCCGAGGATCGCGGCCCAGTACACCGCTGCTTCGAGGCCGCTGATGACGAGTCCGAGCTCGCCGACGACGGGAACGTGATGCGCGACGAACAGCCAGAACACGACGCGCAGCGCGAAGATGAAGAGCATCAGCCGGAACGTGCCGCGGCGATCGCCGCGGCCGAGGCGCAGGTTGCGCCAGGCGAGGAGCACGGCGAGGGCGATGGTTCCGAAGTAGAAGGTGAGCAGCACGATCGTGAAGGGATCGCTGGCCTCCTCCGAGGTCGAGTGCTTCGACCAGGGGAACATCACCTCGAAATACACGGGCGCGCCGCGATAGGACGCGGCTTCGACGCGCAGCGGCAGGTTCGGCCACGTCGGATGCATGCCTTCCCACGCCAATTGCGCATTGCTCGACCGCGGTGCGACGGGATGGAAGGCGGAGAGCGCGAGTCCTGCGCGCGTGAAGAAGCGCGACCAATCGACGCGCGCCTGTTGCGCCGGAGGCACGGCTTCGAAGGAAAGCAATCGTCCGCGAGTGTCGAGGCGCAGGCTGACCATGCCGGGCGCGAGGTTCGGCGGATCGCGCTCGTCGACGCGCCAGCTGCTGTACGGCTCGAGCGGACGCGGACTGCGGCGTTGAAAGAAATAGATCGCGGGCAGCGGATCGGCACGGAATCGCGTCCAATCCTTGACGTGATCGAGGACGCGAAGATGCCGTCGAAAGCCCGACACGACATCGGCGGGAGCCGTGTATCCGGCCTCGCGCGCGATCTCCTCCGCATCCGCGCGGAGCAGTTCCGGCGAGCGGTTCAGCGACATGAATCGATGCAGCGACGTTCGTCCGGAGAGCAGCGCGGTCAGGACGAGCGCGGCGAGAATCCACGCCAGCAGCAGCGTCGCGGTCAGCGGCGCGAGCCGTCCTTCGCTCGCCGACGCTGCGACCATCTGCGGCGACGGTGTTTCTCCCGCCGCGAGCGCGGCCGCCAGCGGATCGCCTCCCGGCAGCACCGCCGCGACCTGCAGCGCACTCTCGGGCCGGCGCCGCGGATCCTTGTCGAGGCAGCGAAGAATCACGCGCTCGATGTCGGGATCGTCGCTGCCCGTGAACGCATGCTGGAGCACGAGGCCGAGCGCGTAGAGGTCACTGCGAATCGACGGCGGCTCGCCCGCGAACTGCTCCGGCGCGATGTACTTTGGCGTGCCGATGAGCGCTTCCTGCGCCGCCGATTCCGTGAGCGCCGCGATGCCGAAGTCCGTAATGCGGACGTCGCCGTGCTCGTCGATCATCACGTTCGCCGGCTTCAGATCGCGATGCAGCACGCCCGCGGCGTGAATCGCCGCGAGCCCGGCGCAGAGCTGGCGCGCGAGCTCGATCGCCTTCTCCCGCGGAAGCCGGCCGACGCGCTTGAGCAGCGACGAGAGCTCCTCGCCGCGCACGTACTCCATCGACAGGAAGTGCATGCCGGCGTGCTCGCCGATGTCGTAGACGCGGCAGACGTGGCGATGCGAGATCTGCCGCGCGAGACTGACTTCGCGATGGAAGCGCGCCAGCGCCGCGCCGTTCGTCGACGCGAGAAAACTTGAGCGCGACGGCCTGGCCGAGCTTCAGATCGTCGGCGCGATACACCTCGCCCATGCCGCCGCGGCCGAGAAGGCCGGCGATGCGATAGCGGCCGGCGATCATGTCGCCGGGGATGAAACGCGCCTCGCCGCTCATCGCCGGCGGCTCGAGAAAGTTCTCCGACGCTCGCGCGTATCGCAGCATCGACTCGACTTCGTCGCGCAGCTCCGCGTCGCAGTCCGCGAGCACCTGCGTCCGTTCGTCATCCTCGAGGTCCTGCACGCGCGCGAAGAGGTCGTCGATCTGCCGCCACCGGTCGGCGTTCACGCGCGCGCTCCCTCGGCGAGCTCGCGATAGAGCCATGCTTTGGCGCGCATCCACTCGCGCCGCACGGTCATCGCGGAGATGTGCAGCACCTCGGCCGTCTCCTCGATGCCGAGGCCGGCGAAGTAGCGCAGCTCGACGATGCGGCCCTTGCGCGGATCGACCGCTTCGAGCGCACGCAGCGCGTCATCGAGCGCGGCGTGATCGACCGGTGCTTGCAGGACGACGTCTTCGAGCGGAACGTGCACCGCGCCCGCGCCGCGCTTCTCGCGCAGTTGCGCGCGCGCGTGGTCGGTGAGGATGTGGCGCATCACCTGCGCGCAGACGGCGTAAAAGTGCGCGCGGTCCTGCCACGACGAGGGCGTGCCGCCGCAGAGCCGCACAAAGGCCTCGTGCACGAGCGCGGTCGGCTGCAGGGTGTGGTCGGGCGACTCGGCGCGCATCTGCCGCGCGGCGATCCTCCGCAGTTCCGCGTACACGAGCGGCGTGAGGCGCTCGAGCGCGGCTTGGTCGCCGGCGGCCCAGCCGGCGAGGAGGCGCGTGATCTCCGAGTTCGCGATGTTCGATGTTAGCAGGTGAACACTTTTGCGCGGCGACGTCGCTACGGGAGATGGAGGAAAGAAAAATGCGCCGCCAGCTCTCCGGTTTTGCTCTCGCTCTGCTCGCCGTTCTCGTGCTCACGAATCCGATCACGCGGGTCATGATCCGCCAGCAGCACACGCCGTCGCTCATCGCCGTGAACGGCTTTCTCGCGCCGCTGGAAATGCTCTGCGTCGTCGCCGGCGTCCTCGCCGTCAGCCAGATTCTGCGCAGCCGCGCCGACAAAGCAGGTCTCATCGGCGCCGCGCTGACGATCATGGGCTGGGCCGCCGGCATCCGCATCATCGGCCTCGGCCAGTTGGAATCGCTGCTCGCCAGCGGCGTCACCGGCGTGCCGCCCGACACGCTGACGCGCATGTTCCAGGCCGCGCCCATCGTCTGGATCAGCATCGTGCCCTTCGGTCTGATGTATCCGATCGGCCTCATCACCCTCGGCGCGACGATCGTATTCGCGCGGCCCGTTCCGCGGTGGATCGGCGCGCTGATGATCGCCGGCGGCGCGCTGTTCCCGGTCGGCCGCATCGGCGCGATCTTCTGGGCGATCGCCGCCTCGGACCTCCTCCTCGGCGCGACGTTCGCGCTGCTCGCGTGGCAGATTTTGACGCGGCCGGAGTTGCGGGACGGGCGGCGAGACGCCGCCTGACCAGCCGCCGGGACGGCGGCGTTCCGAAGCATTGGAACGCCGCCGTCCCGGCGGCTGGCCCGGCGGCGTCCCCGCCGCCGATCAGTCGCGAATGTAGCCGTTCTCCGCCATCCGCTTGCCAGACGGCGCGTAATCGCCGAGGTCCGCGACGCCGGAGGAATCGACCCACGTCGTATAGAAATTGAAGAGCGCGCAGACGGTGAGAGCGTCGTAGATCGCCTCCTCGCTCCAGCCGGCCGCGCGCACGGCATCGACGTCGCCGCGCGTGATCTCCCACGCGCGGCGCGCGGCTTTCTCGATGAGCACGAGCAGTTCCGCGAACTGCGCGTCGATCGGCGCGCTGCGAAAGTCGTCGAGCACCGATTGCACCATCTTCTGATCGCCGAGCAGTTCCGCCGCGACCGCGGCGTGCGAGCCGGTTCAGAAGAGGCAGTTGCGCTGCCGCGACGTGAACGCCGCGATCAGCTCGCGCTGTCCCGGCGACAGCGGCGACGGCCCGCGCATCACTTCCTGCGTGAACATCGCCAGGAACTTCGTCCGCTCGGGCTTGAAGTTGAAGAGGTGGAGGATCTCGGACACCGGGATGCCGGCGGCCGCCATCGCCTCCGCCGCCGTGCCCCACGGACTCTGCACGTGATGATGCTGCACGTCGCTGAGATGCATGACTGGATGATAATGCGCCGCGCATGACGACGCGGTATCCGCTGGAGCCGGACGCGCAGGAAATGCGGCGCCTCGTGGGCGAGGCGATGGAGCGCATCGTCGCGCACATCGAGTCGCTGCCGTCGCAGCCGGCGATGAACATCGAAGGCGCGACGGAGTACGCGCGGACGCTGATCGAGCCGCTGCCGCAACGCGGCGAGTCGTACGAAGCGCTGCTCGATTTTCTCTTCCGGGATGCGATCCCGCGCTCCTTCACGGCGGCGGGGCCGGGCTACCTCGCGTACGTGCCGGGCGGCGGGCTCTTTCACTCCGCGATTGCCGATCTGATCGCCGACGCGGTGAACCGCTACGTCGGCGTCTGCGCCGCGGCGCCGGCGCTCGTGCAGCTCGAGTCGAACGTCGTGCGCTGGTTCTGCGAGATCGTCGGCTATCCGCGCGGCGCCGGCGGCGTGCTGACGAGCGGCGGCTCGCTGGCGAACTTCACGGCCGTCGTCACAGCGCGCAAGGCGTTGCTGCCCGACGATTTTCTGCGCGGCACGCTGTACTGCTCGAATCAGATTCATCACTCGTTTCAGAAAGCGGCGAACCTGGCCGGATTTCCGTACGCGAACATCCGCGAGCTGCCGGTTGATGATCAGTTTCGCATTCGCATCGACGCGCTCGAAGAGCGCATCGCGCGCGACCGCGAAGAAGGATGGACGCCGTTCCTCGTCGCGGGCAGCGCGGGGACGACGCCGACCGGCGCGGTGGATGATCTCGCCGAGCTGGCGCGCGTCGCGCGCGAGAACAAGCTGTGGTTCCACGTCGACGGCGCGTACGGCGCGCTGTTCATGATGACGGAGCGCGGACGGGCGGTCCTCAGAGGAATCGAGGAAGCCGACTCGATGATCCTCGATCCGCACAAAACGCTCTTCCTGCCGTTCGGCACGGGCGCGGTGCTGGTGAAGGACGCCGCGACGCTGCGCCGCGCGCATTCATCGCACGCCGATTACCTGCCGGCGATGCAGAGCGAGGACGAGCTGGTCGACTTTTGCGAGATCTCGCCCGAGCTCTCGCGCGACTTTCGCGGACTGCGGGTCTGGCTGCCGCTGAAGCTGTTCGGGATCGAGCCGTTCCGCGAGCAACTCGATGAGAAGCTCGATCTCATTCAATACACGGCCGACGAGCTGCGCAAGATCGACGGCATCACCATCGTCGCCGAGCCGCAGCTGACGATCCTCGCGTTCCGCTTCCGCGGTGACGACGCCGCCACGCGCGAGCTGCTGCAGAAGATCAACGCGAAGAAGCAGGTGATGCTCACGCCGGCCACGACGCCGGACGGCCGCTTCGTGGCCCGCGTCGCCATCGTCTCGCACCGCACACACCGCGACCGCATCGACATGCTCCTCGACGACGTGCGCGCCTCGGTGTCATGAAAAAGCTCGTCCTAGCCGTCCTATTCGTCCTACTCGTCCTATTCTCGTACTTCCGCCCGCTGACGCTCGCCTTCGCCGCCCGCGACCTCTACCTCGTCGCCATCGGTATGAAGAGCGAGTTCGTGCAGGTCGGCCCGCATCGCATTCACTACTGGACGAAAGGGGAGGGCCCGCCGCTGCTGCTCGTGCACGGCGTGGCCATGCGCGCCGCCGATCTCGCGCCGTTCTTCTCCGCGCTCTCCCGCCGGCACCGCGTCTACGCTCCCGACCTCCTCGGCTTCGGCGAGTCCGACGCGCCGCCGGGCGCCGACTACTCCGTCGCCACGCAGGCCGCGGTCGTGCGCGGCTTCATGGACGCCGTGCATCTGCAGCAGCCCGACGTGGCCGGGCTCTCGATGGGCGGCTGGATCGCGCTCTCGCTCGCCGCCGAACATCCGAAGCGCGTGAAGCGTCTCGCGCTCCTCTCCAGCGCGGGACTCGGACACCAGTCCGCGCTGACGGAGAACTCATTCTCCGCCACGACGGTCGCGGAGCAGCGCCGCAGCTTTGCGCTGCAAAGCGATTTGCTGCCGAAGCTGCCGGACTTCATCCTCCGCGACTTCATTCGCCATTCGAAGCAGAAGCGCGAGATCGTCCGCGCGTCGATGCGCTCCATGCTCACGCGCCCCGACCTGCTCATGGACCGCAAGCTCGCGCGCGTGCGGATGCCGGTGCTCATCCTCCACGGCACGAGCGACCGCATCGTGCCGTTCCCGGTCGCGCTGCGCATGAAGCAGCAACTGCCGCAGGCGAGGCTCGTGCCTCTGCACGGCTGCGGGCATCTGGCGATGGCGGAATGCGGCGGCCGGGCGATGCCGGCGCTGCTCGAGTTTCTACGCTAAGCCCGAGGGCAATCGCGGCGACGAGAGGAGCTCCGCGAAGACGTCCCAGCGCTTCTCCGCGTCGCCTCCGCACCGGCGCTCGACGTAGTTGCGGACGAGGTCCTTGCCGAGGTTGTAGTTGATGACGTACGAGCGATATTGGTCGAAGAACTTCACGCGCTGCCGCGCGCGCGCGGGCGCCATGAGCGCGTAGGTCGTCAGCCACTCCGCCGCGGCCTCGGCGTCGATCTCGCCGTCGAGATAACGCCGCGCCGCTTCGTTGCCGGCGTAGCCGGTGCGGGCGATCAGCTCGTGCACGCGGTAATACTGCTCGGCGCGCGACGGATCGAGTCCCGCGATCGGGAACAGCGTCTCCTTCTCCATCTGCACTCGTTCATCCGCCGGAAACGCGACGTCGATCCCATAATTCGCGCTCCCCTCGGCGATGAGCGACTGCGCGCTGAAGAGCGCATACACCGAGAACTCCGGCCAGTCGCGGTCGCGCACGAGCGTCTTCTCGAGCAGCGCGTTGTAGACGTGATGGCCGGGATAACCTTCGTGGCAGGCCAGGTCGATGGCGCGGTCGATGAAGATCGGCAGGTCGGTGTTGACCTGGATGAGACTGCGGAACTCGCCCTGGTACCAGTTGTAGCCGCTCCACGATTTGTTGTTCACGTACTCGACGGTGAAGCTCTCGCCGATCGGCAGCGCGATGTGATCGGCGGTCTTCGCGCGGCAGATGTCGATCGCGGCGCCGAAGACGGCGTCGAGCTGCTCGCGCGGAATCGCGAACTGCATCCGGAACGCTTCCACGCGATCGATCAGCGGGCCGCTGCCCGGCAGTTCTTCTTCGATCGCGGCGTTGAGCCTTTGAAAGTAGTCCTCGCCATGCGACGGCGCGACCGCGTCGTACAGCGCGCGTGACTCTTCGTCGAAGCGGAGACGCCGCCCCTGCAGCATTTCCGCGCGCGCGATCAACGCGGCGGCCTGGCGGCGGAGGTAGTCGAGGCGCAGCGACTCGATGGCATCGTCCGGCCGCGCGATCGACGCGAGCTCATCGCGCAGCATGAGCGCCGCGTCATGAATGAAATCGAGCGTCGGCCGCGTCGTCCGCACTTCCTCGCGCCACTCCGGCGGGCCGTAGTAGGCGTCGACGTAATCGGCATCGTGCTCGCCCATGGCCAGCACCAGCTTCACGTAGCGGATCGCGGCGTCGTTCATCGCGCCGCATGGTATTACCGATGGACCGAGATCTTCTTCCCTTCGATGACGACGGTGAGGCCGTGGTCGGCAGCCATCTTCCGGAGAGCCTCGTCCCACGGCATGTCTTTCACGTCCATGTTGATGCGAACGCCTTGGAGATCCTTGCTCATGGCGACGTCGTAGCCGGTGAGCGCCGCGAACGTGTTCAGCACGTCCTTCAGATCGGCGTCCCGGAGATTGATGGAGATCGGCTCGCCGGCCAACGGCGGCGCGGGCAGGGTTTTCGGCGTGAACGTATAGAGGTTGTGCTGCACGGTCTCGCCGTTCTCGCTCACCTCCAGCATCAGCTCGCCCGAGCCGTCGCTCTTGCCGCGCGCGCGCAGCTTGAGGTCGCGCGCGCCGTCCTTCGCCTCGATCGTCTTCCACTCCTGCGGCGCGACCTCGAAATCGGCGGTGGTGATCGTGCGGCCGGTTTCCACTTCGAAGATGTCGATGTGGAAGATCACGACGTTCGTCTTGATCGTGGCCCCGAAGCTGGGCCGGTAGATCTCGCGCATCTTCTTCTTCGTGCCCTCGAACGACAGCGCCGTCGCGGCGGCGGTGACGGTGAGAATCGCGATCATCGCAATCGCGAGAACGGAACGGTGGGAAAACGCCTCCTGCTTCAATCGTGCGTAGCTCATGAGGTGCTCGATCCTTTCTGACAGATGTGCGCTGGCCATGCAGGACGCCCCGGCGGTGCGGGAGACGAGCACGGCCCGGCAGATTTTCGTGAGCGCGGAGAGATAGGTGTCGGTCGACGGCGCGGCGTCGGCCACGAGCTCGTCGCACGCTTCTTCGCGCGTCGAGGCGAGGCCGCGGAGCGCGAGCCAGACCAGCGGATGAAACCAGAGCAGCGCGCCGGCGAGCGTCTCGATCGCGGAGACGAGGTTGTCGCGCCGCGCGATGTGCGCGCATTCGTGGAGCAGCAGCGTGCGTAGCTCGTCGTCGTCGAGCGAGTCGCAGGCGTGGCTCGGCAGGAGGATGGTGGCGCGAAGGATGCGAATCACGGCCGGCGCTTCGCAGATGGGGGAGCGGAGGAGATCGACCGGAGTGTTGATTTTCAATGCGCGGCGCGCGAAGGCGAGTGCCTCCAGTTCGCGCGCCTCGGGCGCGGTGCCGGTGCGCAACGCGGCCGCCGCGGTGCGTGTGCGCAGGATCAGCCAGCGTCCGAAGAGGAGCATCGCAACCGCGGCCCAGGCGTAGGCGATCCAATTGATGTTGTTCCCGGCCGCGACTCGTGCGGCGCCACCCGTGAACACGCGCATCGGAAGTTCAATGGCGGCCGGAGTCGGAATGATTTTCGGAAACAAGGCCGCCGGGATCGCGAACTTTGCGAGTCCGATCAGGAATAACGCGTGGCGCGTGCGCGCGGTGAGCGGGAGCACGCGTGCGGCGACCATCGCGATCGCCAGGACGATCGTCGAGAGAACGAGATGCGCGATCACTTGCGCGCTCCTTTCTTCTTCGCATGCTCTTCGAGCGCCTTCAGATCCTCGAGCGTCAGCTTCCCGGTGTCGACGAGATGGGCGACGACCGGCTGGGCCGAGCCGCCGAAGAGCGCGAGCAGCTCGTCGAAGACGCGGCGGTAGGCGGTCTTGCGCGTGACGGCGGGCTCGAACATCAGCGCGTTGCCGATCTTGCGCGTCCGCCGCACGGCGGCCTTCTGCTCGAGGCGCTGCACGATGGTCTGCACGGTGGTGTAGGCGGGACGGCGGCCCTCGGAGAGGGCGTCGCGGATCTCGCGCACCGAAGCCTCGCCGAGGCGCCAGAGGACATCCATGATCTCCAGCTCGAAGCGGGAGAGATTCGTACGATGCATGTGGTTGATGCTACGACGAATGTAGTAGTGTGTCAAGATGTCCGCATGCAATCAGTGGAAGTGCTGCTGGCGAACCTCGACGCCGCGTACGACCAGCGCGGCTGGCACGGCACGACGCTTCGCGGCGCGCTGCGCGGGCTCACGCCCGACGTCATCTACTGGCGGCCGCCGATGGCGCGCCACAACATCTGGGAGCTCGTCGCGCACGCGGCGTATTGGAAGTACGCGGTCCGGCAGCGGCTTACCGGCGGGAAGCGCGGCTCGTTCGTGATGAAGGGCAGTAACTTCTTCGCGTCCCCGGCGCGCGGAGGGGAGGGGGCGTGGCGAGATGTCATCGAGGTCCTCGACGTCGAGCATCACCGGCTGCGCGAGGTGATCGCGTCACTCGATGATGCGACGCTCGAGGATCGCAAGAAAGTGCGGATGATCTATGGCGTCGCGGCGCATGACGTCTATCACACGGGACAGATTCAGCTGATCAAGCGTCTGCGGCGCGGCTGACGCCGCGCCGCTCGCTTCGCTCTATTTCGAGCGGGTGCAGGTCTCTTTGCCGTACGCGACCCACGTGCCGTCCATTTCCATCTCGCCGACGTGTGTCATGGTGTTTGGGCCGGTCTTCGTGAAGGTGTCGCGCGCCTTGACGGTCTGCGTGCCCATGTGCCACGGACCCTCGACGACGAAGGCGTCGCCGTTCCAGCCGTCGCCGCTCCCGGTGGCGTAGCTGCCCATGTTGTCGACGCCGCCCATGATGAATTTCTTCGTCGCCGCGTCGTAGCCCCAGTAGCCGCGCACGGCGAAGGGCATCGGATTCTTCGCGGTCTTGGTCTCGATGTAGCTGAAGGCCACCCAGTTCCCGCCGAGCATCCACTCGCCCGTGACCTTGGCCGCGGTGGGATGCTCGGGCGCCATGGGGGAGGCGTAGGCGATGCCGGTGCAGTCGTAGTTGTGGGCGAAGACGTCGAGCTTCTTGAGCTCGGGATTGGGATCCATGGCCAGCGCGCTGCCGGCAACGAGAACGAGAAGGAACACGATGGGCGTGACTCTGCGCATGTTGCTCTCCTTTGCTGATTCGCCCGATCTACGCGGCCCGGCCGCGTTCGGATTGGTGGCATAAGTCACGCGCCCTCCGCGTTTGCCGCAGACGTGGTTGACAGGAACGGTCGCGTTCCGTAAGGTTGGCCACCTTTTTCGTTCGTTGAAACGCGGGCCCGTAGCTCAGTGGTAGAGCAGCTGGCTTTTAACCAGTTGGTCGTAGGTTCGATCCCTACCGGGCTCACCACGCTGCGCCGCCGGGCGCGCCCTTCCGTCCCCATCGTCTAGAGGCCTAGGACATCGCCCTTTCACGGCGACAACACGGGTTCGAATCCCGTTGGGGACGCCAAGTTTGCGCGAACGTGCGCGAATGTAGACGAATGAATCCGTAGTTTCAGTGACTTACGCGATTCGTTTCGATCGGCACTCCCAACGGGAAACGATAGGATTGGGGATCGGGTGATATCGGTACGGATCTGGCCACCGCTTCGCCGACAGCTTCATCGATGCGCAGAATGCGGTCGCGGCGTTCCGCCCGCTCCGCGGCGCCGGCGTCAATCCGAACGACCTGACCTATGTCGCAGCGAACATCCGCACCGCCGGACGTCGCCCTCCCTTGGGACTGGCGTCCGCGCTCGCGGAAACCCAGCCGCTCGTCGCGCAGGCACCGCAGGCAGCGCTGACTCACATCATCGCGTGTGACGCGTTGAAGGATGTCGAGGGAGTGGATGGCGACGAATGCCTGGCTCGCGCCGCGCGTGCCAACGAGGCGGTCCTGCAACTGACGCTCATCGCCTATCAGCACGACAAGTCGGAGCTCGTGCTCGCTTACGGCAGGCCACGCTCGAATTCAATCGAGGTGCAGGCGCTGCTGGCGTTATCTATGGTCGCCTAGGCGTCACGCCCGGTGATCCGCGCCGTGTCGCGCTGCTCGAGGACTCCAATCTCGATCTGCACGATGCCGACCGATACATCGGAGCGGGCATCATCGTCGGCGGCGAACGGCGGCGCGCCGCGCTGAACGAGCTTCTCCTCGCCATCTGACCACGTCAGCGCAAGGATCGTGTTATCGCGTCAGACCTCGCTCGGGTGCCGACGATCGCAAACAGTTCGCCCCGCTGCGCCGATTGCACCAGACGGAGGAGACCCCGATCCGAGACGAGTACGCGCAACCGGGCGGGACTCGCTTTTTTACGCATGCACATTGCCTCTTCACCCATGCCTCGCAATTTGTGTCGAGAGGCGATCGAGGAAGCTGTCGCGGCGTTTCCAGCCGGGGCGCGTTAACTCCTCCAGCCTCTCGCGCAACGTCACCAGCGCTTTGAGTGAGTCGGGAGAGAAGCGTTCGAAGGCAGCGGCCGCCCGGACTGATTCCGCTGCCTTCTCGACGCCGTAGCTCACGAATGCCGCATCGATCAGGAGCGCGGTGTAAATCGCGCGCGACGCCAACTCGGCGATGTAGGGATCCTCGTGGAAGTTGT
>DATFHJ010000066.1:0-18400 GCA_035248585.1 Thermoanaerobaculia bacterium
TCGTCATCTACGGCCTCGGGTTCGCCGGCATCTTCGCGCTGCTGCTCCTCCTTTATCTCCACGCCTATCACCGCCGCGACGAGCTGGAGCTCAACGAATACGAAGTGCACGACACGCAGACCGACATGTGGATGTACGCCGCGTACATCCTCGTCGGCCTGCTCTCCACGCTGATCGCCGTGACTGCACAGTCGCGGCTGTGGCTCTCCTTCGCCGGCTGGTGCTACTTCCTGCTCGGCCCCGTGTCGGCGTTCATCGGAGCGAAGCGCGGATACGCGCGGCGCGCGCTGCAGGAACGGCTCGTGGCGGGGTGAAATGAACATTCGCCTCGCGCTCTGCACGCTGCTCTTCGCGTCGTCGATATTCGCCGATGCCGCGGTCGACGCGATGTTCGATCGCGCGCGCCTGCACAACGTGCAGATCACGATGTCGGACGCCGACTGGGCGACGCTGCGCGCGAACTATCAGCAGAACACGAACTACGACGCCACGCTGACGATCGACGGCGAGCGGATCACCAACTGCACGATCCGCTCGCGCGGCAGCGGCACCCGCAACGGCATCAAGCCCGGCCTGCGCGTCGACTTCAATCGCAAGATCAAGTCGCAGACCTTTCACGGCTTCAAGATCCTCGTGCTCGACAACATGTACAACGACGCCTCGTTCCTGCACGAGCAGCTGGCGTTCGCGGTGTTCGAGGAAAAAGGCATCCGAGTGCCGCGCGAGTCGTTCACGCGGCTCACCGTCAACGGCCAGTACTGGGGTCTCTACGCGATCGTCGAGCCGATCGACCAGATCTTCGTCACAACGCACGTCGACGCCGGCGGCGGCAATCTCTTCGAATACAACGCGCCCGCGGCCGCGACCCCGGATCAACTGCAGGTATGGGACTTTGCGCTGAGCCGCGGCGGCGCGGTCGCGAACTACGTGCCGTCGCCGTTCGAGCCGAAGACGAATGAAGACACGCTCGACGGGAGCGCGCTCGTTTCCTTCCTGCGGACGATCTCCGAGTCACCCGACGCGACGTTCGTCGAGGACGTCTCCGCGTTCGTCGATCCGGAAGTGATGCTGACGTACTACGCCGTCGAAGTCGCGACGGCGGAGGCGGACGGGCTGACCGGCTCCTTCGGTCCGAACAATTTCTACCTTTATCAACTGCAGGGCACGCAGCGCTTTCTCTTCATTCCGTGGGACCACGATTTCAATTTCGTGCGCGGCAATCACTCGGCGTATTACGGCGCGGAGCGGAACATCCTCCTCTCGCGGCTGCTCGCCTCGCCTGCCCTCGGCACGTTCTACCGCGACACGCTGCAGTCGATTCTCACGCAGTACATGAATCCCGGCTGGATGGCGCCGCGCATCGACGCCTTCGTCGCGCTGATCCGTCCCTCGGTACTCGAAGATCCGAAGCGCCGCCCCGAAGACTTCGACGCGGCGGTGGCCTACGTGCGCCAGGTCATCGCCGACCGCGGCCACAGCATCGAGACGCAACTCAACCCGACGCGCCGCCGCCCCGCGCGACACTGATCACTTGCGCGACCGTAACGCCGAGGTTAGTGCCGCGCGGCCCGGCGGCGCGCGCCGAACGGCAGCAGGCGGTCGATGGAGCGCACGAACGCGCGCGGCGTGCCGTGGCTGGAGGCGTCGATGCGGCTGTACGCCACTTCGACGCCGGTTGCCGTGACGGCCAGCGACGGCCGCACCTGCAGCGCGTCCGGCGGTGAAATGTCGAAGGCCGCGTCGTCGAGCGCTGTGCCTGCGGCATCGAAGCGCATGCCGCGGATTCGCGGCAGCTTCTGTTCATCACTCTTTTCGCACCAGGCGACGACGTACTCCGTACCGTTCCACACGATGTCTACTCCCGCACGCCCTGAACGCCTGGAACGACCACGTTGCGGAGCAATCGCGTTCCATCGAGCGTGGTTTGCGTGAGGTGCATCAGCGAGCGCCCCGTCCATGCGAGCGTGATCTGTTCCGGTCCGGCCGCCGCGGCGGCAAATCCGCGGGTCGCAGTTCCGTGCTCCAGGTCCTGGGCGAAGAATGTCCATGGACTCTTGCCGGGCTCCGAGAACCCGAACGTCAGCTGCTGCTGCGGATACTGCGCATAGTTCGAAGTGGTGGCGAACACCATCCGCACATCGCTCCCGATGGACAAAGGCGCGGACCACATCACGTTCCCGGAGCCGGCCGGCGGCGCGGTCTCGGCGCTCTCCACAAATCCATTCTCGGTAACGGTCCACGACGCCAGCGGCGCGAGGTCTGCCGGATTGCTCCCGACCGAGCCGCCACGGCTGACCACGAATTTCGATTGATGCCAGACCGCGGACGGAAGATCGATGAGATACGTCGAGCCGTTGTTCGTGAGCACGGTCGGACGGAAGTCCAGCGCGCGGCCATCGAACCCGACGAACCACGACAAGAGCTGATCGCTGAGGTAAAGGTGGCGGGAGACGATCAGGAAACCGCGAGCTCCCGCGACCACCGCCGGAGGGCCGATGGCTCCGGTGGGCGTGAGAATGCCGCACGGTGAAGGGATGTCGCACGTAGTCTGGTCGAAGAGAGCGTGCGATTCGCCGTTGACCGCGTGATCCCTCCAGACCGCCATGCGATGACCGCCGCCGCGCGCAATGCGTACATCCAGCTGCTGGCTACCGGAGTACGACGCAAGCGCGCGCGGCGTGGCGCTCTCCGTAATGGCGCCGGCTCCATGGAGAGTCCGCGCCGAATAAACGCCGCCCGGCTGTCGCCGGTCTTTCCAGATGAGGAGCTGACTTGCCCCGCCCGAGACCAGAAGCGGCATCGGCGGCGGCGAGTATCCGCCCTGAAACAAATCAAGGGACGCCTTCGAGACTCTGACCGCCGGCGTGTCGATGACAATTCCGGAGGGACTGATGCGCATGGCGCGCAGGTCAACGCCGTCGCTGCACGCGACGACGAACTGTTCGCCGTCCCACAACGCCGTCCGGTTCTCGCCGAACCAATTACAGAGTTCTGGAATCGGCCCGCTCGAGACCACGCTGCCATTCGTGTCGATGATCACAAACCTCTTGGCGAATGGAGGAAAAAGCACGATGCGATCGTCCGACGCGGCCCCAAAATATCCATCGTCCGGCCGGAAGTTGTCCAAAGTCGCCGCGATCGGCGTGTCGGTCCGCAGCCCGAATTCATCGAAGGCATTCAACGTGAGACGTGCGGCGTATTTCTTCTCGGCTTCCGACCAGTCCTCGCGCCCCGCGATGAAGGTGTACCGGCCGTTGAACGTTCCGGCCCATAACACCCACGGCCCAACGGTGATGCCCGGCGCGGGAACGAAGAGCGTGTCGAGCCAGCGAATGATCCCGCCGAAGCGATCGAGAATCCAGGCCCGCGGCTTCTTCGGATGATTCACACCGGCGATCAGCGCGTATCTGGAGCCGTTCCATAAGAGGGCGTGCAACCGTGGAGCGTCATCGGAGCCGTACCACTTGGGAAGCGTCGCCACGACCTGCGCTTCGCCATACGCGGAGCCGTCCGGACGAAACCGCTGCGAGTACAACGTCGTGCCATCGAGCCACGCCGCCAGATAATCGAGCCCGTCGGATGCGAGCAGCGGATGGTTCTCGGTGGTCCTGTAAATCGTGATGTACGGAAGGATGGCCGGTGAGGCCTTGCCGTCCGCATCGATCACCACCGGCCGGAACGTCTGGACGGGATCTTCGTGCCAGCCGGTCGACCACAAGGCCAGATATCCGTTACCGTTCGAGGCCCCCGTGATTGGCTGGCCCGGCGACTGCGATGCAATCTGCGGCGCCAACGGCGCTTCATCGCTGATCCGCACCTCAGCGGCAAACAGGGAGCCGGTGAGAAGGAGACCCGCCAGGACGTGGCGCAGCGGCATGCGCATAGTTTACGTCAAATAACTAGTTACGCCAAAGCTTCCACGTCCACCACGACCAGATCACGCCGAACGCGAGTGAAAGCGCCGCCGTGCCGACGGTCGCGGCGAACGGACCGAATCGATCCGACGCGATCCCCGCGCCGAGGCCGGAGAGGGCCATCGTCAGCGTGACGAAGCCGTAGTCGGTGGCGAAGACGCGGCCGCGGATGTAGTCGGGCGTTTCGCGCTGCAGGCCGTAGGACGAGATCTGCCACGCGGCGCCGCCGCCAAGGTGCGCGAAGGTAATCGACGCGAGCCCGAAGGCGAGCGAGGGCGCGAGGGCGAGGCCCATGTAGCCGGCGCTGAAGGCGACGACGCAGAACGCGATCGCGCGATATTGCGCGTCGTCGTCGCGCACCGCGCCGCGCACGAGGAACGGACCGATCAGCGCGCCGAGGCCGCGGCCCGCGAACAGCAATCCGATGCCGAGCGCGCCGGCGTGAAACACCTCCTTTCCGAACACGCTCACCAGCGCGATCACCCCCGCGCCGACGCCGTAGCCGCCTTTCACGGTCAGCAGGCCGAGGACGCGCGGATTCTCGCGCGCGAAGCGAATCGTCTGGCGAATCGACTCGAGGAGCGGCGGTTTTCCGTGCTGCCCGGAACGCTCCTCCGAGAAACGCGCGCGCATGCGCCACAGCAGAAACGCGGACAGGAGAAAGCTGCCGGAATCGACGAGGAACGACACGTCGCGGCCGAACAGCGCCGTCACCGCACCGCCGATGCCCGCGCCGACGGCGAGCATCGTCCCCCACGTCGACGCCATCAGCACGTTCGCCGGCCCGAGCTCTTCTTTCGAAACGATGTTCGGCAGCGACGCCTGCGACGCCGGCTCAAAGTACGCGGAGCCGATCGAGATCAGCACGACACCCGCGAACGCGAACGGCAAGGTCGCGGGCGTGCGTGCGAGCAATGGCAGCAGCGCGGCGAACGTGCGCGCGAGATCGGTAGCGATCATCAGCTTGCGCCGGTCGATGCGGTCGACGAGATGGCCCGCGTGCGGCGTGAAGAGAAAGATCGGCAGGGTCATGCAGAGCAGCATCAGCGAGACCAGCGTCGCCGACCGCGTCAACTGCAGCACGAGATCCGCGAGCGCGACGGTCAGGAACCAGTCCCCGCCGAGGGAGATCAGCGTGCCGGCGTAGAGCAGGCGGAAATCGCGATTCGATTTGAGAAGACGCCAGTACACACGTCAGCCTTCATCCGGAATCGCGTGCCCCTCCGGCGCGCTGCGCTCGTAGATCAGGAACGAGTACGGATAGTCGTTCTTCTCGTCCGCGTCGAAATGCTCCGAGTCCGTGAGCTGCCATTCGGAGACGTCGTCGAAGTCGGGGAAGAACGTGTCGCCCTCGATCTCCGCGTGGATGCGCGTGAGGTACATCCGGTCGGCGCGATGAATGGCCTGCTCGAAAATCTGTTCGCCGCCGGCGATGAACGGCTCCTCGTCGCTCGCCGCGAGCTGAATCGCCTCTTCGAGCGAATGCACGACCAGCGCGCCCTCGACCTTGTACGAAGGATCGCGGGTGATGATCACGAACGTGCGCCCCGGCAGCGGACGTCCGACCGACTCGTACGTCTTCCGCCCCATGATCATGTGATGTCCCATCGTCAGCGCCTTCAGCCGCTTCAGATCCGCGGACTGATGCCACGGCAGATCGTTGTCGCGGCCGATGACGTTGTTCGACGAGAGCGCGGCGATGATGGAGATTCTCATTGACCCAGTCTCATACGGCGATCGGCGCTTTGATGGCCGGATGCGGATCATAGTTCTCGAGCGTGAAGTCGCTGAACTTGAAATCGAAGATCGACCGCACGTCGGGGTTCAGTTTCATCACCGGCAGCGGCCGCGGGTCGCGCGTCAGCTGCTCGCGCGCCTGGTCGAGATGATTCGAGTACAGGTGCGCGTCGCCGAGCGTGTGAATGAACTCGCCGGGGCGCAGACCGCACACCTGCGCGACCATCATCGTCAGCAGCGCATACGAGGCGATGTTGAACGGCACGCCGAGGAACACGTCCGCGCTGCGCTGGTACATCTGGCACGACAGCCGGCCGTCGGCGACATAGAACTGGAACAGCGCGTGGCACGGCTGCAGCGCCATCTTGTCGAGCTCCCCCACGTTCCACGCGCTCACCACGAGCCGCCGCGAGTCGGGATTGCGCTGGATGTCGGCGATCACGTTCGAGATCTGATCGATGTGCCGTCCGTCCGCCGCCGGCCACGACCGCCACTGGTACCCATACACCGGCCCCAGCTCCCCGTTCGCATCCGCCCACTCATCCCAGATCGTGACCTTGTTCTCGTTGAGAAAGCGGACGTTCGTCTCGCCGGCCAGAAACCACAGCAGCTCGTAAATGATCGACCGCAGATGCAGCTTCTTCGTCGTGAGCAGCGGAAACCCGCGCTCCAGATCGAACCGCAGCTGATAGCCGAACACGCTCAACGTCCCCGTGCCCGTGCGATCGGTTTTGGGCGCGCCGTGGTCGAGGATGTGGCGGACGAGATGGAGGTATTGCTGCATGACGAGATTGTAATCGGTACACTTCGCCCGCTCATGGAGTACCGCTCCGAAACCCTTTACATCGACAACCTTTCCACCACCGAGCTCGCGGAGCGCTTCGGGACGCCGCTGTACGTTTATGACGCGGGCGTGATTCGCGGACAGATCGCGAACGTGCGCGAGGCGTTCAAGGGCCTCCCCTTCCGTCCGTTTTACGCGATGAAGGCGAACAGCAATCTCTCGATCCTGCGGCTCGTACGCGAGGCGGGGTTCGGGTGCGACGCCGTTTCGCCGGGCGAGATTTACCTGGCCATGCGCGCGGGGTTCACGCCTGAAGAGATCTGGTTCACGTGCTCGAACGTCTCCGACGAAGACCTGCGCGCGATTCCCGATCCGCGCATCGTCGTGAACGTGAACTCCGTTTCGGAGATCGACCGCATCCTCGCGCTCGATCTGAAGAATCCGATCGCGCTGCGCGTGAATCCGGACGTCGGCGCGGGGCATCACGCGGACGTCATCACCGCCGGCGAGAGCGTGAAATTCGGGATCGATCTGGCTGAGGTCGGAATCGCGCGGATGCTCGTCGAGGATTCGGGGCGGCAGATCGTCGGCATCCACGCGCACATCGGCTCGGGTGTCGACACGGCCGGGCCACTGCTCGACTCCGCCGCCAAACTGCTGCAGCTCGCGCTCGACTTCGGGCATCTGCGCTGGATCAACTTCGGCGGCGGAATGTCCATCCCCTACAAACCGGGCGAGCGCGAGTTTCCGCTCGCGGAGTACGGCGCGGAGCTGACGCGCATCGCCGCCGGCTTTCTTCGCTTCCGAAACCTGCAGGCGATCCTCGAGCCGGGACGGTACATCGTGGCGTCGTCGGGCACGCTGCTCACGCGCGTCACCACCAAACGCGTCAGCGCCGGCGTGGAGTGGGTCGGCGTCGATACCGGCTTCAATCATCTCGTCCGGCCGTCGAAGTACAGCGCGTATCACCACATGATGAACGCCTCGCGCGGCACGAATGCGTCGCTGCGAGGCCAGTGGGATGACTCGATCGATCGCGACGACGTCGTGATCGCCGGTAACCTCTGCGAGTCGGGCGACGTCTTCACCCGCGCCAGCGGGCGCGTGGTCACGCGCAAGATCGACCGCGTGCGCATCGGCGATCTCCTCGCCTTCTGCGACGCCGGCGCCTACGGCTTCTCCATGGCTTCGCACTACAACGCGCGCCTGCTGCCGACCGAGGTGCTGGTCGACGGCAGCGACGCCCGCATCATCCGGGAGAGGCAGCCGATGGAAGACCTGGTAAGAGGAATGGAATGAGACGTGGCACGCTCGTTCCCATCATTGTCGCCATGCTCGTTGGCTGCGCCACGACGCAGCAGAAACCAGCCATGCTCGATCTGAAAATCACCAACGCCCGCATCCTCGACGGCACCGGCGCGCCATGGTTCTACGGCGACATCGGCGTGCGCGGCGACACGATCACCGCGATCGGCAATCTCGCGAACGAGCCGGCCAAAACGACCATCGACGCGCAGCAGCGCATCGTTTCTCCCGGCTTCATCGATCTCCTCGGCTGGTCGCAAACCGGCGTCCTCGAGGATCCGCTGCTCGAGGCCAAAGTGCGCCAGGGCGTGACCACCGAGATCGGGGGCGAAGGCAACTCGCCCGGCCCGACGACGAGCGGCCGTTTCCGCACCCTCCGCGATTACCTCGACACCGTCGACCGCCAGCGCGCGTCGATCAACTTCGCGATGCTCCTCGGCGCGTCGAATCCGCGCGAGATGGTCATCGGCGACATCAATCGCGCGCCAACGATGGACGAGATGCTGCAGATGGAGCGCATCACCGAGCAGGCCATGCGCGACGGCGCGATCGGCATCGGCTCGTCGCTGATCTACGTGCCGGCGATGTATTCGACGAGCGAGGAGCTGATCAACATCTCCCGCGTCGCGGCAAAGTACGGCGGCGTCTACTTCTCGCACATCCGCGACGAAGGCGATCACATCGACGACGCGCTCGACGAGGCCTTCCGCATCGGGCGCGAGGCGAAGATTCCGATCAACGTCTGGCACCTGAAAGTCGGCGGGCGCGCGAACTGGGGAAAGATGCCGCACGTCATCGAGCGCATCGAAGCCGCGCGCGCCGAGGGCATCGACGTCGCGGCGAACGTCTATCCGTATGCCGCGTCGTCGACCGGTCTCTCCACGCTCGCGCCGAATTGGGCGATGGAAGGCGGCTACGACGATTTCCAGCTTCGGCTGAAGAATCCCGACGATCGCGCGAAGATCGCCGAGGCGTTGCGCAGGCAATTCGAGAAGCGCGGAGAGCGCGGGATTTACGTCTCGCAGATTTACGCGCCCGCGCTCGCGCAATACGAGAAGAAGTTCATCGAAGTGATTGCCTCGGAGATGGGCGTCGCACCCGAGGAAGCGCTGATCAAGCTGTTCGAGGAGAGCAAGCCGTCGCCGCGCGTGATCTTCTTCTCGATGAACGAAGAGGACGTGCGGTACGCGCTCAAACAGCCGTTCGTCTCCGTCGGCTCGGATGCCGGCGCGGCCACCAGCGAGCGCGCACGCAACGCCGCGGTGCACCCGCGTGCGTACGGCACGTTCCCGCGCGTCCTCGGCCGCTACGCGCGCGACGAAAAACTGCTCCCGCTCGAAGAAGCGGTGCGCCGGATGACGTCGCAGGCCGCATCGCGCGTCAAGTTCACCGACCGCGGCATCTTGCGCGCGGGGATGAAAGCGGACATCGTGATCTTCGATCCCGCAACGATCCGCGACGTGGCCACGTTCGAAGATCCGCATCATTTCTCCGAGGGGGTCACGGATGTAATCGTGAACGGCGTGGCTGTTTTGACAAACGGAGCGATGACGGGTGCGTTGCCGGGACGGACGATTCGCGGAGCAGGATATGAGCGCGCAAACTGAAAAACTGATCCGGACGGTCGGCTTCTGGGGCCTCGTGGCGATGTGCATCAACGCCGTCGTCGGCTCGGGCGTGTTCCTCCTCCCCTACGAGTCGTACAAGCTCCTCGGGCCGTTTTCGCTCTGGGCGCCGCTGCTGTTCGCGGTGCCGGTGTTCATCCTCGTGCTCTGCTTCGCCGAGGCCGCGAGTCACTTCAGCGAACCGGGCGGCGCGTACCTGTACGCGAAGACGGCGTTCGGCGACTTTGTCGGATTCGAGACCGGCTGGATGAACTGGCTCGCGCGTGTGACCTCGCTCGCGTCGCTGTCGAACGGCTTCGTGATCGCGCTGGCGATCTTCTCGCCGTCATTGAAGGACGGCCTGCCGCGCGCGGCGATCATCATCATCTCCATCCTTTTCCTCGCCGCGATTCACTTCGTCGGCGTGCGCTACGGCGCGGCGTCGATTTACATCTTCACGTTCGGCAAGCTCCTGCCGCTGATCGGCTTCATCTTCATCGCGCTCATCGCCTGGAAGACGAATCCGCTGCCCGGCTCGTTCGCGCTGCCGGCCGGCGACGTGAAATGGAGCGAGGCCGCGCTGTTCATGCTGTTCGCGTACGCCGGCTTCGAGAACCTTGGCGTGCCCGCGGGCGAGTACAAGAACCCCCGCCGCGATCTCCCGTTCGCGCTCCTGATCGGCATCCTGGCCATCGCCGCGATCTACGTGCTCGTGCAGCTCGGCGCGATGTCGGCGCTGCCCGATCTCTCGAAGAGCGACCGGCCGATCGCCTCCGCGGCGACGGAGCTCATCGGCCCGATCGGCGGCATCATCGTCACGATCGGCGCGCTGCTGTCGATGGCCGGCACGAACTCCGGCACGATGCTCGAAGGCTCGCGCATGCTCTTCGCGCTGTCGCTCGACCGCCGCATGGGACCGCTCTCCTACGTGCATCCGCTCTTTCGTACACCGACGGTGGCCATCGTCATTCACACCGTCGCCGCACTCGCGTTCGCGCTCAGCGGCTCGTTTCGCCAATTGGCGTTGCTCTCCGCGGTCGCGCGCCTCACCACCTACCTCGTGACCTGCCTCGCCGTGCCGCGGTTGCGTAAGTTGAACGAAGGCTTCCGTACGCCGGGACTGATCATTCCGATCCTCGGCACGCTCGTCGGGCTCGTATTCGTGTACAACCTCGACGCGCCGAAGATCATCGCCGCGTCGATCGCGCTGGTCGTGGGGGCGGTCATTTACTTCGTGTCGAAGCCTCGAAACGCTTGATGGTGTGGTGCGCGCCTCTGGCGCGCCTTCGGGCGGGGGGGCGCGCCGGAGGCGCGCACCACACCGGAAGTCAGAACATCCACGCACACACCGCAACCGTAGCGATCGCGGCGACGACGTCGCCGATCAGCGCCGCGGGAACGGCGTGGCGCGTGCGCTTCACGCCGACCGCGCCGAAGTACACGGCGAGCACGTAGAACGTCGTCTCCGAGCTGCCGTACATCGTCGCCGCCATGCGGCCGAAGAGCGAGTCGGGGCCGTGCGTTTTGATGAGATCCGTCGCAAAGGCAAGAGACCCGCTGCCGGTCAGCGTGCGCAGGATCGCGAGCGGCAGGAGCTCGGCGGGAAAGCCGACCGCGCTCATGGCCGGCTTCAGCGCGTTCGTCAGAAGATCCATCGCGCCGGAGCCGCGGAACATGCCGATGGCGACGAGGATGCCGACGAGGAACGGGATGATCCGCACCGCCACTTCGAACCCTTCCTTCGCGCCGTCGACGAAGACGTCATAGACCTTCACCTTGCGAATCATCCCCACGAGCGGGATGCCAACGAGCAGGACGGGGATGGCCCAGAGGGAGATGCCGTCGAGGATGGCGCGGATCATTCGCCCACCTCGGGAGTATCGATGTGGGTGCCGCTGCCCTCAGCGGCACCGCGACCGCTGAGGGCAGCGGTCGCCACATAGAACCGTTGCAGCAGCTTCGCCGCGATCACGGCCGCGAGCGTGCCGATCGCGGTGGCGACGATCGACGGGGCGATGATCGCCGTCGGATTGATCGAGCCCGCGGCGACGAGGACGCCGATCATCGTCGCGGGGATCAGTTGCACGCCCGAGGTGTTCAGGGCCATGAACGTCACCATCGGATTCGACGCCGTTTCTTTGTCCTCGTTCAGCGTCTGCAGCTCTTCCATCGCCTTGATGCTGAGCGGCGTCGCGGCGTTGTTGAGGCCGAGCATGTTCGCGGCGACGGAGAGCACGATCGCGCCGGAGGCCGGATGCTCCGCCGGAACCTCGGGAAAGAGGAGGCGCAGCACGGGACGCATGATGCGGCCGAGGAGCGTGACGAGACCCGATGCCTCGGCGACGCGCATCATGCCGGACCAGAGCGTCAGCACGCCGATGAGTCCCAGCGCGATCTCGACCGCGGTCTTCGCCGAGTCCATCGCCCCTTTCGTCACCGCGTCGGCCGTGCCGTGGAACGCCGCCACGATCAGCGCGATCGCCATCAGAGCGAACCAGATGTAATTCAGCATGGGCGCGATGGTAACGTGTCTCTCGTGTGGTGCGTCGTGCTCTTCGCGCTCGTCGAGCTTCGCGGCGAATGGAGCATCGCCACGGCTCCTCCCAACGCGCTTTGGTTCCACCGCCAACTCCCCGCCGCGCTGCCACGCGACCCGCAGCTCGTCTTCCGCTTCTACGCGAGCCACTTCACCGTCTTTGTCGACGGGCGGCCCGTCTATCAATTCGATGACGATCGCGTGCAGGACCGGCTGACGATTCACGTCGTGCCGCTGCCGCGCGAAGGCAAACAACTCTCCGTGCGCGTCACGCATCCGCGCGGCGAGCCGTACTTCGGCGGCGCGCCCTGGCTCGCTGCGCGCGACGAACTGCCGGATGCGATCCGCGCGGCCACGATCACGCCGCTGCGCGAAGACCTCGGCGATCTGATCGCCGGCGCGGCGCTCTTCGTGATCGGCCTGGTCGCGATCGCCGCGGCGCTCCTCATCCGGCGCGCCGACACGCGCATCCTCCTGTGGTTCGGCCTCTTCGCCGCGCTGTACGGCCTGCGCCTCCTCGCCGACTCGCACCTCCCCTTCGCCCTCGGCATACGCGCACGCAGCGCGCTTTTCACCGCCGCGTGGATCACGTATCTCATCAACATTCCGGGCTGGCTGCTCGCACGCCGGCTCGTCGGCGACGGCTGGAAGAAGACGCTGCGCCTGCAGATCTACGCCTTCGCGGCGTTCGCGCCGATGGGAATCGCGGCCGATCTCATCACCGGCCGCTTTTTCTCGCTCGAGGCGGTGAACAACCTGCTCGTGATCCTCGGCGGATTGAACGTGCTGTTCAATCTTCTCTACGCGCGCCAGTGGCGTCTGCTCGAGACGCGCGTGATCCTGATCGGCTCGTGCCTGTTCATCGTCCTCGCGCTGAACAACAACCTGACGTCCCTCGGCGTCCTGCCGTGGGACCCGATCAGCGAGACCTGGGGATTCATCGCCTTCGTGCTGGCCCTCGGCTTCGCGGCCACGCGCAACTTCCTGCGCGGCGAGCGCGCGCGGGTGGCGCTCGCGAACGAGCTCGAGACCGCGCGCGAGATCCAGCGCTCGATTCTGCCGACGTCGATGCCGGAGCTCGCCGGACTGCGGTTTCACGCGCACTACGATCCCGCGTCGACGGTTGCCGGCGACTTGTACGATTTTCTCCGCGTCGATGAGCAGCGCGCCGGCGCGATCATCGCCGACGTCTCCGGCCACGGCATCCCCGCGGCGATCGTCGCGTCGATGGTGAAGATCGCCGTCTCCTCGCAATCGCCGCTCGCGCACGATCCCGCGGCGCTGCTGCGCGAAGTGAATCGCACGCTGCGCGGCCAGGTGCGGCGCGTCTTCGTCACCGCGTCCTACCTCTTCTTCGACCTGCAGCGCCGCCGCGTCGAGGTCGCGAACGC
The DNA here is from genome assembly GCA_035248585.1 of Thermoanaerobaculia bacterium. Lineage (GTDB taxonomy): Bacteria > Acidobacteriota > Thermoanaerobaculia > Gp7-AA8 > Gp7-AA8 > QHVT01. The sequence goes on from DATFHJ010000066.1 coordinate 13,272, forward strand.
CGGCCATCCGCCGCCGCTCCTGCATCGCGATGGCGAAGTTCGCGAGCTCGGTCCGCACGGCGTGGTCCTCGGCCGGTTCGAGACGACGTACGGATCGGAGTCGCTCGAACTGCGCGCCGGCGATCGCATCGTTGCGTACACGGATGGCGTGACCGAGGCGCTGAACGCGCGCGGCGAAGCCTTCGGCGAAGAGCGGCTGCGGACGATGATTCGCGGCGGCGCGGATGCGGAAGCAATCGCGAGCGCGGTGCGCGAGTGGCGCGATGAGAAAAGCGAAGCGGACGACGTGACGTTACTGATTGTTGACGTGCTCTCCTGACGATTTATTTGTAGTCTTTCGCGCGCATGAGACCACTCGTCGCAGTGCTCGCGCTCCTCGTTGCGTCCGTTGTTTCCGCGGCGGAGCTTCACGTGCCGCAGCAGTTCGCCACGATTCAGGCCGCGATCGCGGCGTCGGTCGACGGCGACACGGTCCTCGTCGCGCCCGGCACCTACTACGAGCCGGTCGATCTCATGGGCCGCATCATCACGCTGAAGAGCACCGGCGGCGCGGGCGTGACGATCCTCGACGGCTCGCGTCATGACGGCAGCATCCTGAAAGCGGTGTTCGGCGAAAAGCGCGGCACGGTCGTGCAGGGATTCACGTTCCGCAATGGCGAAGGGGAAGTCGGAACGCCGTGCGGCTTTCCGCCGAATCGCTACGGCGCCGCGATTCTGATCAGGAGCTCCGGGCTCTCGATCGTCGATTGCATCTTCGAGAACAACGGCGCCATTCCGCACGAAGGGCAGCTCGACGGAGTCAAAGCCGGCGGTGCCGTCTTCTCGTGTCAGTCGGATCTGTTCGTCGGCTCGTCGCGGTTCGAGAACAACAAGGCCACCGAGGGCGGGGCGGTGTATGTCGCGGCGTCGCGATTCGTGGCGGAGATCGAGGAGTGCACGTTCGAGCGAAATGAAGGCGCGCACGGCGGCGCGATCGGCACGAAGCTCGTCGGCACCGCGACCTTCGCCGTGACCCACTCGCACTTCAAAGGAAATCATGCCTCGCATGGCGCGGGGATCTTGGTCTCCGGCGAGCAACGCCCAACCGCCACCATCACGGACTGCGATTTCACCGACGGCTCCGGCTCATTCGGCGCGGGAATCAACATCCTCGCGCTCGACGAGACGAGCGTCGAGGTGCTGCGCAGCGATTTCACGCGCAACGAAGCGGGCTTCGGCGGCGGCGTGTTCGCCAGCTCCACCGCGAACAGCCGCGTGCGCATCACCAACTCGCGGTTCTTCGACAACACCGCCCACGCCTGCTGCAACACCGGCTTCTACTACGACAACTGCTTCATCGACGGCGCCGCTCCCGGCAACGGTCTCTATTACGGCGGCGGCGTGGACGTGCGCACGAGCGGCGGCGGAGGCTCGATCGCGCTCACGAACTGCCTCTTCGCCGGCAACTCCGGCGACCGCGGCGGCGGCGCGCACGCCTCGTCCTGCAGCGGCGGCACGATTCAGTTTTCGAACAACACGGTCGTCGGCAACACAGGCGGCGGCATCCAGCTGCGCAACGGCGTGCCGCGCGTCGAAGAGCCGTTCGCTCCTACGCAGCTTCGCATCAGCAACTCGATCGTCCGCCAGAACGGCGGCGGCGAGCAGATCGCGATCGAGGGCGCCGCGAGCGTGACGTTCAGCGACGTGCAGGGCGGATTCAGCGGCGAAGGCAACTTCGACGTCGTACCGTCCTTCGTCAACGCCGCGCTGCGCGACTTTCGTCTCGCCGACGGCTCCGCGTGCATCGACGCCGGCGACAACGCCGCGATCGAGAGCAGCGTGACGACCGATCTCCAGCGCCGCACGCGCTTCGCCGACGATCCGAAAACGCACGACCGCGGCGCCGGCCACGCGCCGATCGTCGACGTCGGCGCGTACGAGTTTCAGCCGCAGCCGGTGCGGCGGCGCGCCGCGCGTCATTAAGTCAAAATTTCCGTCCCCTCCGGACTTCCCGTAGAATCGACCTCAACAACACAAAATCGTCCCATCGGCAACCGGAGGAGATTTATGAGAACCCTGGTGACCCGGCCAGTCTTCTTTGTCCTCGTTCTCGTCCTGGCCCTTTTCCCGATGACGCTGCTCGCGCAGGAGCAGCAACCGCCCCAGGAACAACAACAAGAGCCCGAAAAGCCGAAGACGACGGAAGAGATCGTCGTCACGGCCCGCCACGTCGAAGAGACGGTGCAGGAAGCGCCGATCTCCGTCGCCGCGCCGACCGAGCAGCAACTGCGCGACCGCGGCGCGGAGACGCTCGAAGACGTGTCGGTCAACGTCGCCGGCTTCAACGTGCAGAACGCCGGTCCCGGCCAGAGCCAGGTCGGCATGCGCGGCGTTTCGGCGGGCCGCATCATCCGCGACCAGCCGGGCGTGAAAGAGCAGGTCGGCATCTACCTCGATGAGTCGGTGATCTCGCTCTCGCTCTTCACCCCCGACCTCGATCTCTTCGACGTGTCGCGCATCGAAGTACTGCGCGGACCGCAGGGCACGCTGTTCGGCTCCGGCTCTCTCGCCGGCACGGTGCGTTACATCACGAATCAGCCGACCCTCGGCGAGAACAACAGCGTCGCCGAGATCACGGCGAGCTCGATGGACGGCGGCAGCTTCGGCGGCGCGCTGAAAGCCGCGACGAACGCGGCCCTCGGCGAGAACGTCGCCATGCGCGCGGTCGGCTACTACACGCGCTACGAAGGATTCATCGACGCCGTGCAGCCGAATCTCAGCGTCGACGAAGGCGTGAACACCGGCGAGCGCAAAGGCGCGCGCCTGGCGTTCCTCTTCAAGCCGAACGACAAGCTGTCGATCACGCCGCGCGTGCTGATCCAGAACGTCGACATGGACGGCTGGAACCGCATCGACACGTTCAACATCCTCGCGAACCCCTACACCACGACGCGGCCGAAAGTGTCGCTCGACGATCGCCGGCAGTTCACGCAGTTCAAAGAGCCGTACACCGATGAGTTCCGCCTCGTCGATCTCAACATCGGCTACGACCTCGGCTTCGCGGCGCTGACGGCGATCAGCTCCTACAGCGACCGCGACATCCTCGTCGTCCGCGACGCCACGGCGCTCACGGCCAGCATCACCGGCGGCAGCTTCGGCGCGCCGCAGAACATCTACACGATCGACGCACCGCTGTCCGACGCCACCGAGGCGCGATCGCTGACGCAGGAAGTGCGGCTGTCGAGCAAGGGCGAGTCGCGCTGGCAGTGGGTCGCGGGCGCGTTCTACAGTGACTCCAACCGCGATTACGGCCAGAACCTGCCGGTGCTCGGATTCGAAGACGGATGCCGCGTCGCGAACTGCGGCCCGCTCAGCGGCCTCTCGACGGCCGGATCGAAGATCGCGCTGAAGGACGAGCTGTACAAATCGGATCTCCACTACGACTTCAACCAGCTCGCGGTCTTCGGCGAGGCCACGTTCGCGGTGAACGATCGCCTCGACATCACCGGCGGTCTGCGCTGGTACAACTTCGAAGAAGACCGCACGCAGGTCTTCGACGGCATCTTCTCCGATCCGAACGACAGCGTCGGCAGCGTCAGCGCGGACGGCTTTGCGCCGCGCGTCATCCTCAGCTACAAACTGAATGACAACACGCGCCTCAACGCGCAGGTCTCGAAGGGCTTCCGCCTGGGCGGCCTCAATGATCCGCTCAACCGCCCGCTCTGCACGCCGCAGGATCTCGCGATCTATGACGGCCGCGGGACGTGGGAAGACGAAACGCTGTGGGACTACGAAGCGGGCATCAAGTCGACAATCGGCGGCGGCCGCGGCACGTTCAACGCCTCCGCGTACTACAACGACATCGAGGACCTGCAGGCCACGGTGACGGCCGGCTCGTGCTCGTCCCGAATCATCGTCAACGTGCCGAAGGCGCGCACGGCCGGCATCGAGGCCGAGTTCGAGTTCGCGCCGAACGACTCCTTCGACTTCGCGGTCTCCGGCAACTACAACAACTCCGAGCTGCGCTCCGACTTCCGCTCCTCGACCGGAGGCATCGTCGCCGGTATTCAGGCCGGCAACCGCCTCCCGTCCGTTCCGGAATTCCAGATGGCCGCGGCGGCGACGTATCACTTCCCGCTGCGCTCCGGCATGGCCGGATATCTGACCGGCGTCTATCAGCACGTCGGCGACCGCTACACGCAAGTATCGGATCAGGAAGTCGGCTTCGGTACCGTCGACATCTCGGCGTTCGGCGGCGACATCGGCGGGCCGTATACGCAGAACGTCATCACGTTCGATCCGCTGATGCCGGCGTACGACGTCGTCAACGTGCGCCTCGGCGTGCTGCGCGGACAGTGGGACGTGGCCTTCTTCATCAACAACATTACCGATGAGCGCGCGTTCCTGGCGCTCGACATCGAGCGCGGAAGCCGCGCGCGCGTTTCGTACATGACGAACACGCCGCGTACCTTCGGCGTCTCGACGCGCGTGAACTTCTAGGTGTTTTCCCGGAGAGCATTCGTCGGACGGGTCGCGGCGCTCAGCGTCGCGGCCCGTCTCGACGGCCTCGAGCTCTTCGCCTCCTCTCCCCCCAAAGTCGTCGTCGTCGGCGCCGGCGCGTTCGGCAGCTGGACGGCGTTTCATCTGCGCCGCATGGGCGCCGACGTGACGCTGCTCGACTCGTGGGGTCCGGGCAACACGCGCTCGAGCTCCGGCGGCGAGTCGCGCGTGATCCGCGCGATCTACGGGCCCGATCGCACGTACGTCGAAATGGTGAAGCGCTCGTACGAATGGTGGGAGCAGATCGATCCGTCGCTGTACGTCGAGACCGGCGCGCTTTGGATGCATCGCGGCGATGACACGTACGTGCGCTCGTCGCTGCCGGTGCTGCACGAGCTCGGATTTCCGGTCGATGTGCCGTCTGTCGCCGAAGCGAAGAAGCGCTGGCCGCAGATCGATTTCACGGGCGTGAAGTCGCTCTATCTCGAGCGCCGCGCCGGCGCGCTCTCCGCGCGACGTGCGTGCGGCGTGGTACGGGACGCGTTCGTGAAGCTCGGCGGCACGTATCGCACGGAGCATGTGGATCCGAAGACGCGATTCAACGCCGACCACGTCGTCTTCACCTGCGGCCCGTGGCTCGGGAAGCTCTT
>DATFHJ010000067.1:0-2538 GCA_035248585.1 Thermoanaerobaculia bacterium
CCTCAACTCGCATCATCGCGACATGGAGACCACGCTGCGGCGCCTGCGCGGCGACGTGCATCTCTCCGGCATCTACATCCGCGACTTCCTGCTCGACACCGATCGCGCGGAGACGCCGCAATATCGCCAGCGGCTGACCGAGCTGCGGCAGGCGCACGCGTCGAACGTGAAGCGGCTGCGGCAACTGCTGCCGCGCTCCGCGGCGCCGCAGATCGATACGCTGGAGACGCGCCTCGACGAGTACTGGCACGCGTTCGAGCCGCTGTTCGAATGGTCGCCGTACGAGAAGCTGATGCTCAGCGGACGCTTCCTGCGCCGCGACGTCCTGCCGCGCCGCGAGGCGGTGCTGGCGATGACGGGCGACATCGAGAAGCTGAACAACAGCAATCTCGCGGCGCAGCGCGCGGAGGTTTCGCGGCGACTGGCGGGCTTCCGCGAAGACCTCGAGCGGAGTCTCTGGCGCACGCTGCTGATCGGCGCGCTCGTGGCGTTCGTCGCGGTGATCCGCCTGCGGATGCTCGAACGCCGTTCGGCCGCGCAGCGGCGGCAGCTCGTGGCGGCGCAGGAGGAGGAGCGGAAGAAGCTGACGCGCGAGTTGCACGATCACGTGGGACAGATGCTGACGGCGCTGCGGATGGAGATCAGCCGCGCCGACCGCGTCGCGGAAGCGAAGCGGCTGCTCGACATGATTCTCCGGTCCGTCCGCGATCTGGCCATGGGGCTGCGTCCGAGCATGCTCGACGACTTCGGCCTGCAGCCCGCGCTGGAGTGGCACGTGCGCGACTTCCGCCGCCGCTTCGGCATTCCCGTGGATCTCGTCTTGCGCGGAGACGTCGACGCGCTCTCCGAGCCGTACCGCACCTGCATCTATCGCATCGTGCAGGAGGCGCTGACGAACTGCGCGCGGCACGCGCAGGCGAAGCAGGTGCACATCGCGATGAGCGTGGGCGGCGGCACGCTCGACCTGATCGTCGCCGACGACGGCATCGGGATCGCCCGAACCTTCACCCGCGGCGTCGGTCTCCTCGGCATCGAGGAGCGCGTGCGCGAGCTGAGCGGCACGTTCGCGGTACGACGCCGCGAGCGCGGCGGCACGGAGCTGCGCGTGTCGATGCCGACCCGGGAAATGGAGGTGCCGCTTGCGCGTGCTGCTGGCTGACGATCACTCCATCGTGCGCCGCGGCATGCGCGCGCTGCTCGAGACCGAAACGTCCGTCGAGATCGTCGCCGAGGCCGCGGACGGACTGGAAGCGCTGCGGCTCTGCGAAGAGCATCATCCCGACGTGCTGATCCTCGACGTGGCCATGCCGAAGCTGAACGGCATCGACGTCGCCGCGCGCGCGCAGAAGCTCCAGCCGCCGCCGCGCGCGATCATGCTCAGCATGCACCTCGACGAGTCGTACGTCATGCGCTCGATCCACGCCGGCGCGCGCGGCTATCTATTAAAGGATGCAACGGACGAAGATCTCCTGCCCGCCATCCGCGCCGTCGCCGCGGGAAAATCATTCTTCAGCCCCGCCGTCAGCGGCGTCCTGGCCGAGGAGTACGTCGCGCAGCTGCGCGAGCGCGGCTTGACGGACTCGTACGACCTCCTCACCGATCGCGAGAAAGAAGTCCTGCAACTGCTCGCCGAAGGGCGCTCGAACAAGGAAGTCGCCGTGCTGCTGGACGTCGGCGTCTCCACGATCGACACCCACCGCGCGAACCTGATGCAGAAACTGAATCTGCACAGCACGGCGGAGATCGTGTTGTACGCGGTGCGGAAGCGCTTGATCGTTTAGCGCCCGTTTAGCGCGCCATCCACCCGCCGTCCACCGCGAGCACGCTGCCGTGCATGTAGTCCGAGGCGGGTGAGGCGAGGAAGACGACCGCGCCCTGCAGGTCGGCGGGCGTGCCCCAGCGCGCGGCGGGGATGCGGGCGAGGATGTCGCGGCTGCGCACGGGATCGTCGCGAAGGGCCTGGGTGTTGTCGGTGGCCATGTAGCCGGGGGCGATGGCGTTGACGTTGATGCCGTGCGGCGCGAGCTCGTTGGCGAGGGCGCGGGTGAGCCCGAGGATGCCGCTCTTCGCGGCGGTGTAGGCGACGACGCGGATTCCGCCCTGAAACGAGAGCATCGAGGCGATGTTGATGATCTTGCCGCCGCGCTTTTCGGCGATGAGCCGCCGCGCGAAGTCGCGCGAGAGCGCGAAGACGGAGCGCAGGTTCACTTCGATCACCGCATCCCAGTCGTCGTCGCTGTAGTCGACGAGATCCGCGCGGCGGATGATGCCGGCGTTGTTGACGAGGATGTCGGCGTCGTTCTCCACGAGCTTGCTGACGGCTTCGCGATTGCTCAGGTCTGCATCAGCGGATGACGTGCGAATGACGCGCGCGCCCGCTTCTTCGAGCGCGCCCGCCATCGCCGCGCCGAGGCCGCGGGAGGCGCCGGTGACGATGGCGGTGTGGCCGTCGAGACGGAATTGATCGAGGATCATACGTGTGGAGCGGCGGCCTTTAGGCCGCCGAATCTTCTCGGCGGGCTGAAGCCCGCCGCTCCA
>DATFHJ010000068.1:0-24755 GCA_035248585.1 Thermoanaerobaculia bacterium
CGAGCGACTTCTGCGCTTCGGCGGCGAACATCTCCGGCCCGTGCAGCGACGGCGGAACGACTCCGTCCAGAATCGCCGTGCGCACGCGCTTCGGGTAGCGGCGCATGTACTCGATCGCGACGCGCGTGCCGTACGACGTGCCGTAGAGATCGACCTGCTTGTATCCGAGTTTCTTCCGTACAGCCTCGACGTCGTCGCGATGCGGGAGGTCGTGTACTGCGTGAGATCGGTGCGCTTCGCGAGCTCGTCGCGGCATTCCTGCACCTTGTCGAGCGGCAGGAATCCCGTGAAGTAGCGTTGCAGGTCGGCATCGCTGCCGCCAAAGTCGCAGTGCAGCGGATTCGACTTGCCGGTGCCGCGGGCATCGATGAGCACGAGATCGCGTCCCGACTCCGCGAACGTGCGCGTGGCGAAGCCTTCCATGCCCGTCGCCGCGACGCCCGGCCCGCCGGCGAGGACAAAGATCGCGTCGTCGTGCGGTTCCTTCGCCTTCACCACCGTCACATTCAGGTTGAGTCCGGGAACCGGAACGGTCAGCGCGGCAGCGAGAACGATGGCCAGCATGTCACTACAATACGCGACGCACGATGAAGAGTTTGCAGGAGACGTACGCGCCCAACAACCGCTGCTTCGGATGCGGTCCGGCCAACGAGAAGGGGCTGCGCATCCGCAGTTTCGAAGAGGGGGACGAGCTGGTGTGCGACTGGCGTCCCGAGCCGCACCATGTCGCGTTCGACGGCATCGTGAACGGCGGGATCGTCGGCGCGCTGCTCGACTGCCACAGCAACTGGCGCGCGGCCACGCATCTGATGAAGACGCGCGGCGCGGCGGAATTGCCGGCCACCGTCACGCTCGATTTTCACGTGACGCTGAAACGCCCGACGCCGATCGATGCGACGCTGCACCTGCGCGCGCGCGTCGTCGAGTCGTCCGAGGATCGCGCGACCATCGAGGCGACGCTCGAGGCAAACGGCAAAGTGACGGCGACGTGCCGCGGCACGTTCGTGGCGGTGAAGGAAGGGCACCCGGCGTACTTTCGCTGGTAGTTTGGACTATCCGTTCGCCTGCAGCTCGAACAGGATCTCGTCGATCGCGTCCGCGGCCTGCTCGATCGGCAGCACGCACGTGCCGGCGCCGCGATGGCCGCCGCCGCCGTAGCGCGACATCAGCTCCCCCACCGAGGTCTTGCACGTGCGGTTGAAGATGCTGTGTCCCACCGCCGCGATCACGCTGCCGTGCCGCGGGCCCCAGTGCACGCGCAGCGAGACGTTCGCGTCGGGGAAGAGCGTGTAGACGAGGAAGCGATTGCCGGCCGGCAGCTGCTCGATCTCGCGCAGGTCGGTGATGATGACGTTGTTCAGCTGGAAGCTGTTGCGCGAGAGGAGGCCCTTGAACGCCGCCTGGTCGGCGCGCAGGCGCTCCACGCGCGCCCGCACTTCCGGCATCGCCAGCACTTCCTGAATGCTCTTCGTCTTCAGCGATTCGATGAGCTGGCGGAAGTACTCCTCGAAGCCGCCGAGTCCCGAGCGGCTGTCGATCGTGTAGCCGAGGAGAATGTAATCGCGCGGATTCTCGACGTCGTCGGGCGTCAGCAGCGCGGCATCGAGTCGATCGGTCTCGTTCACCAGCGGCTCGAGCCGCTTCAGCGCCGCATCATCGGAATCGCGATCGCGGTAATACTCGTACACGAGCCGCGCCGCGGACGGCGCGAGTCCGTACCGGCCCTTGAAGTTCTCGGGCGGCTTCTCGTTGCTGTCGGTCAGCAGGTGATGATCGAACCACATGCCGCAGTCGGGGTGATACGGCAGATTCGCGAGAATGTCGTCGGGTCGGATCTCGACCGTTTTGTCGGTGATGTCCTGCGGATGGACGAGCGCAATCTCATCGATTGCCTCCTTCATCGTGATGATGACGGCGCTGGTGAGACCGTCGAGGTCACCGCGCGTGACCAGCCGCATGAAAACAGATCCTCCGAGGAGTCTGTTTTACATCGTCGCTACCGCTTCCGTCTACCTCTGCTTTTGGCGCGTACGTCTCCATCTTTCCCGCGAAAAATCCACCAGAGCGCGAAGACGATCGCGTACATCAGCACGAGCCGGTAGAAGTGATTCGCGGTGCCCCAGAAATTGCGGGCAAAGGAGTGGTAGTGGACGGCGCTCCAGAGGCCGAGCTTGGCGACGTAAATCGACATGACCTCGGTGATGGTCGCGGCGATGTGCGTGAGCCCGAGGAGCATGCAGGAGATGAGAAATCCGGCCATGTTGCGGTCAGAAAACGCGCGTTTGTTGTACGCGAAGAGCGCGGTCAGGAGGATGAAGTTGAAGGTCAGATCGCGCAGCGGAATCGCGGGACGTTTCGAGCGCGGGTCGAAGTCGGAGCGGTCGACCGTGACGTAGTGATCCTCGGCCAGCCTGAGGCGCGTGACCGGCGGGCGCTCGAACAGCCGCATCGCCGCCTCGGCGCCGCGGGCGATGAGGCGGTCGTACAGCGGCGAGAGCAACAGCCACAGCGCGATGCCGGCGGCGAATCCGCCGAGGGCCTTAAGTACGAGCCGCCAGTCGAGCCGTTCCAACGCGGCTGCTCCAGATCAAGAAGAAGATGACGGCGCTGAGGATGACGATGATCTGCCACACGGCGGTGTGAAAAGCGTCGAAGAGCTTCGGGTGATGCGCGCCGATGTAGAAGAGCGTGAGGATGCGGATCAGGTTGAGGATCTGCACGGCGATCGCGCCGAGGACGAGGCCGATCGCGCGCGCACGCAGCGTCGCCGGAAACGCGACGATCGACCCGAGCAGGATCAGCATCGCTTCGACGCCGTTGCAGCCGTTGTTGATGTTCACGGCGAAGAGCGACGACCCGATGATCGTGCCGGTCACGGTGACGGGCTCGCCGATCAGCCGCAGCAACACGCCCGAGACGCGCGCAATCGCGGCCGTGAACGGAACGATGACGTTGTCGTTCACCGGATTCCACGCGATCAGCAGATACGCGGCGATGAGGATGACGAAGAATTTGACGAGAAACAGGACCTGGGGCCGTTGCATGGACGCGTCAGTATAAACGGCCGATGAGCGCGGCAACTGCCGTTTCCACGCGCAGCACGCGCGCGCCGAGGGTGACGGGCGTGAAGCCGGCGCGCACGAAGGACGCGATCTCCTCTTCGATGAACCCGCCCTCGGGGCCGATGGCGAGCGTGGTTGGACCCTCGACGCTTCGCGGGCATTCTTCGTTCGCGCGAGGATGCGCGACGAGCAACTGTGGAGCGGCGGGCTTCAGCCCGCCGAGGGCCGGCAGGCTAAAGCCTGCCGCTCCACGGTTCTCGATGAACTGGCGAAAGAAACGATGCAATTCGATTTGCGGCAGAATCGTGTCCTTCGCCTGCTCCAGCCCGATCACGCGCTGCAGCAGCAGGTTTTCGGCCCAGAGCTTCGGCGATTTCCAGTAGCTCTTCTCGACGCGCCAGGCGTTGATGAGGTGGATGCGCTTCACGCCCAGCGACGTCGCGCCGGCGATGACGCGGTTGAGCACTTTTGGACGCGGCAGCGCCAGGACGAGCGTGAGCGGGAGTGGCTTTGGTGGATCGTTGCTCAACGTGATTTGCATCTCGAGCGCGTGTGGATCGATTCGGGTGACGAGCCCTGTGCCGATCTTTCCGCCGGCAACACCGACAACGAGTGAATCACCGGCCGCCGCCCGATGCACGTTCGTGACGTGCTCGAGACGGCGGCCGGTGAGACGGACTTCGTTTTCGGAGATGAAGTCCTCTTCGAAGAGAAGGATCAGGTTCATTCGTCCACGGCCAACCCCAACGCCCGCCGCGCATTCTGCGCGACGTGCTCGGCTGCCGGTGGATCGTAGTTCGACAACACCACGATCGTGTACTCCCCTTCGTGCTCGACCGCCGCGTTGATGCCCTCGGCGCCGCCGCCGAAGCCGCCCTGGATCTCCGGATGCGCGCGCACGAAGCGGAGCAGGTCGCCCACCGTTGAGTAGCCGCCGCCGGCGGACGAGCCGCGCGCGGGCAGCTCGTAAATGTTCGTGCGCGCGTGCTTCGGCCCCACGTAACCGATGGCGCGGTTCGGCACGATCGAGTCGAGCGGATAGCTGTCCGTGTCGTTCATGCCGGCGGGCGCAAAGAGCTTCGTACGGACGTAGTCGTAGTAGCTCATCCCGCTGAGCCGCTCGATCACCAAACCGAGGACGATGTAGCCGGCGTTCGAGTAGCGGCGCTTCGTGCCGGGCTCGAACTCGAGCGGCTGGTCGACGAAGAACGGCACGTAGTCATTCAGCGCGCGGATGCGATTCTTCGCCGTCGCGTCGTACTTTGGGCCAAAGACGTCGCCCATGCCCGAGCTCATCTCGGCGATCTGCTGGATCGTGATCTTGTCGGCGATCGGCGACGGGTAGTCCGGCAGATACGCGCGCAGCGGTTTCGAAAAGTCTACGGCCAGCTGGCGCAGCGCGGTGCGGGTGAAGAGCTTGTTGATCGAGCCGATGTTGTACTTCGTCTCGCTCGTGTTCGGCACGTTGTGTTCCTTGTCGGCAAGGCCGATCGATTTCTGAAGCACTGTCTCGTTGCCGCGCGCGATCAGCACCGTGCCGGAAAAGAGATCGCGCGCCGCCAGCTCATCGAGGAACTTTTGAAACGCGGGCAGGCCGGCCTCGGAGCGCGGCCAGTCTTTCGTAAGAGCGGGATCGGCGCCGCCGCCGATGCGGATGCGCTGTTGCGCGGAAAGAGCCGCCGCGAACACACAACTGAGGATCAGGAATCGAAGTCTCATCGTAGCCTCCATGAACGAAGGTACGAAGCGCCTATAAAGAAATGATGAATGCCGGCCGCTCGTAGCGGATCGTCCCGCCGTGCAGCTCGACGAGCTCCTTCGCGATCGCGAGTCCGAGGCCCGCGCCGCCGGTGGCGCGCGAGCGGGAGGCGTCGACGCGGTGGAAGCGATCGAAGATCTTTTGCTCGTGGCCGGGCGGGACGCCGGGGCCGTCGTCCGCGACGCGAATCTCCTTCGCGGACGCGCTCACATGCACCGTCTGACTCGCATGTGCGATCGCGTTCACGAGCAGGTTGCGCAGCACCTGCACCATCCGCCGCGCGTCGACGCGGACGACGAGGCCGCGCGGGACGTCGAGCGTGAGGTTCTTGAACGCGAGGCCGGCGATCGCTCGCTCGACGAGATCGGCGATCTCAATGTCTTCCCGCTCCAACCGCAGCTGCCCGGCCTCGGCGAGCGAGAGTTGCTGCAAGTCGTCGACAAGCCGCGCCAGCGTCGCGGCGTCTTCGTCGATCGACGCGAGCCATTTCGCGTCGGCAGCCATCACGCCGTCCTGCGCGGCCTCGAGCTGCGCGCGGATGCTCGCCAGCGGCGTGCGCAACTCGTGCGCGACGTCGCTGACCATGTTCCGCCGCGCTTTCTCGTTCCGCTCCAGCGCCTCGGCCATCGAATTGAACGCCGACGCCAGCTCGGCCACTTCGTCGCGGCCGCGCACGGGCACGCGCGTGTCGAGCTGCCCGCTCGCGAGCGATCGAGCGCCGCGCGTCAGCGCTTCGACCGGCGCGAAGACGCGGCGGAAGAGCGTCATCATCACGATGATCGCCAGCAGCGCGGCGATGGCGACGCCGGCGACGAGACGGCGATTGACGGCGGTGCGGAACACGGCGTCGCGCGTGTTGGGCCGCGGCAGAAAGTAGACGCGGGAGTCGCCGACGCGCATCGGCGGGATCTTCAGCACCAGCGCCTCCGCGACGCCCGCACCGCGTCGCGTGAGCTGCAGCGTGTCGTCGCCCTGCAGGCGGATCTCGAACGCGGACAACTCCGGCGAGCGCTCGACGATCTCGCCGCGGGCATTGAAGACGACGCGCGCGCTCGGACTGCGCATGTCGCTCTTCCGGAACTGTTCGAGCTCGCGCTTGACGGTGATGCTCGAGAAGAGGCCCGCCGCCGCGAGCACCGCGGCGATGATGAGCGCCATGGCCACGGCGAGGCGCCAGCGAAGCGAGCGCAGGATCATTTCGCGAACCGGTAGCCGACGCCGAAGACGGTGACGATGGCTTTGCCGGCCTCGCCGAGCTTGCGGCGCAGATTCATGATGTGGACGTCGACCGTGCGATCGAGCCCGTCGTAGTCCTCGCCGAGCGCGCGCTCGACGAGCTCCTGCCGCGTGAACGTGCGCCCCGCCGCGCGCGCCAGCGTCTCCAGGATGCGGAACTCCGTCGGCGTGGCGCTGATCACTTCCCCGTCGACGCGGATCTCGCGCCGCACGCGATCGATGGCCAGGCCGTTCGCCTCGATGACGTCCTCGCCGGCCACGCGGCGCATCACGGCGCGCACGCGCGCCATCAGCTCGCGCGGGCTGAACGGCTTCGTCACATAGTCGTCCGCGCCGAGGTCGAGTCCCGTCAGTTTGTCATCCTCGGTCGTCCGCGCCGTGACCATGATGATGGCCGCCTCGCCGCTCGCGCGCAACGCGCGGCAGACCGCGAGCCCGTCGAGCCGCGGCAGCATCAGATCGAGGATCACGAGATGCGGCTTTGCGTCGCGGGCGACTTCCAGCGCGCGGACGCCGTCGTCCGCCGTGGCGACGTCATAGCCCTCGCGCTGCAGATACAACTCGACCGTCGAGCGGATCTTCGGATCGTCTTCCACGACGAGCACTTTGCGGCGCACTGCCCGATGGTAGCCAGATTGATGAAGAAGTTGTGAAGGAAGCTATGCGATCAGCGCGCGCACACCCGCGACGACGACCCAGATCGACCCGATGACGATCGCCCACCACAACGACGTTCCTGCCAGCCACGTGAGCCACCGCAACGGCGCCAGGACCGGCGTCCATGCCGCGCCCTCGAAGCGATTCGGAATCTCCGGCGGCACTTCCCACGAAAGGAACGGTTGCCACACCTCACCGAACACGCTCCGCATGCGGTCGCGCGGCGAGAAATAGTCGCTGTGGCGGAACCCGGTGGCAGCAACGTTGGCCACCGGCGGCGGGAAACCGCGCTTCGCGCCCGGGCCGGAATCGGGAATGAGGAATTGCGCGAACGGCACCCACTCATCGCGGGTTCCGCCGTGATTGAGAACTGCCTCCACCTGCCCGCGGTCGATCAGCGTTCGCCAGTCGAAGTCCGGACGGACGATCGAGCCGAGGAGAATCAGGCGGCCGATGGACAACGCCGGATCTGATTCGAGCGCGTGCGCGATGAGCCAGGTGCCGAAACTGTGCGCGATGACGTCGGGCTTGCCGCCGTAGCCGGCCTGCTCGGACTCACCGGAGAGCGCCTTCATCTTCGCAATCAGCTTCTTCGTCAGGCTGCGCTGGCGGCCGCGGAACATCACCCCCGGCTGGATTTTTCCGTACTTGTAGATCGCGACCGGGATCATGTGGCGGTAGCTCCCGCCGACGAGCCAGCTCAACTCCTCCTGCCACTCGCCGCGCGTGTTCATGCCGTGGACCACCAACACCCACTTAACATCGCGCGGCGGATCGCGCTCGAGCTCGTAGATCACTGCCTGTTGCGGCGCTACGTCGTCGAACGAAACGCCGCAATGGGGACAGGTGTCGCGTACGCCGTAGCCGTCGAGAGCCTTTCCGCACTTGCCGCACGTTTCATTCGTGCCGCGCGTGAACAGGCCGACGGCATCGAGCAACTGCTCCGCCTCGGCCTCGCTGACGCCGCCTTGCTGCGCCAGACGCGCCGTGGTCAGCGCGATGGAGCCGGGACGGGCCAGCAGTTTCCGGATGAATTGCACGGCCGCCGCGCCGAATCGTTCCTCGAGCGCCGGCCAATCCGCCGTCACGGCAGGGCGCTCCGGATCGTGCCGAGAATCGCCCAGACGTCGGCGCGCGTGAGGTGAACCCACATCCGGATGCGCTGGAAGTCGCCGTAGAGATTGACGCGCGCGTCGCGTTCTTTGTCCGCGATCGGCGGGAGCGTGAAGTGGAACGTGGCGCCGCCGCCGACAAACTCGTCGCTGCTGACCGCCTTCCGCACCTTCCGCACCGGATCGAAGCCGGCATACCCGAGCTTCGAGTCGCTGGCAAACTCCACGTACGCGCCGCCGTCGGTCGTGTTGAGCCGCGTGCTGCGAGCCTGCACCTTGCGCGCGCCGGCGTTCGTGTTGGCCTGCGCGTCGAGCGCCTTGATGGCATCGGCCATCGAGCAGATGCGCTTGTCGTCGATGCGGAAGACGTCACTGATCTCATTCACCATCGACTCCCGCTCCGGCCCGTGGCTCTTCGGCTCCGAGGCACCGGGTAAGAAAACGGCCGCCAGCGCGGCGCGCGGCCGGAACACGATACGCGCCACATTGCGCCGCGCGGCATCGCGGTACGCGTCGTAGTAATAGTGCTCGCCGTCTTCCTCGTCGCGCTCGAAGTCTTTCTCTTTCGCGCGCTGGCGAAAGCGCGTCCCCTGATGCCACACGCAGGTCAGCTCGCGCTCGGAATCGTCGTAGTGGATGCCGGTCAGCATCCGCTCCTCGGGGTATTCGACGGACGTATCGGCGTCCCATAGCTTGGCGAGCTTCTTCACTCCGCGCACGTGCTCCTGAACGTGCTCGCTCCTGGTCCAGAGCGCGTCGTTGCAGACGGACTTCGGGACGTTGAAGAGATAGATATGCTCGTCGCCCCACCCTTCGGTCTCGTCGATCCAGTCGGTGAGCTTCGCCAGCGTGATCGTGCCGTCGTCCACCGCCGTCGTGAGCAGCGCCGCCAGCTCCGCCTTCGTGGCGTTCGCTTTGACCGGGACCTTCTTCTCGCGCAGCAGTTCTTTGATGTAGAGGTTGTTCTGCCCGAGGATCACATCACGGACGAGCGACTGCGCCTGCTCCAGATCGGAAGCTTTCGACATGGACGACCCCCGGATGGTTTCTAAATCACGGCATCCGATCTATTGGACGGCCGCGCCGACACGCTTTCGCGCGGGTTTTGCATCAGCAGGCTTTCATGACGGACGTCCTCAGCCGCAACAACGTACATGTCTCCGGCCGCGGCACGCGGCCGCTCCTCTTCGCGCACGGCTTCGGCTGCGACCAGAACATGTGGCGTTTCCTCACTCCCGCCTTCGAGAACGACTACCGGATCGTGCTCTTCGACTACGTCGGCTCCGGCAAGTCCGACTCCGGCGCGTGGGATCCGCACCGCTACTCCACGCTCGACGGATACGCGCAGGACGTGCTCGAGATCTGCGAGGCACTCGACCTGCGCGACGTGATCTTCGTCGGGCACTCGGTGAGCAGCATGGTCGGCGTCCTGGCCGCCAACCGCCAGCCGGAGCGCTTCAGCCGCCTGATCATGGTCGGGCCGTCGCCGCGGTACATCAACGACACGGACTACGTCGGCGGCTTCGAGCGCGCGGACATCGAGGGGCTGCTCGACCTGATGGACAAGAACTACATCGGCTGGGCGAACTTCCTGGCACCGGTGGTGATGAAGAACGACGACCGGCCGGAGCTCACGAAGGAGCTGAATGACAGCTTCTGTTCCACCGACCCGGGGATCACGCGCCGCTTCGCGGAGACGACGTTCTTCGCCGACAACCGCGCCGACCTCCGCCAACTGCGCGTGCCGTCGCTGATCATGCAATGCCACGAGGACGCGATCGCGCCGGTCGAAGTCGGCCATTACCTCCACCGCAGCCTGCCGCAGAGCACGTTGCGGTTGATGAAGGCGACGGGACACTGCCCGCACATCAGCCATCCCGACGAAACGATCGAGGCGATTCAAAGCTATCTTTCGAGTTGAGGAGAGTTCGCGGCCGAGATGCACGATCTGATGAGCAACGCCCCGTGCGGGTTCGTGGCGTTCGCCGACGACGGCACGATCGTCGAGCTCAATCAGACGCTCGCGGAGATGCTCGACTATACGCGCGTCGAATTGCTCGGCTGGCACATGGACAAGATCCTGCCGCCCGGCGGGCGCATCTTCCATCACACCTATCTCTTCCCCATGCTCAAGGTGCAGGAGCGGGTCGACGAGGTGTACCTGGCACTGCGCACGAAGCACGGCGCCGACATTCCGGTGCTGCTGAACGGCGTGCGCCGGGAGCGCGACGGGCGCTTCGTCAGCGACTGCGTTTGCCTGCGCATGCTCCAGCGCCACGAGTACGAGGAGCAACTGCTCCAGGCGCGACGGCTGGCCGAGCAGTCGAGCGACGCGAAGGCGAAGTTTCTCTCCATGATGTCGCACGACCTGCGCGCGCCGCTCACGGCGATTTACGGAAACGCGCAGCTGCTCGCAACCAGCGAATTGACCGGGGAACAGCGCGAGTCGGTCGAGTCGATCCAGGAAGCCTGCCGCATGCAGATGACGCTGATCAACGACATCCTCGAGTACGCGCGGCTCGACACGGGCCGGGTGGAGGTGCGGCTTCGCGACGTGCCGGTCTCGGACGCCGTTGCGCGCGCCGAGGCGCTGATTCGGCTGCAGGCCGCGGAGGCCGGACTGTCGCTGGAAATCGATGAATGCGAGGCGGGATTTGCGGTGATCGCCGATCCGCATCGCCTGCAGCAGATCCTCCTGAACCTCCTGACGAACGCGGTGAAGTACACGCCCGCCGGCGGCACGATCGCCGTGAGCTGCGAGGGCGATCCGGAACGGGTACGGATTCGCGTTCGCGACACCGGGATCGGCATTGCCGCGGAGGACCTGCAGCGGATTTTCTCGCCCTTCGTGCAGATCGTCGCCGGCTCGGCCGCCGCGGCGCGCGGCGTCGGTCTCGGCCTGGCCATCAGCCGCGATCTCGCGCGGGCCATGCACGGCGAGGTCACCGCGGAGAGCGTCCCCGGCGCGGGCTCGACGTTCACGATCGAGCTTCCCGCGGGTACCGTCCTCGACGCGGTCGGCGCTTCCGCACTATGATCCGCGACCATGGATATCGCGGTGCGAAAAGCAAAGGATGTGACGGTCGTCGACTTTCGGGGAAGGCTGGCGATCGGCGTCGGCGATTCGGTGCTGCCGCAGATCATCGATGAGATCCTCGACGGCGGCGGGAAGAAGATTCTCCTCAATCTCTCCGAGATGGATTACATCGACAGCAACGGCCTCGGCGAGCTGGTGCAGGCGTTCCGCGACTCGCAGCGCCGCGGCGCGTCGCTGCGGCTGCTCAAGCCGCAGGACCGCGTCACCAAGACCCTCCGCCTGACGAATCTCCTGCCGATGTTCCAGGTGTACGAAAGCGAGGACGAGGCGCTCAAGGCATTCGCGGCGATCGCATGAACCTCGCCGCGTGGGACGCGTTCGCCGCGCGCGAGCCGTACTTCGCGGTCCTCACGCACGAACGCTTCCTGCGCCGGCACTTCGATCCCGCGGCCGAAGCGGAGTTCTTCGACAGCGGCGAAGCGTCCGTCTCCGAGCTCTACGCGATCCTCGGCACGCGCGTGGCCTCGCACTTTGCGCCGGCCTCGGTGCTGGAGTACGGCTGCGGCGTCGGCCGATTGCTCCTTCCGTTTGCACGCCGTGCAACGAGAGTGACGGGCGTCGACGTCTCGAAGGCGATGCTCGAGACGGCGCGGATGCATCTCGCCAAAGCGGGGATCTCGAATGTCGAGTTGCTGAGCTCTTTGGACGACCGCACGTTCGATCTCGTCAACTGCGTGCTCGTCTTGCAGCGGCTGCGCCGCGGTGAAGGTCTCGAGCTGCTCCGCGCGCTGACGCGCCGCGTGCGCGAAGGCGGCGTGGGCGTGTTTCAGTTTCCGTATCGCGCGTCGATCTCGCCGCTCGTTTCGTTGTCGCGGAAGGCGCGCGCTCGCGTGCCGGGCGTGAATGCGCTCGTGAACGCGATGCGGCGGACGTCGATGCCGTTCATCGAGACGAATCCGTACGATCTCAATGAAGTGTTCGCGATCCTGCAGGATGCGGGCTTCGACTCGCCGCATGTCGAGCTGGAGCTCGACAGCGCAATCGTCTACGCGCAGCGGAAAGCGCAGCTTGGTGGAGCGGCGGGCTTCAGCCCGCCGGAAGACGACGGCGGGCTGAAGCCCGCCGCTCCACAGTCCATCGATGTGAAGACGCTCATCGCCGAGAGCTCGATCGAAGAGCTGAACCGCACGGCCGAGGAGTACTTTGCTTCGCTGAAAGAGTGGGAGGACCATCTCGCGAAGCCGTTCGCGCGGGCCGAGGATACGCCGCAGCTGCTCATCAACCTCGGCGTTTTGATTCAGGGGCTGAACCTCACGCCCGGCATGACCGTGCTCGAATACGGCGCGGGCACGGGCTGGCTCTCGCGGTTTCTCACGCAGCTCGGCTGCAGGACGATCCTGCTCGACGTCTCCCCTACCGCGCTGAAGATCGCCCGTGAGCTTTTTCAAAGACTGCCGCCGATCGGCGCGCGTCCGGAGCCGCAATTCCTCGTCTTCGATGGGCGGCGCATCGAGCTGCCGGATGCGAGCGTCGATCGGATCGTCTGCTTCGACGCCTTTCATCACGCCACGAATCCGGACGAGATGCTGCGCGAGTTCGGGCGCGTGCTGAAGCCGGGCGGCATCGCCGGGTTCGCGGAGCCGGGGCCGCAGCATTCGAAGACGGCGCAGTCGCAGTTCGAGATGCGCACGTACGGCGTGATCGAGAACGACGTCGACATCCACGCCATCGGCGCGGCGGCACAGCGCTACGGCTTCTCGGATCTGAAGCTCGCGGCGTTCAACGTCCCGCCGTTCCACGTCTCGCTCGCGGAGTTCGACGATCTCCTCGCGGCCGGCGAGACGTACGCGCGCTGGGCGGAGCTGACGCGCGCGTTCCTCGGCAACGTGCGCGACTTCTTCCTCACCAAAGCGGGCACCGAGGAAATCGACAGCCGCCATCCCGCCGGCTTGAAAGCATCCGTCGAAGCGACGCTGGAGGGCATGCGCGTCCGCGCGACGGTGCGCAACCTCGGCCGCGCGAAATGGCTGCCGTCGAGCGAACCGCACGGCGGCGTCAACCTCGGCGCACATCTGTATGCCGCGGACGGACGCCTGCTCAAGCTCGACTACGCCTGGCAGCCGCTCGACCGCGCGCTCCTGCCGCAGGACGAGACGACGATCACGTTCGACCTCCCGCCACTCGATCCCGGCCGCTACATCGTCGAGCTCGATTGCGTGGCGAACAAAGTCGCGTGGTTCGCGCAGCTCGGCTCCACGCCGGCGCGGCTTGCAGTCGAGATCAGTTGATCGCCACGCGTTCGTCGCGTGGCCGATCCGGCGCGGCAGTCGCCGCCGGCTCGAAGTCGCTGCCGCTCAGTTTCTGCAGCAGCGCCCAATAGACGCTCACGCTGCGCTCGAAGACCCAGAGCGGCGCGAAGAGGCAGGCCCGCAGCGGGAAGAACGACGCGGCGCCGCCGCGGCCGCGGAGGGCCAGGGCGACGGAGGTGAATGCGATCGCACCGGCGTAGCCGCTGGCGAGGCGAATGCCGCCGGCGACCGCGAACAGGATCAGCAGCGGGATCAGCGAGAGGAAGAACGCGGTCTTCACCGGCAGGGCGAAGTCGTTGCGCGCGAGCTGCGGGCGCTGGGCGAGCCATTCCGGAAATGCGCGCGGCTCGCGGCGCACGAACACGTCCGCCGCGGCGTGGGGGTTGCTCACGCTGACCTGGCTCGCGCTCCGGCGGAACGCGAACGTGACTTCGTGATCGGGCTGCGGCTCGATGCCGCGATGAATGAGCATCCGTCCCGCATCGAGTCCACTCCACCACGGAAGCGGATCGAGATAGTCCTGCGGCTCGATCGCTTCGTGAACGTCGAGCAGATGGACGATCCGTTCGATGGCGTCCGGCGTGTAGCGGACGTCGTCCGCGGCGACGATCACTTTCTCGCATGCCGTCACGGCGGTTGCGGAACGAACGAGATCCGCCGGGCCGCCGGGAAGATGCAGATGCCGCCCGACCCAGCGCAGCGTGCGCCCGTTCGATTCGAAGAGCATGCGCGGCGAGGGATCGAGAACCACGACCTCACAGTCGAGGCTGACGGTGGAAAGATAGCGCGCGAGATCGCGAACCTGGTCCGGCGAGCCGGTGGCGCGATCGAGGAGAACGACGTAACTGCATTTCCAATCGCGGTTCTGGCGTTTCATTCCGGTCGTCTTCCAGAGCGACTCTCATGCCATGGCAGCACTCTTGCGGTCGGAAAGTCTGTGAAAATCTGGCCCGGCAAACCTTATCCCCTCGGCGCGACCTGGGACGGCGTCGGGACGAATTTTTCCGTTTTCTCGGAAGTCGCGGACAAAGTGGTGCTTTGTCTCTTCGACGCGAACGGCGCGGAGTCGCGCGTCGATCTTCCGGAAACCACCGCCTTCATTTTTCACGGCTATCTGCCGAACATCGGACCCGGCCAGCGCTACGGGTTCCGCGTGCATGGTCCGTGGGAGCCGGAGCACGGACATCGCTGCAATCCTGCGAAACTGCTGCTCGATCCGTACGGCAAGGCGGTCGAAGGACAGGTGAAGTGGGACGAGGCGGTGTTCCCGTATCGCTTCGTCGATCCCGAGAACTCGCGCAACGACGACGACAGCGCGCCGTTCATGCCGAAGTCGGTCGTGATCAATCCGTACTTCGACTGGCAATACGACCGCCGGCCGCGTACGCCGTGGCACAAGACGATCATCTACGAGCTGCACGTGAAGGGATTCACGATGCGCCATCCCGGAATCCCGGAGAACCTGCGCGGCACGTACGCGGGGCTCGCCCATCCGGCGGCGATCCGCTATCTGCAACAGCTCGGCGTGACCGCGGTCGAGCTGATGCCGGTGCATCAGTTCATCCACGCGAAGCATCTGCTGGACAAGAATCTGCGCAATTACTGGGGCTACGACTCCATCGCCTTCCTCGCGCCGCACAACGAATACGCCGCCAGCGGACAGACCGGCCAGCAGGTGACGGAGTTCAAGCAGATGGTGAGAGCGCTGCACGACGCGGGGATCGAAGTGATCCTCGACGTCGTCCACAACCATACCTCCGAGGGGAACCGCCTCGGGCCGATGCTCTCGATGAAAGGGATCGACAACGCCGCGTACTACCGCACGCACGAAGGGCGGTACTACATGGACTACACCGGCACGGGCAACAGCCTGAACATGCGCCACCCGCACGTGCTGCAGCTGATCATGGACTCGCTGCGCTACTGGCTGCTGGAGATGCACGTCGACGGATTCCGCTTCGACCTCGCGGCCACGCTCGCGCGCGAGCTGCACGACGTCGACCGCCTCTCCGCGTTTTTCGACATCATCCAGCAGGACCCGTTCATCTCGCAGGTGAAGCTGATCGCCGAGCCGTGGGACGTCGGCGAGGGCGGATATCAGGTCGGCAACTTTCCGTCGCTCTGGTCGGAGTGGAACGGCAAGTATCGCGATGCGATCCGCGACTACTGGCGCGGTACGGAGCAGGTGATCGACGATCTCGCGACGCGGCTGACCGGCAGCTCCGATCTGTACGCGGAGAACGGGCGCAAGCCGTATGCGAGCATCAACTTCATCACCTCGCACGACGGCTTCACGCTGCGCGATCTCGTGTCGTACAACGAGAAGCACAACGAAGCGAACGGCGAGAACAATCAGGACGGCGACAACAACAATCGCTCATGGAACAGCGGCGCCGAGGGACCGACCGATGACCCGAACGTGAACGCATTGCGCGCGAAGCAGCAGCGCAATTTCCTGATGACGCTGTTCCTCTCGCAGGGCGTGCCGATGCTCCTCGGCGGGGACGAGATCGGGCGGACGCAGCGCGGCAACAACAACGCCTACTGCCAGGACAACGAGCTCGCCTGGTTCGATTGGGAGCACATCGACGACGGCCTGCTCGCGTTCACGGCGCGGCTGATTCGCTTCCGCAGGGAGCATCCGAATTTCCAGCGGCGGCGCTGGTTCCACGGCCGCCCGGTGCGCGGCGTTTCGGACGTCGGCTGGTTCAAGCCCGACGGCGATCAGATGCAGGATCAGGATTGGGGGAGCACGTTCGTCCGCACCCTCGGCGTGTTTCTCAACGGCCGCGCCATTCCCACGCCCGATCATCGCGGCGAGCCGGTCGTCGACGACAGTTTCTACCTGCTTTTCAACGGCCACTCGGAGCCGATCGAGTTCACGCTGCCGACCGGACCGTGGGGCGACCGGTGGGAGATCGTGCTGGAGTCGAGCGAGATCGTGCCCGACCTGCGCGAGCATCGCGAATGGAATGCCGGCGACGCGGTGCAGGTGGAGGGACACTCGGTGACGGTGCTGCGGCGAACCTGATCCGAGGTCATGCGTCATACTTTGCGAGATGCGCATCCGAAACACCTTTGTCCAGATTGCTTTGATGGTCGTGGCGGCGGCGGCGATCGCGGTGATTGCGAACGGGTTTGCCGGCCGCACGCGGCGGCTCGTGCTTCCGGGGTATTACCCCGACGCGCGCGTGGTGCCGGCCCGTGTAGCGCGCGCCTCCGGCGCGCCTCTCGTCCCTCCGCCCCAGGGCGCGCCGGAGGCGCGCGCTACACCGGTTACGACGGATACGACTCCTACGACGGGTACGACGACTACGACGGCGGAGCCGGTTGTGACGACTACGACGCAGGCTCCGGTGCCTTCCGGCGGGCTAAAGCCCGCCGCTCCACAGGTTGTCGAGAAACCGCCCGCGCCTGCCCCCGACGTCGCGAAATTCACGCCTCATCCTGACAAGGCGTATGTCGAGATCGGGTACGACGATGTCGCCGCGCTGCACGGCGCGGGGGCTTTGTTTCTCGATGCGCGGCGCACCTCGGTGTACGAGGAAGGGCACATTGCGGGGGCGCGGTCGATCTCGGTTTGGGAGGCGGACAAGGGGGACAAGGTGAACGCGCTGTTCGGCGAGCGGAGCGATCCGCGCGAGCAGAACCTGCCGATCGTCATCTACTGCTCGGGCGGGGCGTGTGAGGACTCGCACATGCTCGCGCAGGATCTGTGGGGGATTCAGTTCAACAACGTCTACGTCTACAAGGACGGCTTCCCCGACTGGCAGAAGCGCGGCGGCGCGGTGAAGACGGGAAGCAATCCGTAATGAAGTGGCTGACGTCTCCCTGGCTCACCATCCGCGTGCAGATCGCGCTCGGGCTGATCTTCGTCATCGCGGCACTGCCGAAGATCGCCGATCCGCCGTCGTTCGCGCACATGATCTACAACTACCGCATCCTGCCAGGCGGTCTGATCAACATCAGCGCGCTGATCATGCCGTGGGTCGAGCTCTTCTGCGGCCTCGCGCTGATCCTCGGCGTCTGGACGCGTGCGGCGCGCACCATCATCGCGTTGATGCTGCTGATGTTCAGCATCGCCATCTCCTGGAACCTGCTGCGCAACAACGCCATCGACTGCGGCTGCTTCGACATCTCGGCCGCCAACAGGACTCACGAGGAGCGCATCCGCGATATGTGGATCGTGGTGCTGCGCGACCTCGGCATGCTGCTGATGGTCGCGCAGCTGTGGGGTGCGGAGCGGGTCAGCGCACCTGCGGCCGAGGAAGCGCCATGACGTGCGACGCCAGCAGCTGCCAGCGCCCGCCGATCTTCACGTAGGTGTCGGTGGTCTGATATTCGGCGTTGATCGCCTGTCCCGCGACGCGCGCGTGCTGCAGGTCGCGGTGATAGAGGACGGCGACGTTGCCGACGCGGCGGATGATGGCCGTGCCGAGGCGGATGTGATCGTCCTCGTCGGCGGCGAGCGAGCGGACGTACGTCAGCATCTCCGCGCGCGGTACGACGTGGCCCGCTTCGTCGGTCAACAGGAAGTCGCGGTGGAGATGGCGCTCCCAGGCCATCGTGTCGCCGTGCGACAGCGCGTCGAGGAGCGTCTGGGCGATCGAGCGCAGCTCGACGTCGTCTTTCGACTGCGCGGATGCGGCGGGGACGAGGGCGCAGAGCAGGATCAGGGCAACCAGGAACCGTTTCATGATCGTTGTGCCTCCTGCTTGCCAATCTGGATTCATTACTTGGAAAAGTCAAGTGATGACTTTGATGTATCATGCCGAGGCATGACCGGCCGGTCGTACGAGCAGTACTGCGCCATCGCCAAGGCCCTCGATCTCGTCGGGGAGCGCTGGACGCTGCTCGTCGCGCGCGAGCTTCTCGGAGGGCCGAAGCGCTACACGGACCTCCTCGACGGCATCCCCGGCGTGTCCACGGACATGCTCGCGGCGCGGCTCAAGACGCTCGAGGAGGCGGAGCTCGTGGAGCGCCGCACCCTCCCCCCGCCCGCGGCGTCCGTGGTCTACGAGCTGACCGCGCACGGGCGGAAGCTGGAGGCCACGCTGCGCGAGCTGGCGATCTTCGGCGCGTCGTTCCTCGACCGCCGCAAGGGTGAGGCGTTCAAGATCCAATGGCTCGCGTTTCCGCTGCGGATGATGTTCCGCCCCGAGCGCGCCGGCGGACGCAAACTGGTCGTCCAGTTCGAGACCGGCGGCGAGGTGCTGCACGCGCGCATCAACGACGGCGCGATCGAAACCGAGCTCGGCCCCGCCGCCTCGCCGGACGTCGTCGTGGCCGGCGACATCTCCACGCTCGCCCTCGCTTCGCGAGACCGCGCCGCAGCCGCCGAGGCCAAGGCGAAGGGAAAACTGCGCCTCACGGGCTCCAAAGAAAACATCCGGCAATATGCTGAGATGTTCGGGCTGCGCTGAGCGCGCGAGCCATTACAATCCCCCGCCGAACAAAACCGGAGGCCCGAATGCTCAAACGTGCGCTCGCACTGTTTCTGCTCACCATGACCGCATCTCTCTTCGCCGCACCCGTGAGTCTCGATCAATTGAAAAAAGGCGACGTCGTCGACGGGTTTCGCGTCGAGGCGCTCTATCTCAACGACGCCGACAAGCCGTTAGGCGCGCGGTTCGTCCATCGCCGCAGCGGCTTCACGCTCGACTATCTGCAGATCGAGTCGGTGCCGCAGGGCTACACCTGGGTGAACTCGATCCCCGTCGGCGACCAGGGCGAGCCGCACACGCAGGAGCATCTCCTCCTCGGCAAGGGCACGACCGGCCGCTCGTTCGCCGGCCTCGACACCATGTGGCTCTCCGGCTCGACCGCGTTCACGCAGCAGTGGCGCACGAGCTATCACTTCAACACTACCGGCGGCAAAGACGTCTTCTTCGATCTCTTCGCCGCGCAACTCAACGCGCTGCTGCATCCGAACTACACCGACGAAGAGATCCGCCGCGAGGTGCGCAGCTTCGGCGTGACGTCGAATCCCGACAACTCGCTGCGCCTCGAGGAGCGCGGTTCGGTCTACAACGAGATGACCAGCTCCAGCGTGAACCGCTACAGCGTTCTCTTTCGGGCGATGAACCAGCTCGTCTACGGCGCGCAGCATCCGCTCGCCTACAACTCCGGCGGCGAGCCGTCCGGCATCCGGACGATGAAGCCTGAGGACATCCGCAACTTCCACGCGGCGAACTACTACCTCGCGAACATGGGAACAATGGTGGCGTTTCCGAAAAGCGTCGCGCTCGACGAAGTGCTCACACGGACGGACAAGATCCTGACGAAAGTCGAGAGCGAGCCGAAGAAGCGCGAGTCGGCACTGGCCAAGCCGCTGCCGCCGTTCCGCGCCGCGGCGGCCGGGACGATCCGCATCGACGAATACCCGCAGCGCAATGATCAGCAGCCGAGCCCTCTCTCTTTCGTCTGGCCGGCCACGCGCAGAAACATGCCGGTCGAGGAGATCGGCCTGCTGGAACTGTTCGGCGACGTCTTCGCCGGTGACGCGACGACAAACCTGTACAAGCTGTTTGTCGACAGCAAGACGAAAGTCATCGACACCGGCGCGACGGCCGTGTTCAACAACATCGATCGCGATGAGGGACACGTGGTCGCGTTCATCCTCGACAACGTTGCGGTCGCGAATCTCACGCAGGAGAAGATCGCCGAGATCCGGCAGAAGGTGATGGACGAGCTGAAGCGCGTGGCCTCATTCGCCGACGGCTCGCCGGAACTGAAGGAGCTCAACAACCGTGCGCTGAGCCGCGTGATCCAGACAGAGCGGCAGCTCGCGAACTTCGTCAACACGCCACCCTCGTGGGGCTTCCGAGGAACGGGATCGGGGTGGATGGACCAGCTGCTGCTCCTCGAGAGCGTGCCGGAGTTCAAAAAGTCGGTGACGCTCAAACCGCAGCTGGCGAACATCCGCAAGCTGCTGACGTCGGACAAGAACATCTGGCGCGACCTGCTCGCGAAATGGCAGCTGACCGGCGTCACGCCGTACGCCGCCGCGGCGAAGCCGAGCCCCGCGGTGCTGCAGCGCGAAGAGACCGAGCGGACGCAGCGCGCGGAAGCGGAAGCGCAGCGCCTCGCGAATCAGTACGCCAACGCCGACCTGCAGGCGTCGATCAAGCGCTACCAGGGCGAGCAGGATGCGGAATCGGCGCGCATCGAGGAAGAAGCGAAGAAAATCACGCCGCCGGAGTTCGTGAAGAACCCTCCCCTGACCCTCGATGACCAACTGCAGTTCGCGTCGAAAACGCTCGAGTCGGGCGTGCCGATCGTCACCTCGACGTTCGACAACATGTCGTCCGCGACCCTTGGTCTCGCGCTGCGCGCCGACCGCGTGTCGCGCACGCAGCTTCGTTACCTCTCGCTGCTCCCCGCGCTGCTCACGCGCGTCGGCGTCATCGAGAACGGCAAGCCGGTGTCCTACGAAGAAATGTCGGAGCGGCTGCGGAAAGAGATCCTCAACCTGAACGCGTACTTTGCGACGAACCCGCGCACGGAGCGCGTGGAGCTGGTCGTGCGCGGCGCGGGCATCGGGACGAATGAATCGAAGCGGGCCATCGAGTGGATGTCGCTCGTCCTCAATCATCCCGATTGGCGCCCGGAAAATCTCGCGCGCATCCGCGACGTCGTCGATCAGTCGCTGAGCGGGCTGCGCAACACGACCCAGGGCTCGGAAGAGTCGTGGGTGCAGAATCCGGCGAACGCGTACCGCGTGCAGACGAATCCGGCGTATCTCGCGGCCGACTCGTTCATGACCCGCGGTCACAACGCGCTGCGGCTGCGGTGGCTGCTGAAAGAAGCGCCGGCCGCGGATCGCGACGCGCTGTCGCAGTGGTTCACGAACCTCGCGCAGCAGAAAGGAACGCGCGCGGAGCTGAAGGCGATGCTGGCGAAGCCGGAGACGGTGGCCAGCCTTTCGGCATCGGCGCAAGCGATCGCGAAGGATGCGGCGAAGGATCTCGATCTGACGCTCATCGAGATTCCGGACGGCAGCCTCGAAGGCGACTGGAACTATCTCGTGATGGCGCTGCGCGACGATCTCCTGACGACGCCCGCCGAGGCGCTGGCCGCGCTCGATTCGCTCCGCCAGTCGCTGCTGCGCCGCGCGAATGCGCGCATGTTCTTCGTCACGTCGACCGCGATTCAGAGCGCGCTCGCGCCGTCCGTCGACGCGCTGGCGTCCTCCCTCAACGCCGCCGCCCCGCCCACCCTCCCGCCGGCGAGCGACACGCGTCTCGTCGACGCGCGCCTTCGCGCGCGCGACACGTCGGCGGCGAATCCGATTTACGTCGGCCTCCTCGCGCCGAACATGAAGGGCGGGGTGATCATCACGTCGGTGCCGAGCGCGCATTTCTCCGACGCGGCGAACAAGGAGTTGCAGCTCGACTATCTCGCCTCGCGCCTGCATTCCGGCTACGGCGCGCACGGCGTCTTCCTCAAAACGCTCGCGAACGGCCTCGCGTACAGCAACGGCCTTCGCGCGAGTGTGCAGACGGGGCGGCAGGGCTATTACGCCGAGCGCACGCCGGAGATCCCGCAGACCGTGAAATTCGTGGTCGACACGCTGAAGAGCGCGGAGCGCGATCCGCGCCTCGCCGACTACGCCGTCGCGCAGGTGTTCGGCGAGACGCGCGCCGCGGCGACGTACGAGAACCGCGCCGAGGCCATGGCCGCCGATCTCGCCGACGTCCAGCCGCCCGCGCAGGTGAAACAGTTCCGCCAGTCGATCCTCGAGTTGCGCAAGGATCCCGAGCTCGGCAACAAACTCTTCGACCGCAAAGACGCCGTCTACGGCCGCGTCCTGCCGGGCTACAACGCGAAAGGCAAAGACGTCCCCGGCGCGGTGTACTTCACGATCGGGCCGGACAAGCAACTGGATGCGTGGGAGGGGTATTTGAAGAACGCGGAGGGCGCGGAGACGAAGCTGTACCGCCTGTACGCGCGGGATTTCTGGATGCCGTGAACCATGGAGCGGCGGGCTTCAGCCCGCCGTTCTTTTTTCGGCGGGCTAAAGCCCGCCGCTCCACTAGCGCGAAAAACTGAACACCGGCTCCTCGTAGCGATAGCCGTACGGCGCGAGGAAGAGCTCCGCGGCGACGGGCGCTTCGGAGACGTTCGTCACCGTTGTCGTGATCGACTCCGTCACCATCGGGCCGTCGCCGATGCGGCGGGAGACCGACACCACTTGCCGCATCGGCAAGCGCTGCGGCAGCCGTTTCGCGATCAGCTCGTCGACGTCCGCGAAGCCCGTCTTCGCCGCGAACTGCAGGCCCCACGGCAGCGCGTGCTGCTCGATGCCGCTCGGATCGATCTCCGCGAGGAGGTCCACCGTCGCCTGCATCCGCTCCCCTTCCACCTCCATGTTCAGGCGATACGAGACGTCGACCGTCATGCGCTCGCCGTCGCGCGTCACCCGCGCGCGCGGACGTGTCGCGCTGGTCTTGCCGATGCCGCGCGCGGCGGCGAGCTGGCCGCCCATCGTGGCCGTATTGCGGACAAAGTAGGTGCGCCGCTCGTGATCGAGCACCACGATCTCCCGCCCGTCGTTGCGCGTGATGATGGAGCGCTGCGGATTGAAGAGCGGATGCGTGCCGCTGGTGATGTCGACGCGTGAGTTCGGGCCGTCGATGTACATCCGGCCGGTGTACCGGTACTCGTTTCCCTTGACCACGGTCGTGAAGTCGCACGACACCGCGGCCCGCGCTTCGACGCCGATTGCTAACAGCAGGACGAGGAACAGGCGCGCTATCATCGAGGTGCTCCAATTATGCGCCTCTGCCTGCTTGCTCTCACGGTGCTCGCGCAGACGTTCTTCAGCGAGACGCTCGAAGTGCGCGTCACGAACGTCGACGTCATCGTCACGACGCGCGACGGCAAGCCGGTCGCCGGCCTGACGAAGACGACTTCGAGATTTACGAGAACGGGGAGAAGAAGGAGATCTCGAATTTTCTCGAAGTGCATCCCGCCGGCGCGCAGGTCGTACAGACCACGGCCGCCGCGGAGCCGGAGGCGCAGGCGGTGCCGGACGTCCGCCGCCGGCGGATGATCGTCTTCATCGACAATTCCGCGCTGCATCCGCACGCGCGCAACGCTGTCCTGCCGCATTTACAGAAGTTTCTCGAGGAAAACATCCGCGGCGGCGACGAGATCACGATCGCGACGTGGAACAACGCGCTGGTGACGGAGACGTTGACGCGCAACGATCCGGAGCGGATCGAGGCGGCGATGCGGCGCCTCGCGGCGCAGAGCGCCGCGCCGCAGACGCTGCGGCAGAGCGACTACCAGTCCGATCTCGCGCAGACGATCTCGGCGTACAAGGCCTTCAGTCCGCCGCAGGAGCCGCCGTGGAACGAGGGCGTGCGAATCGTGAGCGCTTACGCGCAGCAGGTCGTGCACGACATGAATGCGAAAACAGGCGCGCTCAAGAGTCTCCTGGCCGCGTTCCGCGGCGCCGAGGGGCGCAAGCTTGCCGTGATCGTCACGGAGCGCTTCTCGACCAACCCCGCCGACGAGGCATTCGCCTTTCTCGATTCGATCCGTGAGGATTTCGCGGGCGGCGACAACCAAAGCTCGATGCTCGACGCGCGCTCCTACCAGTTGCCGTCGCTGATCAATGAGATCGCCGACGCCGCGAACAGCAGCGGCATCTCGCTCTATCCGATCGACGCGGCCGGAAAGGGCGGCGATCTCTCATCGATCGATGCCTCGCGGCACGTGCGCGTCACCAGCCTTGCCCAGCCGGCGACGCCGAAGACCGGCATAGCCACGATGCAGGCCGTTGCCGACGCGACCGGCGGCCGCGCGCTCACCGGCTCGACGAATTTCCAGCTCGCCTTCGACACGATCGCGTCCGATCTCACCACCTACTACTCCCTCGGCTACCGCTCCAGCGACGAGCGGCAGGACCGGATGAAGTCGATCGACGTGCGGCTGAAGAAGAAAGGCTACGTCGTCCGCGCGCGCCGCTCCGTCGTGGAGCAGACGGTCTCGACCGAGATGAACGACGCCGTGGCCGCGAATCTCTTCCGGCCGATGAGCACGAACGATCTGAAGATCCGCGCCATCGCCGATCCCGTGACCGAAGCCGGCGCCGACACGATCTCCGTGCCCGTGACGGTGACGATTCCGACAAATTCGCTGACGCTCCTCCCCGACGGCGCCGATCTCACGGGCCGCTTCTCCGTCTTCGCGGCGTTCGTGCGCAGCGACGGCGCGGTCTCGAAAGTGACGCGCCAGGAGCAGAACTTCCGCTTCCCCGCGGCGTCGCTCGAGCGCCGGAAAGAAATCACCGTGAAGCTCGCCGTGACCACCGACGCGCGCACGGACGGCATTTCGATAGGGGTGATGGACGAGGCCTCCCACGCGACCGGGTTCGCCTCGGTGAAATTGATGCGTTGAATATTCGGAAACCGTGGAGCGGCGGGCTTCAGCCCGCCGAAAGGAAACCGGGCGGGCTAAAGCCCGCCGCTCCACGGAAATTGAATGGTGAATCCAGTGTTTGAGGTTCCATGACCATCGCGTCCCGCCTGCGTCCGCTAGCGTTCATTCTTCTGATTGCGTCTCCCCTCCTCGCCG
>DATFHJ010000069.1:0-4017 GCA_035248585.1 Thermoanaerobaculia bacterium
GACGACCAGTCCGGCGACGGCAGTGATGGCGAGGAATCGTTCAGCGCGCGCGGCGGCCGCGCGGTTCGAGGGCACGCGCGGAGTTTACTTCTGCTGCGGTAGTGTTGTGTCGAACACATGCGACACGAGCGCATCCGCCGGCTCAAAGAGGCGAACGCCGACGAGCTGGCGCAGATCATCGCCGACGCCGGCAACGCGATGCTCGAGGACGAGGCGCTGGCGATCCTCGACAATCCGTTCGTCACGCCGCAGCTCCTCGGCAAGCTCGCGCAGAACCAGCGCCTGGCGGCGTTCTACTCCGTCCGCCTCAAGCTCGTCGCGCACCGGCAGACGCCGCTGCCGCATTCGTCGAAGCTCATTCACTATCTCTACTGGTTCGATCTCGTGCGCCTCTCGATCGACGTCCGCGTGCCCGCGCCGGTCCGCCGCGCGATCGAGGCCCGGCTGCTCCTCCGCGTCGAGGAGCTGGCCCTCGGCGAGCGCGTCGCCACCGCGCGCCGCTGCAGCCCGGCGCTCATCACCTTCTTCCTCTACGATCCGCAGCCGAGAGTCTTCGAGGCCCTGCTCATCAACAAGCGGCTGCGCGAAGACGATCTCCTCGCGCTCATCAACTCCTCGCGCGCCACCGTCGACCAGCTGCGCATGATCGCGCACGACACGAAATGGTCGTATCGATACGCCATCCGCAAGGCGCTCGTCCTCAACCCCAACACGCCGCGCTCGTCCGCCGCGTCGCAGCTGCGCTTTCTCTCGAAGCGCGACCTGGCCCAGATCCACGCTGCCCCCGCCACGTCCGTCTACCTCCGCCGCTGCATCGAGCGCCTCCGAGAGCGAATACAATGACCCTCCGGATGCCTGACCAGGAATCGCCGCCCCAGGGAGGCGCGTCGGAGCTCGCCTCCTTCGGCGAGGAGCTGCGCCGCGAGCGCGAGATCCGCGGCATTTCGCTCAAGGAAATCTCCGACGCGACGAAGATCAGCAAGCGCTTCCTCGAGGCCCTCGAGCGCAACGACCATCAGACGCTGCCCGCGCCCGTCTTCACGCGCGGCTTCGTGCGCGAGTACGCGCGCTACGTCGGCCTCAACTCCGAGGACATGGTCAACCGCTACAACTTCGCGGCCTCGAACGACGATCGCATCGAAAAGCCGCCGCAGATCGAGCGCTATCCGGTGACGCCGGTGCGCGACATCACGCCCAAGCCGCAGCCGAAACGCGGCATCCCGCCCGCGTACGCGCGCGTCAACCGCAACTACATCTACATCGTCCTGATCGTCCTGGCGCTGGCGGGCGTGACCTGGTACGCCGTGCAGCGCAAGCTGAAAAGCGAGCCCGACGCCGGCACCGAGATCCCGGTGACGACCGCGGCGAAGCCGGTGGCGCTCCCTCCCGCGCCCGCGCCCGCTCCGGCGCCCGTCGTCGACGATTCGAAGCTGCGGCTCGAAATCGAGGCCGTGGACGACTCCTGGGTCCAGCTGCGAGGCGATGGAAAGTCACTTTTCACGGGAGATCTCTCCCGCGGCGAACGAAAAAATTTCGAGGCCGCGGATAAATTTCAGTTCCGGACCGGCAATGCGGCCGGGGTGGTGTTGCGATTGAACGGAATTGAAGTCCCGCAGCTCGGACCCGAAGGCCGGGTGAGAGAAATCGCCTTCGACCGCGCGGCGCTGGAGCGCTTGCGTGCGGGAGAACCCTCCAGCAGGGAACAGCCATGACTACCGCCAGTTCAACGGCAGCCTCGGGCGAGCTGACCGCCGCCGCCGTGATCGAGCTGATCGAATCGGGCGTCTATCCGCGCGACGTCGTCGCGACGATCGCCCGCGGCTTCCTGCCGCTTCCGCAGGAGGAGCTGGTCGAAGTGCTCGCCTACCTCGGCGCCTCGAACGACGCCGAGATCGCGGGCCTGGCGAAACTCGCGCTCTCCGAGCTCCCGCCGCGCATCGTCCTCGCCTTCGCCTCGAACGAGGCCCTTCCCGCGGACTCGCTCGTGCGGCTCCTCGGCGTCACGAGCGACGGGCAGGCGATCGAGGCGCTGATCCGCAACCGCGCGGTGCCGGACTCCGCGATTGTCGCGCTCGCGCGCACCGCCGAGCCGCAGGTGCAGGACGTCATCGTCATCAACCAGGCCCGCATCCTCCGCGCGCCCGAGATCCTCGAGGCTCTGCTCGAGAATCCTTTCCTCTCAGGCGACGCGCGGCGACGCGCGCTCGAAACGCGCGAGGAGTTCTTCGACAAGAAAGCGCGCATCGAGACGCAGGAGATCGAGGCCGAGGTCCTCGAGCTGCCGCTCGATCCGATCGCCGACCTGCTCGAGCGCGCCGCGCAGGAGCCGGACCAGCACTCGCAGCCGGTTGCGCTGACGGAGCTCGAAAAGAAGAACCTGAAGGCCTCGGCGGTCTGGGCCAAGCTTTCCTACATGACCATTTCCGAGAAAGTGCAGCTCGCATTCAAAGGGGACCGCATGCTGCGGATGCTGCTGGTCCGGGAGCGCAACAAGCTGATTTGCTCGTCGGTCATGCGCAACCCGCGGCTGACGGAACAGGAGATCGAGAACATCGCCGGCATGCGCAACGTGGAAGAGGAAGTTCTGCGCATCATCGCCACCAAACGCGATTGGTCCGCGAAGTACAACATCATGGTCATCCTCTGCCGCAATCCGAAGACACCGGTGGGGGTTGTTCTCCCGTTCATCAATCGATTAACCTTAAGAGATTTGAAAGGGTTGAAGGACGACAAAGGCGTCTCGCAAATCGTTCGCGAGTCCGCTAAGAGGGTCTATTTGTCGCGAACCCAAAAAACTGGATGAAGGTCAACTATTACGAGATTCTGGGCGTCGAACGGTCCGCGAGCGATGGCGAGATCCGCGATCGCTTTCGGAAACTTGCGCGGGAGAACCATCCCGACCGCTATCGCGGCGCCGACAAGGCCGATGCGGAGCGAAAGTTCCAGACCCTCACCGAGGCGGTCAACGTCCTGACCAATCCCAACAAACGGAAACAGCATGACGCCGAGATCTCGGCCGGCGGAAAAGGCCCGGCCGACTACGCGCAGGTGGCGAAGGCGTACCTGGCCAAGGGCGTCAAGGCGTTCAAGGAAAACGATCTTCGCGGCGCGTACGAGAATTTCGACATGGCCGTGAAGCACCACCCGCAGGACGCGAAGGCGCATCACTACCTCGCCCTCGCCGCGGCGCGCATCCCGGCCTACGCCCGGCAGTCGGTGCAGGCGATCGAGGGCGCGGTCCAGCGAGAGCCGATGAATCCCCTCTTTCTCAAGGATGCGGGACTCATCTGCCGGCAGGCGGGACTCGTAGCCAAGGCGGAACGGTATCTCGAGGAGGCTCTGAAGTGGGATGCCTCCAACGTCGAAGTTCAGATGGCTCTCGCGGAGCTGCGGCAGACGAAGGAGGCAAAGGGCGGCTTCTCGATCTTCGGGAAACGCTGATGGACATGGAACTCTCCGCGCACGGTGCGACGCACGTGGGCCGGCAGCGGCAACACAACGAGGATGCGTTTCTCGTCGAGAGCAACGCCCGGCTGTTCCTCGTCGCCGACGGCATGGGCGGCCACGCCGCGGGCGAGATCGCGTCCCGCATTGCCGTCGACTCCATTTCCGAGTTCATCCTCCACACGAAAGAAGACGACGGCACCTGGCCGCACGCGTACGACGAGCACTACACCCGCACGACGAATCGCCTGATGGCCGCGCTGCGGATGGCCAATCAGCGCGTGCTCGAGGCGATGAAGAAGGATGCCCGCCTGCGGGGCATGGGCACGACGGTGGTGGCGTGCATGGCCGACGACGAGAAGATGTCGGTGGCGCACGTGGGCGACTCCCGCGCCTACCTGATCCGCAACGGACAGCTGTCGCGGATCACGAACGATCACTCGTGGGTGTTCGAGCAGGTGCAGGCCGGCATGCTCACCGAGGCGGAGGCGGAGAAGCATCCGCTCCGCAACGTGATCACGCGCGCCCTCGGCGGAGCGCTGCAGGTGACGCCCGACGCGTCGGAGATTTCCG